>DASWSX010000151.1:0-60048 GCA_036402435.1 Telluria sp. | reverse complement strand
CAGTGCCGTGCGTTCCTGCACCGCGCGCTCGAGGCGGTCCATGCTCTGCATGCCCTGCAGCGCGTTCGAGACGTGGTTGGCGATCAGCGCGAACAGCGCCTGGTCCTCGTCGCTGTAGGTGTGCTCCGAGGTATAGCTCTGGATCACGATCGCGCCCAGCGCCTGCTGCTGCTGGTCGAGCAGCGGACAGCCCATCCAGTGCTCCGATACGCTGCCGTTGCCCCAGCTGCCTTCGCCGTTGCCGCGCGCATTGTTCTCGTCAGCGGTCATCACCATATTGCGCCGGTTCATGATCACCCAGGCAGTCGGCGACTGCTCGGGCGAGGCCAGCGTGACTTTTTCAGTCGGGTCGGGAATTTCGTCGCGCTCGTCGACGAAGTAGACGAAGCGGACGGTGCCGTCTTCGCGGTCGCTCAGCGCCACGTAAAAGTTCGCGGCGTACATGATGCGCCCGAGCGCGCGGTGCACGGCGCGGACGAATTCGGTGATGTCGCTGCAGGAGGTCGACAACTGTCCGATCTCAAGCACCATGGCTTGCACCGCTTCGAGGCGGTTAAGACGGCTTTCCATCAATATTTCCTTTATTAATGCACTCGGGAAATACTAGCAGGAGAGGATGGAAAAGCGAAGCAAGATCGCCGACAAACGCGGCGATTCGCCCAGGTGTTGCAGGCGGGTGTCTAGCGCGGGGCGCGGAAGCCTGATTCGATCCAGCTGGCCGCGCTGGCGGGCGAGAGCTTGAAGCTGGCCGCCACCCTTTCGCGCGCCAGCTGTTCGCCCATTTCGTCGATCGCCGTCAGCAAGGCGTACGGGTGGTCGTCGTCGGGGACGATGTCGAGCGTGACCTTGATGATGCCCTCCTCGGTCGCCACGACCGTGCTCTTGTGCAGCTGGGCGTGCAGCTGCTGCTCGTGGCGGCGCAGCACCTCGGCGGCGGTCTTGACCAGGGTGTGGAAGGCGTTGACGTCGAGCGGCTTCGGGTTTTTCTTGTCGCGGCCCATCGTCCACGGCCCGACCAGCGCCGGTTCCGGCTCGCCGTCCTTGATCATGGCGACCGCCCAGCCCTCGTCGTCCTCGTTCTTGATCACGCGCGCGGTCCAGCCATTTCCTTGCCACACGCGCGGTTCCTGGATGGGGGCGTCGTCCGGCACTTCAGGTACGTCATCAATCATTGGGTAACTTTATATTTCAACATCGAAGAGTTCGCATGATAGACGAATTCAGCGCGGCGCACACGCCCGGATGGCAGGCTGGCCGGGCGGCAACAGCGGCGGGCGCGCCGGCGTGACGTGCGGATCGATCGCCGGCCGCGGCGTGTGATAGCTGAACGGATTGATGATGATCGGCGGCACTGCCGGCGGCGCCGACGGCGGGCCCTTCTGGCCTCCGGCCACTGCGCTATATGCGAGTTGCATTTGATCTCCCGAAACAAAAGCAGGCATTCAGTATAGGAAACCCGCGCGCCATTTCAAGGTTGACCTTGCCGGGACTCTTCGTCGTGCATTTTTGCGGGCCCGACCCGTCAATATTGCAGTCTGTCGCAATCCGGTGGCTGATGCATACCTGCGTGGCTACAGTGGACCCATACCAACGACACTACCAAGAGGTCCTGCCATGAGAAAGATTGCCCCCTTCATTATCCTGTTCCTGGTCGCGCTGATCGCGTGGGACATGATTGTCGACACCAGCGCCTTCCACATGGACATCGACGGCGACGAGTTCGACGGCCCGCTCGGCGCGCTGCTCGGCCTGCTGTTCGGCAGCCTCGGGCTGATCATCGGCACCGTGGTCGCACTGTGCGTGGGGGCCTTGCTGGTGGTGGTCTTTGCCGGGGTCGGCGTGGTGCTGGTCGGCGCGCTGGCGCTGGCCGCGGCGCTCGCGCTGCTGGCCGTGTCGCCGTTGCTGCTGCCGCTGCTGATTCCGATTGCGATCGTGTGGTTCTTCGTCAGCCGCTCGCGCCGCAACCGCATGCGGGCCGAGGCTGCGCCGACGGCAGTTTGAGGCCGCTCAGATTCCCTCGACCAGCCGCATCGCGAACACGATCGGCAAACCCTGCGCGATCACGCGCCGCGCCGCGGCGCCGTGATCGTAAGGAATCCGGAAGTAAGTCAGTTCGCGCTTGTCCTCGTCGAACATCGCATAGCAGGCCGCGCAGTTGCCGTCGCGCGGCTGTCCCACCGAGCCGGGAATCACCAGGTACTGGTGGCGCGGCTCGACCCTCACCTTGATTCCCGAACGTGGCGTATGGGCGCCCATGCGGCCGTCGTCGGCGCGCCGGTACAGCGCCGGCGCGTGCACGTGGCCCGAGAACACCATCCGGCTGTGGCTGGCGCGCAGGCTGCGCTCCGCTTCCTCCAGCCCGGTGACGTATTCCCAGCGCTGCGGTTCGTGGGCGCTGGCGTGGACGAACATCATGCTGCCCAGTTCACTGGTCAGTTGCAGCGTGTCGAGGAACGCCAGCTGCCCGGCATCGAGCTGGCCGCGGGTCCATTCGATCACCTGGCGCGCCTCGGCGTGCATGCCGGGGCGCGGCCCGCGCGAGGCCGCTTCGTCGTGGTTTCCCTTGACGACAATCGCGCCGCGCGCGGCATGCTCCATGACGATATCGAGCACGCTGGCCGGATCGCCGCCGTAGCCCACCAGGTCGCCCGTGAATGCGTACTTGTCCGCCCCTTGCCGGACGGCGTGCGCCAGGCAGGCGTCGAGGGCTTCCCGGTTGGCGTGCAGGTCGGTCAGCAGGGCGATGCGCATGCGCTTACTGCGCCCCGGCCAGCACGAACTGCTGGTAGCCGCGCGCGCGCAGCTCGCACGCCGGGCAGGTGCCGCAGCCATAGCCCCACGGGTGCAGCGCGCCGCGCTCGCCCAGGTAGCAGGTGTGGGTGCCGGTGCGTACCAGCTCGACCAGCGCCGCGCCGCCGGTATCCTGCGCCAGCTGCCAGGTTTCCTTTTTGTCGATCCACATCAGTGGCGTCTCGATCTTCAGGCGCGTCGCCATGCCGAGGTTGAGCGCCACCTGCAGCGCCTTCATGGTGTCGTCGCGGCAGTCGGGATAACCCGAGAAGTCGGTTTCGCACATGCCGCCCACCAGTACCGTCAGGCCGCGCCGGTAGGCCAGCGTGGCCGCGACCATCATGAACATCAGGTTGCGGCCAGGGACAAAGGTGTTCGGCAGGCCGTTGGCCTGCATCGCGATCTCGACGTCGCTGGTGAGCGCGGTGTCGGAGATCTCCCCGATCAGCGACAGGTCGATCATGTGGTCCTCGCCCAGGCGCGCATCCCATGCCGGGTTCAGCGCGCGCAGCCCCGCCAGCACCGCCGGGCGCACTTCCAGTTCCACCGCATGGCGCTGGCCATAGTCGAAACCGATGGTTTCAACCCGCGCATATCGTTCCAGGGCCCAGGCCGCGCAGGTGGTAGAGTCTTGTCCGCCGCTGAACAAGACCAGCGCGGTGTCGGATTGATGCATTTGTTCGATTTCCACAAAGTTAGGCGTTCGCCATCATTTTTGCCGATCCGGTAATATGTTTTGTACATTTTTCCAGACGGAGAGACATGTTTCTCGCAATACCAACCAACAGCTCGGCGCAGGCGGGGCGGACACGAATTTTGGCACAAATTGCCGTCGTCGTGTTCGCCCTTCCTGCGACCGCGACAGCGTTCGCGCAGGCCATCGACTACACCGTGCAGGTCGAGGCGCCCGGCCGGCTTGACGACCTCCTCGAGGACAACCTTGACCTGGTGCGCTGGCGCGGCAACCCGCGCATCGACCTCGAACAGCTGCAGCGCCTCGTCAAGGACGCGCCCGAGCAGGCGCGCACCCTGATCGCCACCGAAGGCTATTACTCGCCCAAGGTCAGCGCCGGCCTCGATACCAGCACCACGGTACCGGTGGCGCGCGTGATCGTCGATCCGGGCGAGCCGGTGCTGGTTGGCGACGTTGACCTGGTGATGCGCGGCTTCGAGCCGCTGGCCGCCGGCGCCAGGCAGTTCGATCCGGCCACGCTGCGTAACAACTGGACGCTCAACGTCGGCCAGCGCTTCCGCCAGGCCGACTGGGAAGCGGCCAAGCGCAACCTGCTGCGCCAGGTGATGCAGACGCGCTATCCGCGCGCCCAGCTGGCCGAGACCAGCGCCACGGTCGACCCGGAGGCGCGCCGCGCGATGCTGCGCGTGGTGCTCGACAGCGGCCCCGAAGTGCGCCTGGGCGAACTGCGCATCGAAGGCCTGAGCCGCTACCCGGCGCATATCATCACCAACCTGAACCAGATCGAGCCGGGCGACGAGTACAGCGAAGCGGCGCTGCAGTCATTCCAGGCGCGCCTCCAGGACACCGGCTACTTCAGCACCGTCGAAGTGTCGGCCGATACCGCGGCGGTGCTCGAGGAAAACATCGAAGAACTCCAGGAGCAGCAGCGGGGAGCACCGGCAGTGGCCGAAACCGGCCCGCAAGTGCTGCCGGTGCTGGTACGCGTCACCGAGAACAAGCGCCGCAACGCGTCGGTCGGCCTGGGCTACTCGACCAACACCGGCGCGCGCGCCCAGGTCAACTACGATGACCTGAACGTGCGCGGCCTGCGCCTGAAAAGCCAGGTCATCGCCGAGAGCAAGCGCCAGGCGGCGCGCGCGGACTTCTATTTCCCGACCACCGCCAAGGGCTACAACGACAGCTTCGGCGCCGGCTTCGAGCGCAACGACATTCGCGGCGAAATCACCAATGTCGCCAACGTCGCGGTACGCCGTTCGTGGGGCACGCCGCTGCTCGAACGCAGCCTCACGCTGGAGTTCCTGGCCGAGAAGCAGACCATCGCCGGGCTCGAGTCGCGCAACAGCAGGAGCCTGCCGCTTACCTACAGCATCACCAAGCGTGAACTCGACAACCTGGTGCTGCCGACCCGCGGCTACGTGATCAACGCGCAGCTGGGCGGCGCCCTGCTGCCGGTGCTGACAGACGAACGCTTCGTGCGTGCCAGCACGCGCTTCGTCCATTACCGTCCGATCTCGGTCGCATCCACGCTGATCTTGCGCGGCGAAGCCGGCGCGCTTGGTTCGAAAGAGAAGGACGGGGTGCCAAGCACCTTCCTGTTCCGCGCCGGCGGCGACCAGTCGGTGCGCGGCTACGGCTACCAGGAGCTGGGCGTGCGCGAAGGGAACGCGATTGTCGGCGGGCGCTACCTGCTGAGCGGCGGCGCCGAATACCAATACTGGTTCAAGCCGCCATGGGGTGTCGCCGTATTCGTCGACGCCGGCAATGCCGCCGACAGCATCAAGGACCTCAAGCCTGAACTGGGCTACGGCATCGGCGCGCGCTGGCGCAGCCCGGTCGGACCGATCAACGTCGACCTGGCTTATGGCCAGGCCGTTAAAAAAGCACGCCTGCATTTCTCCGTCGGGTTCACGTTCTGATGACTACTCAAGAAACCACCAAGTCCCCGGCCCCACGCAAGCGCCGCTGGCCGCGCAACGTCGCCATCGGCGTCGCCGCCACCGGCGTGCTGCTGGCTGGCGCCTACTGGTACCTGGGCCGCGAAACAACCTTGCAGATGCTGGTGCAGCGCGTCGCCAACGCCAGCGGCGGCAGCATCGTCGTCACCGGCGTGTCGGGATCGCTGTACGGCGCGATGCACATGGACAGCGTCGTATACCGCAGCCCCGAGCAGCTGATCACCGCCAGGAACCTCGATATCGACTGGTCGCCGTGGCAGTACCTGTCGAGCGGGATCGCGATCAGCAAGCTGCACGTCGCCAGCGTGCAAATGGATACGCTGCGCGAGACCGACGAACCGGCCAGGATGCCGGCATCGCTGGCGCCGCCGTTCAACCTGGCCATCGCCGACGCGCGCGTGACGAAACTGACGATGACCAACGCGGGTGCTAAAACGGTCATCGACGATGTCCGCTTCAAGTTAAACGGCAACAAGCAGCAGTGGGAGCTGCGCGACGCCAGCGCCCTCACCCCGTGGGGACGCGCCACCGCCAGCGGCAGCATCGGCTCAATGCGGCCTTTCAAACTCGACGCGGCGGCCACGCTGGTCCAGACCCAGGTCAAGTCCGGACAGGCCCCGGCGCAGTTGTCGATCCGCGCCGGCGGCGACCTCGTCACCACGCAGATCAACGCGGCCGGCCAGGCCGGCAAGGCGGTCGGCGACATGCGCCTGACGCTGGCGCCGTTCGAGCCGGTCCCGCTGCGCGCACTTGCTCTCAAGGGCCGCAACATCAACCCGGGCTTCTTCAACCCGGCCCTGCCCGCGGCAGACCTGTCGATGTCGGTCAATGCGCAGATCGATCCGAAAAAAGCGATTTCCGGCACGGTGGATATCGCCAACGACGGCAAGGTCGGCCCGATCGACAAGCAACTGCTGCCGCTGCTGTCCATGCGCGGCCGCCTTGGCGGCAATCTGTCCGCGATGCAGATTAGCGATGTGCTGCTCGACATGGGCGCGGCCGGCAAATTCACCGGCGGCGGTACCGTGCAGCGCGGTTTGGACGACAAGGGTATCGGCGGGGCGCAGTTCAAGCTGCACACCGACCGCATCAACCTGAAGGCCTTGTACAGCACCATGAAGGCGACCGCGATTGCCGGCGACATCCAGCTCACCAGTGCGGGCGACGTGCAGACATTGGCGGCGCAGCTGTCCGAACGCGGCATGCGCCTCGATGCGGAGGCAACCCTCGCCAACCAGGTTATCGCCATCAAACGCGCACGGCTGGCCGCGGGCAGCGGCCATGTCGATGTGGCCGGCAGCGCCAGCCTCGAAGGCAAGCGCGAGTTCAAGCTGGGCGCGACCGCGGTCCGCTTCAATCCGGCGTCGTTGGGCGACTTCCCTGGCGCCGACATCAATGCGCTGGTCAACGCCAGCGGAACGCTGTCGCCCGAATGGCTGGTGGCGTCCGACTTCACGCTGCGCCCGAGCCGCCTGTTCGGCCAGCCCTTGTCCGGAAAAGGCAGGTTCAACGCCGATGCGAAGCACGTCACTGGCGTGGACGCCAGCTTCGCGATGGGCGCCAATTCGGTCGACCTGCGCGGCAGCTTCGGCGCGCCGGGCGAGCGCTTGATGTGGAAGCTCGACGCACGCCAGCTGTCGGCGCTGCGCAGCGACTTGGCCGGCTCCCTCGCCGCCAGCGGCGCGATCAGCGGCACGATGGAAGCGCCGCGCACCACCTTTGTGGCCGACGCGCGCGGCCTTGGCCTGGCGCAGAAAGCGCGCAAGCCCAATGCCAGCGTGCTGCACGCCAGCGGCGAAGCGTGGCTGGCCGCCGCCGCACAGGACGGCGCGCGCGACATCGCCATCAAGACCACCGGTACCGCCCGTGGCTTCGACCCGGCGGTGTTCGGGTCGCCGCTGGCCGGCAGCATCAACGGCAAATTCACCGCCGACGGCCGCCTCGGCGAGAACATCAGCGGCAACGTGGACGTCACCCTCGACCAGTCGACGCTGTCGAACGCGCCGCTGTGGGGCCATGCGCGCCTCGGCGGCAGCGCCCAGCGCATCACGAACGCTGACGTCGACCTGCACATCGGCCCGAACGTCATCGCCGCCAAGGGCAGGTTCGGCGCTCCGGCGGACCGGCTCGACTGGCGCATCGATGCGCCGCAACTGGCGGTCCTCGGCGGCGACTTCGGCGGCGCGCTGCGTGGATCCGGCACACTGTCCGGCACTTCGCAAGCCCCTGCCATGACCGCGACCCTCGACGGCCAGAACGTCAAGGTGCTGGGACGCCACCACGTCAAATCCCTGCGCGCCAGCGCCAACATCGGCGCGCGCCAGGGCGGTGCCACGCCGATGGTGTCGAATATCGACGTCATCGGGTATAGCAGCGGCGACACGCGGATCGACAGCGCGCGCCTGCAGACCAGCGGTACCCGCGCAGCGCACACGCTGAGCCTGACCGCGCGTGCCGAAGCCTTCGACGCGGCAGTGCAGGCGCGCGGCGGCTGGAACGGCGACGCATGGAGCGGCGTGATCGACAGCCTGCAGAACCGCGGCCGCTACGCCTTCACGCTGTCGAAGCCGACGCCATTGCGCCTGGCCGTGGCGCCTGGCGCAGGCGCGATGGGCCTGGTGCGTCCGCAGCAGGTCGCACTGAGCGACGCGGTCATCGCCCTGCCGGCCGGCAGCGTCAGCATCGCATCGCTGGCCAAGAACGGGGCGCGCTGGAGCAGCAAGGGCTCGGCCACCGGCGTACCGCTCAATTACATCGCCCAGTTTTCGCCCGCGCTGCGCGAAAACATGCGCGGCGACCTCGCGCTCGGCGGGGAGTGGGGCCTCGACCTGCAGGCCGCGGCAGTGGCTGGCGGCACGCCGCAACTGGCCGGCATGCTGCACGTGTTCCGCGAAAAGGGCGACCTGATCATGGGCGCCGACGTGCCTGTGGTGCTGGGACTGCGCGTGCTCGACCTGCGCGCCGATGTCGCCGGCGGCGCGCTGCGCACCCGGCTCAATGCCGACGGCACCCGCGCCGGCGTAGCGCGTGTCGATGCGACCGCGCAGCTGGTCAATGGCCGCATCGGCAACGCCAGCCCGCTGCGGCTCACGGCCAATGCCGACATGGCATCGATCGCGTGGATGGCTCCCCTGTCCGGCCAGCCCGGGCTGGAACTGGACGGCGCGATGAAACTGGCGCTCACCGGCGGCGGCACCATCGGTGCGCCCACGCTCAACGGCAGCGTCACTGGCGACAAGCTGGCGGTGCGCTGGCCGGAACAAGGCGTCAGGCTGCGCAACGGCCAATTGCGCGCCCAGCTCACCGGCGACCAGATGCAGCTGCAGCGCCTCAGCTTCGACGGCGTGCAGGGCAACGTGATAGCCGACGGCGCGATCCGCTTCGCGGGCGGCGAGGCGACCATGCAGCTCAAGCTGGTGGCCAACAAGCTCGAAGCGCTGTCACGGCCCGACCGCACCGTTGTCGTCAGCGGCACCAGCACGGTCACGCGCACCGCCACGAGCTTCGACGTGGACGGCAAGTTCCGCGTCGACCGCGCACTGGTCGAACTGGCGCCGCAAGGCCGCCCGACAATGTCGGACGACGTCATCGTGCTGGGCCGGACCAGCGCCGCGGCCAGGGCGCGCGACAAAGCGGCGATGCCGCTGGCTGCCGATATCGAAATCGACCTGGGCGACGCATTCCGCCTGCGCGGCATGGGCGCTGATACCGAACTGGTTGGCACGGTGCGGCTGCGCACCGGCGACAACCGTGCGCCACGCGTGAACGGCACCATCCGCACGGTGGGCGGCAACTATGCCGCGTACGGCCAGAAGCTGGCCATCGAGCGCGGCATCCTGACCTTCAGCGGTCGCTACGACAATCCGGCACTGAACATCCGCGCGGTGCGCAAGCGTCCGGAGGGCGAGGCGCTGTCCGACACCAACGTCGAGGCCGGCGTCGAGGTGCGCGGCACTGCGCTGTCGCCGGTAGCAAAGCTGGTGTCGACGCCGTCTGTGCCGGACAGCGAGAAGCTGTCATGGCTGGTGCTGGGCCACGGAATGGAAGGCGTGTCGGGCAATGAGGCGAGCGTGCTGAGCGCGGCGGCCGGCGCGCTGCTGGGCGGTTCCGGCAGTGGCGGCGGATTCCAGTCGCGCCTCGCGACCTCGCTGGGCGTCGACGAACTGGGCGTGTCGCAGGCGAAGGGCCTGGAAAGCACCGTGGTCACGATCGGCAAGCGGCTGTCCTCGCGCGCCTACCTGAGCTTCGAGCAGGGCGCGACGTCGGCCTCGAGCCTGGTGCGCATCCGCTACAAGCTCAACCCGCGCGTCACGCTGCAGTTCCAGACCGGCACCAACACCGCCCTCGACGTGCTGTACTCGTGGGCGTTCGATTAGTGGAAAATCTTCGGGTTCGGATCGGGCACCGGATCCTCGTTTTGCGGCGTATGGACCGGCGGATGATGGGGATGCGGATTGTCGAACGGCTCGGGCGTCGGCTCGTCGATCGGCCCCTGCGGCTCGGGGGCGCGGTGAGCTTCGATAGCGGCTGGGATCATGGTCAGTCCTCGGTTGTTGTTAAATCATGACGTTACCACGGGCCGCGCCGCGCGGGCGTACGGCAGGCGGCTGTGGTTTACAATTGCCGCTCTTTAAAACCTCCACATTCCATGAACATTCAAACCATCGCCCTGCTCATCCTGGTACCGCTGCTGATGTGGCGCGTCTACGCGCGCCTCAAGCGCATGATGGCGCGCCAGCAGTCAGCCGTGTCGCGCCACTGGACCGGCCTGGCCGTGTTCACCGCGATGGTGCTGGTGCCCGCGTCGGAACTGCTGGCGCAGCCGGCCTCGCTCGGCTGGCTCGCGGTCGGCACCGCGGCGGGCATCGCGTATGCCGTCTGGGCCCTGCGCAAGACGCGCTACGAAGTGACGCCTGAAGGCTACTTCTTCACGCCGCATGCGCGCCTGGGCATGCTGGTGGCGATGCTGTTCGTCGGACGGATCATCTACGTCGGCCTCGAGATCTTCGTCAACCAGGGCACGGCCAACACGCTGCCGCGCTTTACCGACAGCCCGCTCACGCTCGCCTGCCTGGGCGTGTTCGCCGGCTACTTCGGCGCTTACTCGGCCGGCATGCTGCGCTGGCGCCATCAGATGAAAAAAGCCGCCGCCAGCGATTAAACTGGCGACGGCTTGCGGCTTGAACCGGCGGCTGCTTATGCAGCCGTTTTCACATCCACGCTCCGGCGCTGCAGCACGAAGATCGGCTGCGCCCATTGCGTGTCCTTCTTCTTTTTGCTGGTTATGAGCGTCAGCTCGGACGGATCGTAGACGTCGGTGTTGTGCGTCAGCGGCGTGGTCATCAGGTACTGGGCGTCGGTGTTCTTCAGGAACTCGCCGACCAGCTGGATGTTACGGATGTCCAGGTGGGCGAACGGTTCGTCGATGAACACGAAGCCGCCCGAGCCATCCTCCGACTTGAGCAATCCGATCAGCAGCACCAGCGACTTCATCACCTGCTGTCCGCCCGACGCCTCGCCGTCGTTCATCCCGATCTGGTCCTTGCCGTCGAACTTGAAGCGCACGTGCAGGCCTGCCTGCGACAGCTGCACGTCGTCGTTCTCCAGCTTGACCGGATCGGCATGCACGTCGATGCCCGCCAGTTCGCCCAGCTCGCGGATGTTTTTGCTGTAGGTCTTGATCGTGTAGCGCAGCCGCTCGATGTACGCGCCGCGTGCGTTGCCGGTCGCTTCGATCGCGCGGTTGTTCTGGTAGCGCCGCTCGTCGGTCTCCGACTGGCGGCCCTGCAGCTGGTCGTTCAGGCGGTGGTACTGGTCGATCACGGTGGCGTCCAGCTCCCAGTCGTCGCGCGCCAGCGAATGCTGCAGCGACGTGACGCGCAGGTCGACCTGGTGCGAGTTCTGGTGTTCCGACACCAGCGATGCCCGGCGCCCGCTGCGGCGCCAGCTCATTGGCAAGTGGCGCCAGGTGCGGCGCAGTTCGGCCAGCGCCTGCGCGTGTTCGGCGCGCTGTTCGATCTGGCGGCGGTGGCCGAGGCGCAGCCCCGCTTCGGCTTCCGACAGCGCCATGCGGGCGTTCTGCCACGTGGTGTCGGCGCGCGTACGCGTCACCGTCGCCGCCTTGGTCAGGCCTTGCAGCTCGCCCAGGCGCGAACCGACCTCAAGGCGTTCGGCCTTCAGCGGCTCGGTGCTGCGCAGGGCTTCCTCGAACTCGGCCTGGCGCGCGGCCAGCTCCTTGGCGGCGTCGACGCCGGCGATGCGGCCCTTCAGTACGCCCACTTCGGTGGCCAGCTTGCTGATCGCCAGCGTCAGCGTGTCTTCCTGCGCTTCCAGCGCCGGCAGCGACTTCTGGATCGCTTCCATGCGCTGCGTGCGGCCGGCCTGTCCGAAGCGGTAGCGCGACGCTTCGACAAACAGCGAGCGCCCGCCGCGCCGTTCGCGGTGGTAGGCGTCCGGCGTGATCCACTCGTCGTCCTTCGACAGGCGGAAGCCCTCGTCGACCGAATCGACGCGGCTGATGCGCGACAGCTGGTCGATCAGCCACGATGGGGCAGCGGCCGAGAAGCGCACCACCGACAACAGGCTGTCGTCCTTCGACTGCGGCGCCTCGACGCATTCCGGCACGATGAAGTGGCGGTAGCGCTCCTTCTCGGCGAGGCGGTAGGCCGCCGGCGCATCCTTGGCGCGCTCGAGCAGCACCACCGAGGCGTAGCCGCCCAGCACACCCTCGACCGCGCCCTGCCACTTTGCGTCCGTCACTTCGACGATATCGGACAGCATCGCATGCGCAATGCCGGCGTCGCGCAGCGCACGGCGCATGCCGCGCACCGCTTCCGGCTCGGGCATCGCGGTCTTGCCCTGCAATGCCGAGATGGTCGACATCTCGGACGCAATGCGCGACGAGATGGTTTCGCGCGCCTGCTTCTGGCGCGCCAGTTCGGCTTCCTTCTGGTCCAGCTGCGCCGCTACTTCGGCGATGTCCGAACCGGCGTCCGCGGCCAGCTTCTGCAGGCGCTCCTTTTGTTCGAGCAGGCTTTCGAGCGGCTTGAGCTTGCCGTTCAGCTGGGTCAGGCGGGTGGCAAGTGCGGCCGCTTCCTGTTCCAGCAGCGTCTCCTGCTGCTGCGCGTCGGTCAGTGCGCGGGCATGAGCCGCGACGGCGTTGCGCTTTTCGGTCAGTTGCACATCTGCCTGCGCCATCGGGCGGCGCGCATCGCGCAGCGACTTGCTGACGGAAGCGGCCTTCTCGCGCGCCTCGTGGTACTGGAGGCTCGGCAGTACTTCCTCGAGCAGGTTGCGGCGCTCCTTGTGCAGGTCTTCCCACTGGTGGTAGTTGGCCACGCGCAGGCGCAAGCCTTCGAGGTTAGTGCGCGAGGCTTCCAGCTCGGTTTCGAAGCGCTTCAGTTCCGTTTCGGTGTCGCGCTGGTGGCGCTTGGCCTCGTCGTACGCGTCCAGCACTTCCTTGTCGCCGAAGACCTGGAACACCAGGTCGAGCAGCTGGCGCGGCGCGTATTCGCACAGCTTGTCGGTTTCGCCCTGCTCGAGCGCCAGCACTTTGGCCATCGCGGGCGACAGGCCCGCGTTGGCGAGGCGCTTGCGGTAGTTCTCGACGCCGAGCCAGTCGGTCGCTTCGGTTACTTCCTCGATCTGCACGTTCCCGGGGCGCATCAGGTACTGGCGCTTCCAGTCGCCGCCGTTCTTCTGCACCTGGCAGAACAGCGTGACTTCATCGTCGCTGAAAAAACCCGAACTGCGGAACGGACGGTTCGACAGCTGGCTGCCGACGGCCTTGTTGTCGACCACGGAACGGATCCAGGCGGTCTGCTGGCCGGAGTGGCGCGCGTAGTGCTTGTAGGTGCGGCCCATCGAGCAATCGAGGCCGAACAGCGTGCGCAGCGCGTCGAGCAAGGTGGTCTTGCCCGAGCCGTTCTGGCCGGCGATGGTGATGATCTTCGCGTCCAGCGGGATGTTCTTGATCCGCTGCCAGTAATCCCAATGGACCAGTTCTAATGATTTGATGTGAAACATGGATCAGGCCTCAGGTTGGGTATCGGTCGCGGCGGGATCGATGGCCGGTTCCTCGGCAACCGCTTCATCGACAAGGACTTCTTCGTCGATGGCTTCTTCAGCCACCGGCGCGGCGGCAGCCTGGCGGCGCGGTGGCGCCACCGCCAGCGGCGCGCGCTTGAACACATCGGCCAGCGCGCCATTGATGATGCGCTCCTTGAGCACGTCGGTATCCATCATCAGGTCGAGCAGCGGGCCTTCGAGGATCACGTCGCCGCGGCGCTCGATGAAGCCCAGTTTGGACAGCGTGCCCAGGTTCATGTCCATGCGCGTCTTCTTGCCCAGCTTTTCGCCGAAGTCGGCCAGCAGCGCGGTGTACGAAATGCCGATCGAGGTGTCTTCGGCGCGCGGCATCGGCTTGTCTTTGCCGAACAGGTCGGTCTGGTCGTCGTCCGCGCTCTGGTGCGTCTCCTGGCGTTCGCGCTTGGGCAGGATGATCTGCGCCCACAGCACCACCAGCAGCGCCACGCCGTCGCGCGTGAGGCCGAAATTATTGTTTTGCCAGATGTCTTTGGCGCCGAAAATCTTCGGCTCCACCGCGCGGTGCAGCGCCAGCGTGACGTGGTCGGCGTAGACGTTATCGAGCAGCTTCAGGCCCGACTCGAGCAGGCGCTTGTCGACTTCAGCGCGGAACTGCTCGTCCGACAGCACGCGTTTGACCATCTTGTCGTCGCGGCGCAGCGTCTGGTGCGTCAGGAGGCGCGCGATCAGGATTTGTGCATCGTCATTCATCAAGCGGGCCGCTTTCGAGGTCTAGTGAGAGTGTGGCGACCGAGATGGCGGCGACGAACGGATCGTCCAGCTGCACCATCTCATCGGTCGGGGTGAAGGTCACCGGCAGGCGCGCGAGCTGCGCGGTGGCGCCCTGCAGGCTCGCTTCGGCGGCGTCGCCAAGCAGCGGCAGCATCGACGCGCGGTACGAGGCCACCGCGAACGAGGCCGGCAGCAGCGAGTCCTGGATCGGCACCGACTTCGGACCCTCTTCCGAGAAGCTCGGGAAGTTACCCAGGTTGGCAAAATCGGACAGGCGCGCCAGCCAGTCGTCGAGTTCGACCTGGATGGCGGGCGCGTCGTTGACCGTCAGCGGCGCGTCCTGGCCTTCCGGCAGGCCGGCCGGACCGATGGCGGCGATGCGGTCGGCCAGCACTTCGGTTTCGGCCACGTCGATCATTTCGGCCGGGGTGCCGAACAGCGGCACCACCGGGCGGTCGATCGCGCCCGAGGCCAGCGACGGCAGGTCGTCGTGGGCCAGCAGCCAGCGCTTGACGTCGGTGGTCGACAGGCCGGACTGGCCGAGGTGGACGCGCTGGCGTTCGATCTGGTTGAGCGCGCGCGAGAACATGCCCTGCATGTTCAGCAGCGCGCTCTGGGCGCGGCCGATGGCCTGCGCGGCGCGGTGGGTGGCCGAATCGGCGCGCTCGTCGGCGGTGATCGCGCGCAGGATCTCCGAGCCCTTCTCGACCCAGTCGCACGCCATGTGCCATTTGGCCTGCGAGGTCCGTAGGCGGAATTCGGAGCCGGACGCGATCGCGTCGCGGAATTCTTCGGTCAGGTCGACCAGGCGGCCGAGCAGGTGCTTGAGCTGTTCGACCGTGACGCCGCCGACCGCCTGGGCGCCGGCGACCTGCGACAGCAGGAAGCCCATTTCGGCCTCGTCGTCGGCCTGGCCCATCGATAGCATGGTGTCGAGCGAGGACAGTACGTTGCGCGCCATCGGCGTGATGCGGTAGACGGCAGCCGACGCGTCCCATGCCAGCAGGCCGTGCGAGCGCAGGCGCGTCAGCACGGTCTCCAGGCTTTCGGGAATCAGGTAGGCCAGCTTCTGGTTGATGTCCGAGCGCGAGAAGCCGGCGCTGGCCGTGTCCGACGCCAGTTCGCGCAGCACCAGCAGGCGGATCAGCACCCCGTCGAAGCCGCCGTGGAACAGCGCGGTGAACGCCTGCAAGGTGGGCTGGGCGCGTTTGAGGTGGAACACCTGGGCGATTTCGTCGGCTGCGATCCCCGCATGGAAATGCGCCTGCAGCGAATCCGCGTCGTCTTCCTGCCCGATTGTCAGTGTTTCAGCGGCCAAGGCCGCACCTGCCGTTAATTCCATCATTGTTCGGGCGTTTCTCTAACTCAATACACGGGGCGTCAGTATATCAGCTAGCAGGTGCCTCCCGAACCAAAACGATCCCGCACAGCAACAGCCCGGCTATCGTTTTATTACTTTGACAATGATCTGCTCGACGACGTCATCGCCGCCGTTGTCGCTGAACCGCACCTTCACCGGATACCACTCATGTGATGGCGCCAGCCAGATGTCGATCTGCTGGTCCTTCGCGTCACCAGACGGCGCCTTGACCAGGTGGACCGCGTCGAGCTGTCCCATCGGGGTGCGCAGCTTTTCGGCCTTGGCGACTTTGAACATCCAGGGTTCGCCATCGCGCCGGCCGGCGACGAACATGCGCAATTCCGAGCCCGGGACGAACTTGCCGGGGGTCGCCCGCGCCATCGCCGCGAGCTGCCATGGCACCGACGCCCGATCCTGCTCGCCGCCCTTGATCGGATAGCTCAGTGTCCCTTCGGTAAAGCCGATGGTGCCCGCAACACGGTCGAAGGTCACCGTGTACGGGTCCTTGCGAAAGCGCTTCTCGGTGAATTTTTCCGGCGCCAGGCCATTCGCGTCGACGGCCCCTTCGCTGCGGTTTTCCAGGATTTTGCCGAGGATTGACGCGCGCGACTCGCTCGTCAACGTGTATTTACCGTCGCCCGCGCGCCATTTGACCGTGGCCTCGCCATCGAGCGTGAGGCCTTTTTGCGCGGCCTTGATCACGTAGCGGAGGTCCGCGGACGGCGGCAGGTCGAAGGTTTTCGCTGCCGCTGCCGCCTGTGGCGCCCCTGCAGCCAGCGCAAGCGCCACTGCGGCGAGGCTCGTTTTGATGACGTTACTTTGCATGTGCTGTTCCTGGATCTGTAACTACGATGTGCGTGACCGTTTGCGTGGTGACCGCGCCATTTGCTTCGGTGTTGCGGATGCGGACGGGATACCAGCCGTGGGCGGGCGCCAGCCATACGTCCAGCCGTGAATTGTATGAGCCGGGTTTCGGAGGCCGCGACAGGTGCAGCGTGTGCAGCCTGCCAAGCTTCGTCTCGATCTCTTCGCGCCCGATCACGATGAACCTGTAAACGCTCGCCGCGCGGTCTTCGCCGACAGTAATTTCGAGGCCATCCTCGAATTGTGCCGGATCGGCCCGCGCAATGGCCGCCAGTTGCAGCGGCAGTGTGGCCTTGTCCTGCGCGTCCGGCGCCAGCGGCGCGGTATTTTGCGAAGACGAGAACGTGATGTTGCCTTGTTCGCGGTTGAAGTGCGTCGCGGTGAGCGCCCTGCCCCTGCGCTTCTCGGTCGCCTTGTTCGGCGCAAAACCGCTCTCGCCGATGCTGCCTTCGCTGGCCAGCTCCAGCAAGGTCACGGTGGTGACGACCATGCTGATGCCGGCGTCGAACTTCACGGTATACCGACCCGCGCCGGCCTGCCACGCCATCCGGGCCACGCCGTGCCACAGCGTGCCCTTGGCGTCGACCCGTTCGAGCTCCAGCGCCAGTTCCGACGATGGCGGCACGTTCGCCCTGACCTCGGGCGGCAGCGGTTCAGCCGGGGGATCGGCAGGCGGACCGGCAGGCGCGGCCTCTGCGTCCGGCGCCGTCGCTGCGGCTTCGACCGGCGCTTCCGGCGCATCCTGTGCTGCAGGGGGCGGGGCCGCCGGGATGTCGCTCACTGGTGCGGCCCGCGTGCGCCGCGCCCGCACTGGTGCCGGTGCCGGCGCCGGTGCCGCCACGGCTGCAACCTGCGCCACCGGCGGTGGCGCGCGCAGCTGCGCAACGATTGCCGGCGGCGTGACCGGCACTGCCCGCTCCTGCTCCATCCCCAGCCCGTCGCCAAGCCAGCCGATGGCGGCGTAGTGCAGTAACAGTGTGGCGCCGGCGATCAATGGCAGGCGCAGTCGCAGCGATGGCAAGGCAAAGGTCATATGGCTAGTGTAACGCGGCATGCCATATTTCCGCCCACACACTATTGATTGCGGACGCCAGCGCTTGATTTTTACGCAAGATTCATTTGAGGACGGCTTCGATAATCTGCTACGCTAACGGTTCCATTCGACGGAGACAGACCATGCAAAATCCATCCATGCCCGGCATGCCGGGTGCGACCGATACACTCGAGTTCGTAAAGAATCTGTGGGGCGGCATGGGCATTCCCGGCATGACGGCGCCGACCCTGTCGGTCGACGACCTCGACAAAAAAATCACCGACCTGAAGGCCGTTGAAGCCTGGCTTGCGCTGAACTCGACGATGGTGCGCGGAACCATCCAGGCGCTGGAAGTGCAGCGCGGGACGCTGGCGGCGCTGAAATCGATGGGCGACGCCTTCGCCAAGGCTAGCGCCCAGGGTGGGTCCGGCGCGGCCCCAGCGGGCAGCGATGCGGGCGGGGCGGCGCCGTTCACCGATCCGGCGGCGTGGTGGAATATGCTGCAGGATCAGTTCAAGCAGGCGGTCAATACCGCGATGTCGCCCGAGGCGATGGCTGAAGCGACATCGCGCGCGCAAGACGCTGCGTCAAAGATGACGGCAGCGATGCCCACTGCGGAAATGGGCAAGGCGATGCAGGAGTCGATGGCAAAGGCAGCCGGAGCCGGCGGCCCGGCGCCCAAGGCTGGCCAGGGCAAGCCGCGTTCCGGCAAAGCCGGCAACGGCGAATAAGGCGTCATTGGTGTTCCGGCCGGGTTGATGCCGGCCCGGGATCGGGCGCAGCGTCAGGCGCGCCGCCCTCCGGCGGTGTCAATGCGGCCAGCTGCTCCATCAACTGCGCGAAGCGCTGCTGTCCCGGCTCGATTTTATCGACGTGCAGCAGCACCTCGCCCGCTTCCGCCGACAACGCCGCATCGTACCCGTGCGTCGTCATGTGCGAGATCAGGATCTGGGCCGCGTTGAACAGGATGCGCAGGTTGTCCGGCAGCGCCGCGCGGGCATCGCGCATCCATTCCACCGCCTCCGCCAGCTTGCCCGTCTTCCAGAGCAGTACGCCCTGGTTCATCAGGTCGGTCGCCTCCTTGCGCGACTTCCTGATCAGGCCCTCGCCTTCTTCGGTCAGCCGCGCCTTGTCGAAGATCCTCTGAACCTCGTCGAGCAGCACGATGTTGTCGTGATTGTTCCTGATGACGTAGCAGAGCACGTCCACCGGCGCCTCCTTCACGCCCACCGCGAACAGCAGCGCGGCCAGCTCCAAGCAGGTCGGCGTATCCGGACGCGCAGGGCTTGCCTTGAGCAGTTCCTCCAGCTCGTCGCCGGTTTTGCGCGCACGCCGGAAGTCGCCGCTCTCGTGGTACACCATGCCCTCGGTGATTTTCGCGCGCAGCTCGATATCCTCATCGGGAAAATCGCGCCGCGCGGCAGCCAGCAGCTGGAGCGCCTCCTTGGCCTCGTTCTTCTTCCCGCATACCCGTGCCAGGCCGAAGTACGCATCCACCGACTTCATGACCGAGTACTCGCCGATCGAGATGCACTTGCGGAACGCCTTTTCCGCCACGCCGACGTTGCCCAGCTTGAGCGAGACTTCGCCCAGCATGCGCTGGCGCTGGACGGAATTAGGCGACAGCTTCGCCGCCCGTTCCAGCACATCGCATGCCGCGTCGGGCTGCCCCATGTGCTGGTAGGCCAGCGCCATCTGGTCGTAGGCGTCGATGTAATTGCGGTTCTCCAGGATCACGGCCTGGAATACCTGGCGCGCCTGTTCGAACTCGCCGTTGGCCATGCGGATTTTGGCCAGGCCCGCCCTCGCCCACTGGTATTCGCGCTGCTTCAGCACCCGTTCGTAGGCTTCGCGCGCTTTTTCGGGCTCGCCGCTGCGCAGCATCAGGGCCGCCTTCATGCGCAGCAGTTCGATCTCATGAACCTTGTTCGCTTCGACCTGCTCTTCGCACAAACGCGCGGCGCGCAGGTAGTCCTTTTCGGCGTAGGCCTCGTCGATGCCGCGGAACACCTGCTTCTTGTGCCACGCGCGGTTCAGGCGCGTGAGCAGCATGCCTTCGGTGATCGGCTTGATCAGGTAGGCGTCCGGCTGGTGCTCGGCCGCGCCCATCACCGACTCGACGCTTTTTTCGGCCGACACCATCAGCCATACGCTGCTGGGCAGCAGCAGGTTGCGGATACGCGCTTCTTCCAGCACCTGCTGGCCGTTCTTGCCCTCGCCGATATTGAAGTCGCACAGCACCACGTCGTAGCGGACCTTGGCCAGCAGACCCATCGCCTCGCCGCCGGACGACGCCTGGTCGATGTTCCTGGCGCCCAGGTTGCGCAGGCTTTCGCGCAGCAGCTGGCGGATGCCGACAAAATCGTCGACGACAAGGTAATTTTTGCTGGCCCAGTCGACCGCGCGCTCTTCCACCTGCGATGCGCTCATGGCAGCCTCAATACAAAGCATCCGCCGCCGTACGCGCCGCCATTTTCAAGACGGATCGATCCGCTGCGGCCCCGGTGCTTGTGCATCTTCGCCACCTCACTGGAAAAATACAGGCCAAGTCCGGTGCTGTTTGTCAGGAAGTTGACGCCCGTCCGGTTGCCGCTCATCGCAGCCTCGCCTGCGTCGAGCATCGGCTGCGGGTAGCCGGCGCCGTTGTCCTCGATGCGGATGTCGAGGTAGCCGTCGGCCACGTTGATGGCAAGGCGGATTTTATCGGACGTGTAGTTCACCGCGTTGTTGATCGCATGTCCAACCACGCCGGTAACGAGGTCTTCGTCGAAGTGCCAGATCACGTTCGGGTCGTACTCGGCCTCCAGGACAATGCCGCGCGAATCGAGCAGCACGCACACACTCGCGACAAGCTGTTCGACGAAGCCGCCCAGCTCGAGCGGCTGGACATCGAACGGGTAGTCAGGCTTGCCGACCTGCTTGTACAGCGCCAGCAGCTGGATCAGGTTGTCGTTCAGGCGCTTGGTCTGGTACAGCATGTGCGCCATCTGTGGATACGCCACCCCGGTGTCGGCGGAGGCGGGGGCGCCGGCCAGCAGCTTTTCCAGCGTGCCCGCCAGGACGCTGACCGAATTTTTCATGTCGTGGGCGGTAGAAGCAAGGAACAGGGACAGCTCGTTCGAGCCCGGCGAGTCATTCATTGGCGAAGTCTTTACTTGGAGGCTGTCGCGCCACTATAGCGTGTTTTCGCGCGCGGCCGAGCATGAAACGGGCGGGGTCGAGGGCCTCGGCCAGCGTGCGCTCGAGAGGCAGCGGTTCGCCTTCCAGCTGCGCGGCGAGCAGTTCTGCCGCCAGCGGCGCCCAGATCAGGCCGCGCGAGGCGTAACCGAGCAGTCCATACAGGCCGGGATGGCGTGGCAGGTCGCGCAGGCGCTCGGCGCGTCCCGTCGGTGTCGCGACGGCCAGCGCACCCACCAGCGGCAGCCGGTCCGGCGCCACGCAGCGAAAGCCCACGCGCCCGCGCAGCGGTGCATCGACGGCAAGGCTGGCGTCGCCAAGCAGCGACCGCACTTTCGCCAGGTTCTCGTCGTGGCTGGACTGCCGCAACCGCGGGTCGGGATCGTTCAGGTCGTAGGTGGCGCCCGCGCTGTGGATGCCGTTGATGGCAGGAGTGAGGTAGGCCTCCCGGCAAAGCACGAACGGCAGCACCGGAACCATCCCCTCGCCGAGGTGCGAAACCTGTCCGCGCACGCTCGCAAGCGGCAATGTCGAAGCCTGCTCAAACGCCCTCGCGCCGGTGCCATTGGCAAGCACCAGCACCGGAGCTTCGGCAATCACCGATCCGTCGATGCCAGTCACGCGCCACTGATCGTCGTGGCGTCCGATGCCGACGGTTCCGGCCCCGAATACCGTTGCAAGCCGGTCGCCGCACGCCGCAAGCATCGATGCGCAGACGCTGCCCGGCCGCGCCCACCCGCCCTGCCGGAACAGCCACGCGCCGTCGGGTGCGCCCGATCCAAGCAGCGCGGCCGCCTCGCCCGGCTCCAGCCACTGCGCGAAATCGGCCGGGTAGTGCCAGCGTCTGGCTATTTCGCGTTGGACCTGCGCGTGGGCAGCGTCGCGCGCCAGCTGCATCACGCCGCACTGCGCACCTTCGATACCGTCCAGCTTCCGCCAGTACGCGAGCGAAAACAGGTATGCGGCGCGCGTGAGCCGCGTCGGGATATTGTCGTCCTTCGATAACAGCGGCATGTAGATGCCTGCCAGGTTGCCGGAGGCTTCGGTGGCCGGCTGCGCATGGCGCTCGACCAGCGTCACCTGCCAGCCGCGCGCGCACAGGCGCTCGCAGGCCGCACTGCCCGCGAGCCCGGCGCCGACGACGATGGCGCGCCGCGCGGGTGGCGGCGGCGTGGGCGGCGTAACCGGTTTGCGGGTGGCGAACACCGCGCGGGTTCGCGAATCGCCGAATACGAAACCGGCCTGCGTGAGGGCGTCGCGCTGGCCGCTGTCGAGGCCTTCCGCAACCAGCTGCGTTCCGGGCAGCGCAAGCCTGGCCAGCGGCCGCACGAAACCGCTGCCTTGCCCTGCCAGGCCGCGCACGAGGATGGCATCGAGGCGCGCATCCAGCTGGGGCAGTGCACGCTCGATTGGGGCATGCAGCAGGTCGAGCGTAACACGGCCGCCGGCCTGCGGCAAACGCCTGGACCCAGGCAGCGGGGAATCGGCGATGGCGATGTAATGGAGGCGGCAGCCGGCAAGCAGGGACGCTGCAACGGCGGCATCGAAAAATCCGTCACCGCCGTAAGCCGTGTCGAGGACGACAAACCGCTTGCGCCCGCCCAGGCCGAACGTCCACTCCACGGGCTACCCCGTATGCTTGAAGCAGGTCACATCGTGGTCGTCGACCATGCCGATGCCCTGCATGTACGCGTAGATGATGGTCGAACCCACGAATTTGAAGCCGCGTTTGGCAAGGTCCTTCGAGATCCGGTCAGACAGCTCGGTCTTGGCCGGGCGCTCGCCATTTGGCCAGCGGTTCACGATCGGCTTGCCGCCAACAAAGCCCCACAGGTACTGGTCGAGCGAACTACCTTCCTCGCGCAGGCGCAGGTAGGCCTGGGCATTCGTGATCGCGGCGGCCACCTTCAGGCGATTACGCACGATGCCGGCGTTTGCCAGCAGTTCCGCCACCTTGACGGCGTCGTAGCGCGCGATTTTTTCGGCGTCCCAGCCGTCGAAGGCGAGGCGGTAATTCTCGCGCTTGTTCAGGATGGTCTCCCAGCTCAGGCCTGCCTGCGCGCCTTCGAGGTTGAGCATCTCGAACAGCCGGTTCTCGTCGTGGCAGGCCACGCCCCATTCCTCGTCGTGGTATTGGATGTAGCGCGGGTTGGCCATGTTGGCCCATGTGCATCGGGTGGAAGTCATGTGGGCAGTATAAATCATCGGATGCTGCGCAGCACCGTGGCCAGCACGCCGACGCCGTGCCTGATTTCGGGCGGCGGTATCGCCGAGAACCCCAGCAGCAGCCCGGGAGCGACCGCGCAGGCCGGCGTGGCCGCACGGTTGGCATAGTACGCGAGCGGGCGCAATTCAATCCCCTGCTCCAGCGCGGCGCGCACCACGTCCGCTTCGCTGCGCGGGCGGCGGAACTGCACGCACAGATCCAGGCCGGCGTCGGACGGACCACACGCCAGTTCGTCATCGAGTTCGCGGCCGATTGCGCTCAGGAGCGCGTCGCGCCGCTCGGCATACGCTTCGCGCGTGCGCTTGATGTGCCGGGCGAAGTGGCCGCTGGCCATGAAGTCGGCCATGACCATCTGCGGGATGATCGGGTTGTGGCGGTCGACCACGGCCTTGGCGCGTACCAGCGGTTCCACCAGCGCGGGCGGCGCCACGACGTAGCCAAGGCGCAGGCCCGGGAACAGCACCTTCGACAAGGTTCCGACATAGATCGTACAGCCGGTGCGGTCCAGGCTTTGCAGCGACGCCAGCGGCGGACCGGTGTAGCGGTACTCGCTGTCGTAGTCGTCCTCGATGATCCACGCCTTGTTCTCCGACGCCCAGCGCAGCAGTGCGAGGCGCCGCTGGAGGCTCATCGTCACGCCCAGCGGCAGCTGGTGCGAGGGCGTCGCCAGCACCATCTTCGCGTCGGGATAGTGGCGTGCCGCGTAGCCGACATCCATCCCTTCGGCGTCGACGGGGACCGTGCAGACGCGGGCCGAGGCCGCGAACAGCGGCGCGCTGGCGCCCTGGTAGCCGGGCGACTCGACCCAAACGCCGTCGCCCGGCGCCAGCAGCAACTGCGACAGCAGGAACAGCGCCTGTTGCGAACCCGATGTGATCACCACCTGGCCGGGCGTGCAGTTGACGCCGCGCGAGGCGCGCAGGTACACGCACAAGAGCTCACGCAGCGGCAGGAAGCCGGCCGGGTCGCTGTAGCCGAGGTGGTAGTCCGGGCGGCGCCAGCGCCGCGCCTCGAGCCGACTCCACACGTCGAACGGGAACAGGTCGATGCCCGGCATGCTGGCGCGGAAAGCGCGCAGCTTGCCCTCGTGGTAGCGCACGTAGGCCATCGCGCCCGCGTAGTCCTTGCCGCGCGCCGACAAAGGCCGCAGCAGCCCTTCGGCGGCCGGAGGGCTGTCGCGCGCGGCCAGCGGCAGGTGGGCGCTGACAAATGTGCCCTTGCCCACGCTGCCGCTAAGGTAGCCCTCTGCCATCAGCTGGTCGTAAGCGTTCAGCACGGTCTGGCGCGACACGCCGAGCAGGCGGCAGAACTCGCGGGTCGGCGGCAGCTGCATGCCCGGGCCAAGCGTGCCGCGCAGGATCGCGTCGCGAACCTGGCCGTACAGCTGGCGGAACAACGGTTCGGGGGCGGCGCGGTCGAGCGGAAGTGCTGCGAGGATGTCCGGAATATGCATGGTGGATGGCGCTGGATTGGTATGCCAATATTGGCCGATATTGGTTATTTGAGCAAGCCAAGTTAAGCGCTAGGATACCTACAATTTCACAATGAAAGCAGGAGCGAAGCATGAAGCAGTTCGAGGCAAAGGTCGCCTGGCAGCGCGGTACGCAGTCGTTTGCGGACCTGCGTTACAGCCGCAAGCACGAGTGGACATTCGATGGCGGCCTGCGCGTGCCGGCGTCGTCGTCGCCCCTGTCGGTGCCCCTGCCAATGTCCGACCCGGGCTCGGTCGACCCTGAAGAGGCCCTGGTCGCGGCGGCGTCGAGCTGTCACATGCTGTTCTTCCTGGCCATTGCGGCGCAGCGCGGCTTTGTGGTGGACGATTACCGCGACCACGCGGTCGGGTATCTGGAGAAGGATGGCGAAGGGAAGATCGCCATGACCAGGATCGCGCTGCGTCCGGCCATCACGTTTTCGCTGACCCCGCCCGACGCCGGCGAACTCGCGGAAATCCACCATGCGGCGCACAGCCGCTGCTACATCGCCAATTCGATCAAGGCCGACATCGTCGTCGAAGAGGCGGCCTGACCATGTACATCCCCGCCCGGTATGAAGAGACACGCATCGGCGTGCTGCATGGCCTGATTGCGCGCCATCCGCTAGGAATGATTGTGGTGAACGGGCCGGATGGACTGGCGGCCGATCACATCCCGTGCGAAATAGCCGCGCCGGCCGCGGACGCCCCTTTCGGCATCCTGCGTGCCCACGTCGCGCGCGCCAATCCCTTGTGGCAGCGCGACGGCGCGACGGTACTTGCGGCGTTCCAGAGCGAGTCGGTTTATGTGTCGCCGTCGGAATCTGAAGAAAAGGCCACCACCGGGAAGGTTGTTCCGACCTGGGATTACGACGCCGTGCACGTGCACGGCATGCTGCGCGCGATCGACGATCCGGCCTGGCTGGCAGGCTTGCTCGATCGGCTGACGGCCCGGCACGAAGCCAGCCAGCCGGTCCCGTGGACCGTCAGCGACGCGCCGCCCGGCTACATCGAAAAAATGATGGCTGCGATCGTCGGCATCGAGATCCGCATCGACCGCATCGAAGGCAAGTGGAAACGCAGGCCGGGCGCCGTCAAGCCTTAAGCTCGGACGCCATCACCAGCCGGCGTTTTTTCGGCCCCGAGCTCACCGCCGGGCTTTCGAGATTGGTCACCAGCGCCACCTCGCCGTCGGCCAGCGCCTCGTCGAAATGGTGGATCAGCCGCTGGAACAGGCCGTCCGGTCGGGTTTGCGGCGTGCTGTAGATCGCGGCCCAGGCATTGCGCCCCGAGCGCTTGGCCAGGTAGAGTCCCTGGTCGGCCAGCTCGACCACCTCGGACCACGACATCAGGCGCGGCTGCGACTGCAGGAACGGGAAGCACGCAAATCCGATCGAGCAGGTCTTCTTCAGGCGGGTGCCGTCCGGCAGTTCGAAGTCGCGGTTGGCGACCGCGCTGCGGATGCGCTCGGCCACGAGCCTGGCGTCATCGCGGTAAGTGGCGCGCGCCAGCACCAGGAACTCCTCGCCGCCCCAGCGAATCACATAGTCCGATTCGCGGAACACTTCGCGCAGGCGCTCCTGCATCTGCACCAGCACGGCGTCGCCGCTGGCGTGTCCGTGCTGGTCGTTCACTTCCTTGAAGTGATCGATGTCGACCATGAAGAACACCAGGTCGCGCGGCGGCGAGTCGCGGTCGACCAGCGCCGGACGCTTGGTTTCGTCGTAGCTGCGCATGCTCAGGCCGACGTCGGCATCGACATGCTGCAGGAAGAAGCGGCGGTTGCGCAGGCCGGTGAGCTGGTCCGTCAGGCTGACGTCTTCCAGCGCCTTGTACGCTTCCTCCAGTTCGAGGTTCTTCTCGACGAGCTGGGCTTGCGTGGTGCGCAGCGCCTTGAGCGTTGCCGCAACCTGGCGGTAGGCGTCGGCGTTATCGAGCGCGATCGCGCCGTACGCGCACAACGTGCGGAAGATCAGGCGTTCGCGCTCGCCGTAGGCGCCCGGCGCCAGCGACTGCACCGTCATCACGCCCAGCACGCGCTCGCCGATCAGCAGCGGTGCAAACAGGAGGCTGAGCGTCTGCAGCGTGCCCGGGATCAGGTTCGGCGTGCTGTCGGCCGCGTCGATCTCGACCAGGATCTCGCGCCGCTCGCGCACGCAGCGCGTCGAGTTGGCGTTCATGTCGGACAGTTCGAGCTGGGTGGCGGGCAGCGGCCGGCCGGCTTCGATGCCGAAGGCGCAGCGCAGCGAGCGGCCGTCCGGCTCGATCATGAAGATCGAGAAATGGGTGGCGTCGAGCAGCCCGTGGACGTGGCGGTCGAGCGCGCGGAATACCGCGGCGGCGTCGAGGTGGGTGGTGATCTCCTGCCCGATCGCCGACAGGTGCTCCAGGGTCGCGCTGGTTTGCTGCAGCACTTCGGCGCGCTGCGCTTCGGCGGCGGCCAGTTCGCGGTGGTGTTCGCCCTCGGTTTCCGCGCGCTCGGTCTGGTACTGCACCTGCATCGCGATGGCGCGGTTGGTGGCTTCCTGGCTGTGGGTCTGGTCGCGCGCGGCGCTGGCTTGCAGCGCCACCGCGTAGGCCCGGGCATAGTCGCCGATGCCGGCGTATTCGCGCGCCATCGCATCGAGCAGCGTGCCCGGGACGGCGTAGCCGTCGATGCCGCCCGCGACATCGAGCGCCTGCTGCAGGTAGTGCAGCGCGGGGCTCGGCGCCGCCATCGGTTCGGGCGCGGCCAGTTTGTGCCGGGCGTGGATCGCGGCAAGCACCTTGAGCGCCGAGATCTGGTTGCCGGCGTCGCCGTATTCGCGCGCCAGCGCCAGAGCCGCTTCCGCCACCACCAGGGCTTCATGCGGCCGGTTCAGGTGCGACAGCGCGTGCGCCTGGCCGCGCCGCGCGCCGCTGCGGAAATCGGCCTGGCGCAGTGCGTCGCCGCGCACTTCAAGCTGGCGGAAGCTGTACAGCGCGCGTTCGTGGTCGCCCACGTCAAGCGCCAGGTCGCCCAGGTATTCAAGCGTGATCGCATACGCGCGCGAATTGGGCAGGGGCGCCAGCGTCGCCAGCGCCTCGGCCAGCAGCTCGGCCGCCGCGTCGCGCTGGCCCAGCTGGCGCAGCGTTTCGGCACTTTGCATCAGGCCCAGGCCAATGCACATCGGCCAGCCGGTCTGGCGCGCCAGGTCGAGGCCGCGCTGCATCCATTCGAGCGCTGCATGGTGGGCGTTCAGGCCGGTGAAGGCATTGCCGATGTTGGTCGCGATGCTGGTGGCGCGGCGCAGCTGGCCGCTCTCCATCGCGGCCTGGTAGGACCTGGTCAGGAAGCTGACCGCGCGTCCGAAGTCGCTTGCATGGAAGGCGGCGATGCCGCGGAAGTCGTTGATCCACCCAATGGCGGCCGGATGCAGCCCTTCGGCCTCCGGGTCGAAGCGCCCGCCCCACTGGGCCTGCGCCTGGTGAAGGTCGCGGAACACGGAAAATAGCGCGGCGACGGCGTCGAACACGTCGATGCGCAGGACATCGCCGGCAACGCGGGCGTCAGCGGCGGCGGCTACCAGTTCGGCATCGCTGGCATCGGTATCGCCGCAGTCGGACTCGATCCAGGAGCGCAGCCAGCGGGCGTCGGCGCGGCCGGCGGCGTCGCCATGGGCCTCGAACGACGCGAGGGCCTGGCCAGCCAGCGTATGGGCCTCGCCAAGTTCGCCGCGCAGCCAGCTGGCCTCGGCCTCGACCAGCAGCAGGCGCGCAGCAAAGCTTCCGCGCGCGCTGGCCGGGAGAATGTCGTGCAATGTCCGGGCTTCCCGCGCCAGGGCGGCGGCGCGTTGCGGGTCGCGCTGGCGCAGGTGCCATGCCAGCCGGACGAGCGACTGCAGGCGCGCTGCGCCACGCAGCGTTGGCAGCTCGGCTTCCCACGGCGCCAGCTCCCGCTCCAGTGCAAACAGGTCTACCACTCGATGTCCCTTATTAATCGTTCAGCCGCGACGAAACATATGATTATTTCATAGAAACGGCGATTAACAAAAGACAACTTTCAGCTTCTTACTCCCTCGGAAGGCGGCGGCTCGCCAAAAAGGCGGTGCCAGGTACTTGTACGAACTCGAGCGCGGTGGTTGTGACGCGCTGCTCCAACACCCCTTGTGCATTGCGGAACACGGTCCGGTTCAACAGTTCCGACAGGTTGAGGGAGATCCCGAAGTAGAGCTTGCGGGTAGCCAGTCCCCCCGCCGAAAGGTTGATATAGCCGCGGCTGCCGTAGCCTGCCGAAAGCTCGACATAGCGCAGCAAGGGATGGCGCCCGAGGGCCGGGAGGCCGCTGCCTTTGAACGCAATCAGGTAGGTCTGGCCGGAATAGTCGCCGAACGGGTCGGCGCCCTGCCCGCGCTCGCGTGAAGGCCGGTACTGGAAGCGCAGGTCGATCAGCTGGTCCAGCTGCGGATGTGTTTCGAAAAGCCATGCAGCGCCGACGCCGGCCACGTTCATCAGGGCGTCTTGTCTGCTGAACCGCCACTTTTTCGAGAAGCCGTCGATGACCTCGACTGCGGCAAACGTGCCCAGCGTCAACCATGCGGCCAGCGCCCGCGCATCGCGCGGCTCGTTACCGGCCCAGCGGAACGCGTGGACGAACAGGCGCGCGCTCGCGTAGTTGAAATAGAAGTGACCGAGCTTGTCTGCGCCGCCGTAGGGCGTGTGCTGGCCGAACCAGCCTTCGTCCTGCGTGCGGAAATGCGCCGTGAGGCCGTCGTCCCACCATTTCCGGCTGCCGTACAGCGCGACGCCGAGCGAATTGCCGAGAATGATGGCGAGCGAGCGCCGGCGCGCGCTGGCCGCATCGGCGTCTTCAAGAGCGTCGCCAGCCGGGCGCGCCTTTGGCTGGGCCGCGTCGACGGCATCACGGGGCACTGCTGTGTCCTGTGCGCACGCTACCGGCATGGCCAGCACCAGCGTGGCGAACAGGCCAGGCCTGTGCATGCAATGCCTCAGCCACGCAGCCGTGCTTCGCGCAGGGGCTGGTCGACGATCGCGTCGGTCATCATTGACAGTTCCATCGCGAGCAGGTTGATCAGGTCGTCGGAGGTGACGATACCGAACAGCGCGCCGTTGGATGACACAACCGGCAGCCGCCGCACCTTGTGGCTGCGCATCATGCGCAGTGTTTCGACGATGCCGGCCTGTTCCGGCACGGTCGCCAGTGGCACGCTCATCAGGTCGCCCGCGGTGAACGCACTGACGTCGACCTGGAGGGCAATGGTTTCGATCACGATGTCGCGGTCGGTGACGATGCCAACAGGGACCCGCTTGCCGCCCTGTTCTTCGGTGACGATGACATCGCCCACATGGTGCTTGCGCATCAGTCCGGCAACGTCGGTGACGGCCATGTCGGCGCCGCAGCAGACGACGTCGACGTTACAGCATTCGCTCACTGGCATGATCGGTCCCCGGTGGTAAGAATGCCCTACACGCGTTCGAGCGCCAGCGCGATACCCTGGCCGCCGCCGATGCAGAGGGTGACGATGCCGCGCCTGAGCCCGTCGCGCTGCATCGAATACATCAGCCGCGTGGCCAGCACCGCGCCGGTTGCCCCGATCGGGTGGCCAAGTGCGATCGCGCCACCGTCGACGTTGACGATCTCTTCGGGGAATTGCAGCTCGCGCAGGCAGGCCAGCGTAATCGCCGCAAACGCCTCGTTGATTTCGACACGCTCGACGCTGGCGGCCGACCAGTCGGCGCGGCGCAGCGCCTCGCGCACGGCAGGCACCGGCCCAAGCCCGAACATGTCCGGCTCCACCGCCGCCACCCCGTAGCCGGCCAGGCGCGCCATCGGCGCCAACCCATGCTCACCGGCCCAGTCGCGGCGCGCGACGAGCATGGCAGCCGCCCCGGAATTGAGCCCGGGCGCACTGCCCGCCGTGATGGTGCCGTCCTTGCGGAATACCGGCTTGAGTTCGGCGAGCATGGCGGCCGTGGTGTCCGGCCGGTTCTGTTCGTCCTTGCTGAAAACCACCGGCCCTTTGCGCGTGGATAGCGCGATCGGGACGATCTCAGGGTCGAACAGCCCTGCCGCCTGGGCCGCGCCGAAGCGCTGCTGCGAGCGCAGCGCCCAGCGGTCCTGGTCGACGCGCGTGATGCCCATTTTATTGACGAGGTCTTCGGTATGCCAGCCCGCATGCTGGCCGCTGAACGCGTCGTGCAAACCATCTTGCAGCATCGCATCGCACAGGGTAACGTCGCCCATGCGCGCGCCCCAGCGACCTTCCGGCAGCAAGTAGGGCGCGCGGTCCATGTTTTCCATGCCGCCGGCCAGCACGCAGTCGGCCATGCCGGCCCAGATTTCGAGCGCGGCGCTAACGACCGCCTGCGCGCCGGATCCGCAGACGCGGTTGACCGTGAGTGCCGGCACCTCCACCGGCAGCCCCGCAGCCATCGCCGCCTGCCGCGCCGGATTCATCCGCACGCCGGCCTGGATAACGTTGCCCATCACGACTGACTGCACCAGCGCCAGCGGCAGGCTGGCGCGCCGCATCACTTCCTTCAGTGCCGCTGCGCCAAGCACCGGCGCTGCGGTGTCCTTCAATGTGCCGCCATAGCTTCCGATCGCGGTGCGCACCGGATTGCACAGAACAACCTCTACCTGGCTCATGTCCTTCACCCTGGTGGTGGACGTCAGACCCCAGATTAGGCGGACCTCCCCTTTCGGCTTTGAGGTCGCTCAATCTCGCTGAATCGCGCGCGCCGACGGCGGCTGCGATGCGGCCACGTCGATCCACAATCGTTCGTGGAAGCGGTGAACCTGGGTGCCCATCGCGTCGCACAGCGCGGTGATGCGTTTGGCGATGAAATCGTATTGGGCGCCGGTGGCGGGCCGGGCCTGGCAATCGGCGATCAGCACCGGATGCAGCAAGATGCGTTGCAACGCATGCGCGTCGAGTTCCATCTCGAACAGCAGCTGGTGATCGTTGCGCAGCACCGGGTCGACCGCATAATCGTCGACCAGGTCGCCGGCGGCATACAGGATCGGACAGCCACGGTACAGCTCGACACCCTGGAAGATGTGCGCGCTGTGCCCGAACAATATCTTCCAGCCCATGTCTATCGCCGCATGCGCGATGCGCCGGAATTGCATCGACGGCTCCGCAACCATGTTCGGGCCCCAGTGCAGCGACAATATCGGCCAGTCGGCGCCGGCCTGGCGCACCCGCTCCAGCGCCATGCCGATCAGCGCCAGCGCCTCGGTCTCGTCAGCAAAATCAATGTAGGCCATGCCGGGCAGTTTCGGCGTCGCCGCGAAGTCGGCCTGGTGGTCGCACATGGCCACCATGGCAAACCGCTGGCCGCAGCGCTCGACCAGGGCGGGCGCCAGCGCTTCGCCTACATTCAGCCCCGCGCCCGCATTGGCGATGCCCTGGGCGTGCAGCTGCCAGAGCGTGTCGGCCAGCCCCTGGAACTCGAAGTCGAGGATATGGTTGTTGGCCAGGCTGACCAGGTCGATGCCGGCGTCGGACAAGGCGTTGACCGCCGACATCGGCGCACCGAAATAGAAAGCCTTCGGTTCGCCCTTCCAATGCTGCAGGGAAGAGGTGATGGCGCACTCGAGGTTGACCACGGCGAGGTCGGCGTCGCGCAACCGGCGCGCCACGCCACGCAGCGGATAGTGCGGGCCGAAGCGGCGGATCCAGGCGGCGACCGTGCGTCCAAGCATGACGTCGCCGCCGAACACCACGCGCACCGGCGATTTGGATGGATGAACTTCAGCTGCCATCGACCCTCCCAAATGCCGGAATAGCCATTCCATCATCTGCGCCCATGCCACCACGGGCTTGATGTGCGTCAGTCGTGCGGCGCCACTGCCGCCGTTAGTATTTGTCGGTAAAACAGGCGAACGCGTGCTCGACGGCGGCGTGGGCGTTGGTGTCGAGGATCGCATCATGCGCCACGATCACCCGCTCGAACGGCCACGCCAGGATGCTGCGCGCACTGGCCGCAAACGCCTTCGGGTCGCGCACAGCGGCCCGGATGGAGCGCGGCACTTCCAGTTGCGCGCGCACGCCGGTGGCGCGTGCATACAGCCTGGCGCCAAAATTCAGGTTCGGCGCCGTCCACCACTGGCACAGGTCGGTCATGATCACGGTGCGCGAGGCCTTGTGATAGAACACCGTTTCGTTTGCGAACGGGAAGCCGTCGGCGAACACCTGGTCGAGTTCGGCGGACCATTCGGGTTCAACCGTGGGCGCCAGCGTGCGCAGCTTGCGCAGGCCCGGGCGCTTCTGCGCCAACCCTGGCGCGCCAAACAACGCGGCGGCCGGAAACGCCTTGGCGGCGTCGCCGGCAAACAGGTGGTGCACCTTGTTCGGCGCGACGATGAACGCGACCTCGCCCAGCGACGCCAGCTGTTCGCGCACCGGCACGCTGAGCGGAACCGGTGAGTGCAGCCACAGGCGCCCGTCGCCAAACCGCACCACGGTCATGCGTGAGGTGATGCCGATGCCCAGCGTCGAAAAGCCATGCTGGAGATGCCAGAGGTTGGGGGCGATCGCTTGCAGCACAGGCAGGCTCCTGTTCAATAATAGAAGCGCAATCTTACCGCAAATGTGCCGCTTGGAAACCTACTCAGCCTGCTGGGGCAAGGCGCCGGCGCTGCTCATGTCGCGCCGGTGCGGCGTGGTCAGTACCCGCACGGCGACATGCATCGGCACGCCGCGCGCGGACAGGTATTGTGCGGCCTCGTGCGTGGACGAGCTGCGCTGGATCAGTAATCCTTTCTCTACCCTGATGGCGGTCTGCCGATCCTTCCGGACTTGTCTCATTACTGCCTCCTGGCCTCAATATACCTGCGCATGGAAAGATGCACAACGAAACGGCGTACCGGGCATAACCGCGCGGAAAGATTTCCATTGTATGATCGCCGTCACCCCCAACCTCATTCACTGGACAACTTATGCGTCAATCCCTGCTCGCGCTGTGCATGCTCCCGGTCGTTGCCACCAATGCGTACGCCCAGCAACCGTGGACACCAGCAGACAGCGGCACCACGGCCGAACTGCGCGGCCTGTCGGTGGTCAGCGCCAGCGTCGCATGGGCCAGCGGCACGCGCGGCACGGTGCTGCGCACCACCGATGGCGTGCGCTGGCAAGCCATCAGCGTGGCTGACGCGGAGAAGCTCGATTTCCGCGACATCCATGCGGTCAACGCCAGCACCGCGCTGGTGATGAGCGCCGGGCCGGGCGCGGCGTCGGGCATCTGGCGCACTAGCGATGGCGGCGCGACATGGCGCCACGTCGCGCTGAACCGCTACCCGGAGGGCTTCTGGGATTCGATGGCGTTCTGGGATGCGGACCACGGCATTGTGTTCGGCGACCCGGTACAGGGAAAATTCCAGGTTTATGTGACGGCAGACGGTGGCTTGAACTGGCGCGAAGTCCAGGCCAGCGGGCTGGAGGCGCAGAAGGACGAAGGCGCGTTCGCTGCCAGCGGCACCGCCGTGACGGTCAGCGGCGAGCGCGACGCGTGGATCGCCACCGGGGGCGCCCAGGCGGCGCGGGTGCTGCGTTCATCGGACCGGGGGATGACGTGGCGCGCGGCCAGCCTGCCGATTCCGGCAGCAGCGCCCGGCAAGGGCATCTTCTCGGTCGGCTTTCATGATGCGAACAACGGGATGGCAGTCGGCGGCGACTACAAGCAGCCGCTGCTGGGGTACGTCAACGGCGCGCGGACCGAGGACGGCGGCGCAAGCTGGACTGCGGCATCGGTACTGCCCGCCGGCTACATGTCGGTGGTGCTGCCGGTGCCGGGCGCAGCGCGCGCCTTTATCGCCGGCGGCCTGGCAGGCTCGGGCTATTCGACCGACGGCGGCAAGACCTGGACCGTACTCGACCGTACGCCGGTCAACACGCTCGGCTTTGCCGGCCCCGCCATCGGATGGGCCGTCGGGCCGAAGGGGCTGCTGATGAAATACACGGGACCCGCCCTCAGCCAGCCCTGACGGCGCGCGGTCAGGCCATCGCCACGTGGTTGACCGACATGCCGCGATAGCGGCGGCGGAAGACCACCATCACTGCCGACACCAGCAGCGTCAGCACGACAGCGAGCAGGAACTTCGATCCGCCCTTGTCGACCACCGGCACCGCGCTCGAGCGCATTGCGGCGGCCTCCAGCTTGCGGTTGTAGGTGGCGCCGATGACCTGCTCGACCTCGTTGATGCTGTTGGTCAGGTGCAGGCCCTTGCCGCCGCGGTGGACGATCATCTTCCCGTCGCGCCAGACAAACGACAGGCGTTCGTTTTCGGTCACCACCGAACCCACCACATGGCCGGCACTGTTGATGTCGGTGGCATAGCTGTTGCCGTAGCCGATCAGGGCGCCGAGGTCGACCATCCGGGTGCCGTCGTGCAGGAATGCGCGCCATTGACGGTTTGCGGTTTCCGACGCACCGACCACCACGCCGGCATCGTTGATCGCCGTGGCCGAGCTTTGGCGGCCGCCCAGCGTGCCGAGATCGACCATGCCACGATTGGCATCCCAGATGAACGCGTGGCGGTAATTGTTCGGCAGCGTGGCCGTGCCGACGACCTGGCCGTTGTTGTTGAGGCCGGCCGCGTAGCTGATCTTGCCGCCCAGGGTGCCGAGGTCGATGAGCGCTCCGGTGCCGTTGTGCAGGAACGCGCGGAAATCGCCCTCGGCGTTGTCGGCATAGCCGGCAATGTGTCCCGCCTCATTGATGGCCATGCCGAAGCTGCCCGGGCCGCCCAGCGTTCCGAGGTCGCGCGTGCCGCCGGTGCGGTCGTAGATGAACGCGCGCCACCGCCCGTCTGCATTCTGGGCGGCACCGGCGATCTGTCCGCTGCCGTTGATCGCCCGTGCCTCGCCGTAGTCGCCGCCGAACGTCCCGATTTCAGTCATCTGGCCTCGCTCGAACAGGATCGCGCGCCTGCGCCCGTTTTCATCCTCGACCACGGCGGCCACCTGCCCCCGCGGGTTGGCGTCATAGGCAACGGTCGACTCGTCGGCGGGGATGCCGAACGGCCTGGTGACGGTGGCGGTGGAGACGGCGCCGGCGTGGCAGGCGGCCAGCGACAGGAACAACAGGCAGACGTGCGGAATTCGGGACATGGGCGAGACCTTTCCGTAGTGGACGTGTGATTTCTGATGCCGAAATGTTCAGTAACTATACGTCACTGTAGGCGAAATAAATACACGCATATTTGTCAGGTGTCCGGTTCCGGACACCGTCACGGAAAAGCGGCCGCCCTACTCCTCGTGGAACTCTTCGGCGGTGGCAAACAAGTCCCAGGTGGCGATGAACAGCGCGGCGATGACGGGACCGATCACGAATCCGTTCAGGCCGAACAACGCCATACCGCCGAGGGTCGACAGCAGCACCACGTAGTCGGGCATCTTGGTGTCCTTGCCGACGAGGATAGGGCGCAGCACGTTGTCGACCAGGCCGATCACCAGCACGCCGAAGGCGATCAGCACGACGCCTTTCCAGATGGCGCCGGTAATCAGGAAGTAGATCGCGACCGGCGCCCAGACCAGGGCGGCGCCGACGGCCGGCAGCAACGACAGGAACGCCATCAGCACGCCCCACAGCAGCGCGGCCTGTACGCCCAGGAACCACAGGATCAATCCCCCCAGCGCGCCTTGCGCCGCGGCCACCAGCACATTGCCTTTGACGGTCGCGCGAATGACGGTAGTGAAGTTAGTGAACAGGCGCTGCTTGTACTTGCGGCTCAGCGGCAGCGCATGCCGGATGCGTCCCGCAAGCTCCTGGCCGTCACGCAGCAGGAAAAACAGCAGGTACAGCATCACGGTGAGGCTGACCAGGAAGTCGAACGTGTTGCGCCCGAGGCTGATGGCCTGGGTGGCGATCATCTGGCTTATCTGGGTTGCGACGGCCGACAATTTCTGTTGCAGGGTGGCTAGGTCGGTCAGGTCGAAGCGTTCGAGAAGATTAATCAGCCACTGCGGCAAAGCCTGGATGACTTGCTGGAACGTTGAGGCGAGATCGAGCCGCGCCGGGCTGAGCAACTCGTAGGCGCGCGCGGCCTGGTCGATCAGCGATGCCCCGACCATCGACAGCGGCAGGATCACCATCACCACGATCGACAGCAGCGTGATCAGGGCCGCGGCGTTCGGCTTTTTCCGGGTGCCGCGAAGGAAGCGGCGGTACAGCGGTGCGAACAGGATCGCAAACACGACACCCCAGAACACTGCGCCGAAGAACGGCCAGAGGATCCAGCCGAAGCCGATCGTGACGGCGGCCAGCAGGAACAGGAAGGTTTTTTGATGGAGCGTGAATGGATTCATGCGGTCGCTTTATTTTATTAATTTGGCAAGCGCATCATAAACGATCCGGCAGCCTTGATGAACTCGCAAAGCCTTGCACTCGGGCCTCGTGCAGAAGACTTTAGAGAAAAAGTGAGAATCGGCGGATTTTCAGCCGTCCAAAAATCGTACACTTAGCCAAAAATCAATAGCGAGGAAAACGATGTCCCAGCGCACATTAACCCGCATCAAACTCACCGCAGCGGCCGCTATAGCCTGCTGTGCGGTTTCCATTCCCGCCCATGCGTGGGGCCTGAAGACCCACCTGTGGATCGCCGAGAAAATCATCGACGAGGTGCGCCAGGGGTGTGTCCTCGATCTGGGCCTGGGTGGAACGCAGCAGTACGCGCTGGGCTACGAAGCGTGCCAGGCGATCCGGCAGAACCCGGCCGAGTTCCGCGCCGGCGTCCTGGGTCCCGACGTGTTTCCCGACTTCGTTGCCGGGCAAGTAACGACCCACCCGGGCACCAATGCCGAGCCACACTTGCATGCGGCGGGGGGAAAGTGGGCCACCGGGCAATACATGAGTCACCTGCTGGAACGCGCCAGCACGCCCGCCGAACTGGCGTTCGCTTATGGTTACCTCGTCCACGCAGCGGGCGATGTGTTCGCCCACACCTACGTCAACAACTATGCAGGAGACGTGTTCGAACTTACCGGCAGCGAACGGCGCGTCGAACTGCGCCATCTCGTGCTGGAAAAATACATCGAGGCGCGTACAGTTCTGCCGTCCGGGCTGAGCCTCGACAACGGGAGCGTGCGCGTGCCAACCCGCTTCGTCACTTGGGAACTTATTTTCAGCGCCCCTCTGCGGGATCAGTACAGCAAGGCTGCCATGGCACGCCACGTCCGGTACATGCATGACCTGCGGCAGAAGGAGCTCAATCGTAACGACGGCTCGCTGATCGCCAAGGCAAAAGCAGTGGTAAGCGCCGCGAACAAACGACTGGCCGCGCTGCGCCAGGAACTGCGCACAAAGCGGCGCGAGTTGCGCCGCGTCGAACAAGGCAGCGCCCTGTCAGCGCTGTCCCTGGAAGCGGCGCGCAAGCGGCTGCTCGCCCTGCAGGCGCCCGCAGCCACCGCGTTGTTGCTCGACCTCCCCGCCGCCGCCATGGCCGACGTGGCTGCGGCAACGCCGGCGCCAGTAACGCCCAATGAGACGTTGACACGGGTCGAGCAGCGCCTGGATGCAGTCGATATCGCGGCCGACGACGCGGAAACAGACAAGCAATCCGAAGCGGAGCTCGACGGCGTCCTGGCGGCCTTGGCGGGCGCTAACGCAGCTCCGGCGCCTGCACCGCTTGCGCCGGGGCGCGACAAGCTGATCGAAACGGACGCTGTGGTGCGCGCAGCCGAATGGCTGCGCCGGTCGGGAAGCCTTGGCAGCGCCACGAGCGCGCTGCCCGCTGCGCGCGCCGAACTCATTGCAGCAAAGCAGCTGTATGCCGATAATCTCCGGCAAACGGTTGCCAACCTGGCGCGCGATGAGCAGCAGACAGAAACCATCGTCAAAAAGGCAACCGTGACAGAAGCGGTCCGACGGTACCGGCAAGCCATCCGGAACAACCGCGTGCGGGGGATCGAACTGGCTACGGCCGCTTACACCGACGCCTCGATGGCGGTAGCGCTTGATGTGATGAACAAGCAGCCAAGGCCCTTGACGGCCTATGGCGACTGGCGAAAATGCTGGGCGATGGTATATGCGGGTGTGCCTTATCAATGGACCGAGGCCAGCTGCGGCGTGCGCGCGGAGCTTGACGAGGTGCGCCAGGACATCCACGACAACATCGACGCGATGATCCAGCGCCTGCCCTATCCGTTGCCGGAGCTGGCGGACAAGTATGCGAAGGTGAAGGCGCAGCTAAGGCTGCTGGTCCAGAAGGAACTGTGGAAAGTTGCTGACATTGGCGTCGCCGCGCTCACCGACGATGCTGCGACGGTCCGGTTTGTCCAGATGCTGACCAGTCCGTCGCACACCACCGCCGACCTGCTCGATGCGTACCAGCGCAATGCCGCGGATGGTAAAGACCTGCTGCTGCTCCCTGACATCGACAAGATGGTGGACGAAGACCTAGCAACGCGCGACGGAACGCCACGGCCGGAAGAGTTCCAGGCCCTGCGCCATTCTGTCACCCTGGCAAAGCTCTCGCTGCTGAGCCTCGATACCGTAAATGACATGGTGCGTCATCACGTAGGCCATGAACGTTCGCCGCTGTTCGCCGACGGGCAGCCGCTTTATCCCCATGGAAGCAACCGCACGTCGATCCTGCCGCTGATGGTGAAATCCATCGATGGCAACCACCAGTGGCAGGCATTCGGCATTCCCTACCCGCGCAGCAGGCTCCAGGACCAGGTGTTCAAGGTCGAGGCGCGCCGCTACGGTTACAACGCCCACACTGAACAAGGTTATGGCATGCGCCTGTTCGCGGATCCGCTCGCACGCGACAAGCTGTTCGCGCGACTGTTCCCGTCGCCATTTGTCGGCGCTATCAACAGGCGCCTGAACGATACGGTCTTGCACCCGTTCGTCACCTGTGACGCTGTGCCCTTTCCGGTGACCACCGCCGCAGATGGCAAGCCGGCGCTTTCCGATACGCGCTGCAATGTCGCGGCCGAGCCGCGCCGCTGATCATTACTGCGGCTGCTGCACGCCGAGCCGCGGCGCATAGCGGACGGCGTTCTTCCAGAAGAAGTTGTCGATGTGGCCGCGGTAGTCGTCCTGGTTCATGAGCGCCAGGAAAAATTCGAGATATTCGCGAAGGTTGTCCACCATATCGGGCATGTGCCAATCGGACCCGTACGCGACCTTGTCGAGGAACGCAAACTTGCCTGCGGTGTCACACGCACGCTGGAAGTTCGCAACGAAAGCCGGCTTGGCCGAAGGTTCGAACAATTCGCTGATATAGCCGAGTTCACAGTACACATTCGGCTTGCTGACACACAGCTCGACTACGTTACTGGCAAAATTGTCGCGCGCCTCCCATTCGGACGCGCTGCCGGCCATCCAGCCCGCCGAATGCTGCTTGCCGTTGTGATGGTCGCCGCCGCCCGCGTGGCCGAAGCACAGGCGCAAATTCTCCCAGCGCGGGTTGTCGAGCACCGGGCGCCAACGGGCAGGATGGGCATTCCATCCAAGCTTCTGGCGGGTCTGGAACCCATTGGGCGTGCAATGGACGAAGACCGGGGCATCGTTGGCGACGCAAAAATCGAAGAACGCATCGATCGTGGCCTGATAGTCCGGATCATTGGACGGGGTGTATCCCATCGCCGGATAAAACTTGAATCCGGCGAAACCATGATCGAGAGCGTATTGCGCCCGTTCCCGCCAATCGGTACGGCGCGGGTCGAAAGCTGAAAACCCGGCAACCCTGCCCGCATTGTCCGCGGCCAGCCTTTCCATCTTTTGATGCTGTTCCGGATGAAAAGGATAACGCGGCGGCTTGTGATAGGTATAAGCCAGCTGCATGTCCATCATGAAGTGCACCACCTGAACCGGCGGCAAGCCTTCGCCGTAGCCCTTGAATATCTTGTCGACCAGGCCCTGCTCCGGCTTCAGCATCGTCAGGAAGAATTCCAGGTAGTTCTCAGCGTGTCCCCAGGTTCGGGGTTCCATCAGGCCGACGACCGCTTTCAGGGCCGCTCGCAGCACTTTCTCCGCCCAGCCGAGCACATCGTCCCGGCCCATCACGCCGGTTAGCTTCTCATGCTTCGGCAGCGTCGGGGGCACCTCTCCGCCCCACCCTTCTGCGGCGTAATCGACTTCAGACAGGGCGATAATCAGCGGGAGTATCCGGGCGCTGCCGTCGAGGCCGGGGACAGGCTCACCGCCATGCAGCGCCGGGCGACCCGCCTCCTGTTCGGTTGGATCGAGCAGCTCGTGCCGCGTAATTGCCCAGATCTGGTCCAGCAGGTATTTTTCCTCGGCCGCAGGATCGGTCGGGGGCGGAAGTAAATCGCTGGCTTCGTAACTTGAACCAGCCAGTTCTTCGAGCAATGCGGCGGCCCGGTCGGCCAGTATGCTCTGGTCTGTTTTCATCGCATGCGCGATGATGCTTGCGAGCGGCACGTAGCGGGCATTGAACAGGTGCGTGTGCAGGTCAATTATACGGGCGGGCAAAATCATCGGCATCTCCAGTCAGGGTAGGCGAACGAACGTCTTTCCCGACTAAAGCCCTATCGCATTTCTAGCGGGTGGGAAATTATTTCAAATTTATCACCATATTTACGGTAAGTCGAGATCGATCATTGACCGGTTCGCATCCTCCGTCCTGCCAGTCGCCACTTAGTCAAATTGCGCGAAATCGGGCTTACGCTTTTCCATGAATGCGGTCATGGCTTCTTTCGCTTCCGGTGCCAGCAGCATCGCGGCGAACAGCTGATTCTCGGCCGCCATCGCGTCGTTGATGGCGGGGGTGCGTGCCCGCTTCATCAGTGCCTTGGTGGCACGCACAGATGCAGCAGGCAGCGCGACCAGCTTGGCCGCCTGGCTTTCTGCGAAAGTGCGCAGTTCGGCCAGCGGCACGACCTTGGAGACAAGTCCCATCTCCAGCGCTTCCTGGGCCAGGAAAGCTTCGCCAAGCAGCAGCTTTTCAGCCGCGCGGGGATAGCCGGCCAGTTGCGGCAGCAGCAGGCTCGAGGCGAATTCCGGGCACAGGCCGAGCTGCGAGAACGGCAGTGAGAACTTGGCGTTGTCGGCCGCGTAGACCAGGTCGCAGTGCATCAGCATCGTGGTGCCGATGCCGACCGCCGCGCCGGAGACAGCTGCAACCACTGGCTTGGTGCTGCCAGAGAGCGCGCGCATGAACTGGAAGACCGGACGCGCTTCAGGCGGCACGCCTTCGACCGGCTTCGAGTTCTGCAGGAAGTCGGGCAGGTCGTTACCAGCCGTGAAAATCTCTGGCTTGCCGACGAGGAGAATGGCGCGAACGGCGCTGTCGGTTTCGGCCTCGTTGATCGCGTCAGCCATCGCCTGGTACATCACCGCGGTGATCGCGTTCTTGCGCTCCGCGCGGTTGAATTCAATGGTCAGGATGCCGTCGGCTTTGCTGGTCAGGATGTCCATCAGTTCGTGTCCTTTTGGTGGATAAGACAAGGGCGCCGGGTAATCTACCGCAGCGCCCTATTTATTCAACTATTCTAAACGACGTTTAAACGCGTTCGAAGATGCCTGCCGCGCCCATGCCGGCGCCCACGCACATCGTCACCATGCCGTACTTCAGGTTGTTACGGCGCAGTGCGTGAATGACGGTCGCGGCGCGGATCGCACCGGTGGCGCCCAGCGGGTGGCCCAACGCAATCGCGCCGCCCATCGGGTTGACCTTGGTCGTATCCAGCCCCAGGTCGCGGATCACGGCCAGCGCCTGCGCCGCAAACGCTTCGTTCAGCTCGATCCAGTCCAGCTGGTCCTGGGTGATGCCGGCATTCGCCAGCGCTGCGGGAATCGCGAACTTCGGACCGATGCCCATGATCTCAGGCGGCACGCCGCGCACCGCGAACGACGAGAACTTCGCCAGCGGGGTCAGGTTGTGCTCGCGCAGGATCTTCTCGCTGACGACGATCAGCGCACCGGCGCCGTCCGACATCTGCGACGAGGTAGCGGCAGTGACGGTGCCTTTGGCCGCGAACACAGGCTTCAGCTTGCCCATCGATTCCATGCTGGCGTCCGAACGCGGACCTTCGTCCAGGTCGACGGTGCGCTTGCCGATCCTGATCTCGCCGCTTGCCAGGTCCGGCGTGCGGGTGATGATCTCTACTGGCGTGATCTCGTCCTTGAACTGGCCGGCCTGCTGCGCGGCGATGGCGCGGCGGTGCGATTCCAGGCCGAACGCGTCCTGGTCTTCGCGCGACACCTTCCACTGCTGCGCCACTTTTTCAGCGGTCAGGCCCATGCCGTAGGCCAGGCCCACGTTCTCGTCCCTGAAGGTCTCCATGTTGATCGATGGGTGGTGGCCCATCATCGGGACCATCGACATCGATTCGACGCCGCCCGCGATCATCACGTCGGCTTCGCCAACGCGGATGCGGTCGGCCGCCATCGCCAGCGCGGTGATACCCGAAGCGCAGTAGCGGTTGACGGTGACGCCGCCCACGGTGTTCGGCAGGCCCGCCAGGATCACCGAGTTACGCGCGACGTTGAAGCCCTGCTCCGCTTCCGGGAACGAGCAGCCGATGATGGCGTCGATGATCAGCGCCGGGTCGAGGTTCGGCACGGCCGCCATCGCGCCGCGGATCGCGTGCACCAGCAGGTCGTCAGGGCGGGTCTTGTTGAACATGCCGCGCGGCGCCTTGCCGATCGGGGTGCGGGTCGCTGCGACGATGTATGCGTCTTGAAGTTGTTTGCTCATGATTTTCGTCCTAAGTGTTCTGCGGCGATCAGTTGCGGACCGGTTTGCCAGTCTGAAGCATGCCCATGATCCGTTCCTGCGATTTAGGGTTGTTCAGCAGTTCAAGGAATGCCTTGCGCTCCATGTCGAGCAGCCACTGCTCGCTGACCATGCTGCCCTGGTCGATGTCGCCGCCGCTCACGATCTCGGCGATCATGTCAGCCAGCTTGAAGTCGTGCGCGGAGATGAAGCCGCCGTCACGCATGTTCACCAGCTGGCCGCGGATCGTCGCCCAGCCGTAGCGGCCGGTGACCGGCACCATGCGCTGGATCGGCGCGCGGTAGCCAGCCTCGAACATCGAGCGCGCGGTGACCTTCGCCACGTGCAGCAGTTCGTACGGGTTGAAGACGATGATGTCGTCTTCCTTCAGGTAGCCCATCGCCTTCGCTTCCAGCGCCGACTTCGATACGTTGGCCATCGCCACGTTGGTGAAGCCGTTCTTCAGGAATTGCAGGATGTCGTTGCCCTTCGCGTCACGCGCTGCGCGCACTGCCGCTTCTTTCAGGCCGCCGCCGGCAGGAATCAGGCCGACGCCCACTTCCACCAGGCCGATGTACGACTCGATCGATGCCACGCGCTTCGATGCGTGCAGCGCCATTTCGCAGCCGCCGCCCAGTGCCAGGCCAGCAACCGCTGCCACGACGGGGACGTTCGAATACTTCAGCTTCATGAAGGTGTTCTGCAATTCGGCCACGATCGGTCCCAGCGCCTTGGCGCCGCCTTGCATGAACAGCGGGAGCGATTCCTGCAGGTCTGCGCCTGCCGAGAACGCGCCGCCGTCGGCTGCATCGGTGTTCCAGATGACCAGGCCCTTGTAGCCTTTTTCGGCTTCTTCCAGGCCGCGCTGCAGGCCTTTGATGACGCCGCCGCCGATGACGTGCATCTTGGTCTTGAGCGACAGGACCAGCACCTCGTCGCCCGTGTGCCACAGGCGCACGGATTCGTCTTCGAACACGGTGGTGCCGGCAGTCTTGGCGTCAAGGCCGCCGGTGCCAATGACAGGCGCGCGGAATTCCTGGCGCTTGTAGACGTCCAGCGTCGAACGCGGCACGTAGCTGTTGGACTTGGCGGAGTACGAACCTTCAGCGGTGTGCACGCCCTTCTCTGCGACCTGGCCTTCGAACACCCATGCCGGCAGCGGTGCGTTGGTCAGCGCCTTGCCTTCTTCGATGTCCTGCTTGACCCACTCGGCGATTTGGGTCCAGCCTGCGGCCTGCCACGTTTCGAACGGGCCGACGCTCCAGCCGAAGCCCCAGCGCATGGCGAAGTCGATGTCGCGCGCGTTGTCGGCGATGGTGTCGAGGTGGTATGCGATGTAATGGAACGCGTCACGGAAGATCGCCCAAAGGAACTGGCCTTGCGGGTTGGTCGACTCGCGCAGCGCCTTGAACTTCTTGACCGGGTCCTTTTCCTTCAGGATGCGGCCGATGATGTCCGCAGCCTTGGCGCCGCCGGCGACATATTCGCCGGTAGCGAAGTCCAGGCGCTGGATGTCCTTGCCGACCTTCTTGTAGAAGCCTGCACCGGTCTTCTGGCCCAGCGCGCCCTTTTCAACCAGCTTGGCCAACACGTCCGGCGTTTTGTAGAGCGCGAAGAACGGGTCGTCGGCCAGGTTGTCCTGCATCGTCTTGATGACATGGCCCATCGTGTCCAGGCCGACCACGTCCGCGGTGCGGAAGGTGCCGGACTTGGCGCGGCCAAGCTTGGCGCCGGTCAGGTCGTCGACCACGTCCACCGACAGGCCGTACTTCTCGGCTTCGTGGATGGTGGCCAGCATGCCGAAGATGCCGACGCGGTTGGCGATGAAGTTAGGCGTGTCCTTGGCGCGAACGACGCCTTTGCCGAGAACCGAGGTCAGGAAAGTCTCGAGCTGGTCGAGGATTTCAGGACGGGTCGCTTCGGTCGGGATCAGCTCGACCAGGTGCATGTAGCGCGGCGGGTTGAAGAAGTGGACGCCGCAGAAGCGTGCTTTCAGCTCCGCGTCGAAGCCTTCGGCCAGCTTGTTGATCGACAGGCCCGAGGTGTTCGAGGCAAAGATCGCGTTGGCGCCGATGTGCGGAGCGACCTTCTTGTACAGGTCGTGTTTCCAGTCCATGCGCTCGGCAATGGCTTCGATGATCAGGTCGCAGTCGGCCAGCTGGTCGAGGTTGTCGTCGTAGTTGGCAACCTGGATCAGGGCTGCGTCTTCCTTGTCGCCGAACGGCGCAGGCGACAGCTTCTTCAGGTTTTCGATTGCGCGCAGGACGATGCCGTTCTTTGGCGTTCCTTCCTTGCCCGGCAAGTCGAACAGCACGACCGGCACTTTCGCATTCACGCAGTGGGCGGCAATCTGCGCGCCCATCACGCCGGCGCCAAGCACGGCTACTTTTTTAACGGTGAAGTTTGTCATGGTCTTTCCTTATTCTTAGAACAGGTCTGCGTCGAGTGCCATCAGGTTGGCCGAGCCGGAACGGGCCTGGCGAATCAGCATCGCGGTTTCCGGATACAGGCGCGCGAAGTAGAAGCGCGTGGTAGCCAGCTTGGCTTTGTAGAAGTTATCGCCCGAATCTTCCTTGGCCAGCGCGATCTTCGCCATCTGGGCGAAGAAGTAGCTGTACACCAGGTGGCCGACAACGCGCAGGTAAGGAACCGCAGCGGCGCCAACTTCGTCGGGATTCTGGAACGCCTTCATGCCGATTTCCATGGTCAGCTTGGTGACCTTGTCGCCCAGGTCGCCCAGCGGCGTGATGAACTCGGACAGCGCCTCGTCGGTGCCGTTCTCTTCGACGAAAGCCTTGATCTTCTCGCCGAACTTGCGCAGCTTGGCGCCGTTGTCCATCAGGATCTTGCGGCCCAGGAGGTCGAGCGACTGGATCGTGTTGGTGCCTTCGTAGATCATGTTGATGCGGGCGTCGCGCACGTACTGCTCCATGCCCCACTCGGCGATGTAGCCGTGGCCGCCGTAGACCTGCATCGCTTCCGAAGTAGCGATCCAGGCGTTATCGGTCAGGAAGGCCTTGATCACTGGCGTCAGCAGCGCGACTTCGTCTGCCGCGTCCTTGCGTACTTCTTCGTCAGGGTGGTTCAGTTCGCGGTCGATCTGCAGCGCGACGTACGACGAGAATGCGCGCGCGCCTTCCGCGTAGGCCTTTGCGGTCAGCAGCATGCGGCGCACGTCCGGGTGGACGATGATCGGGTCGGCTGCCTTCTCAGGCGCCTTCGGGCCCGACAGGCTGCGCATCTGCAGGCGGTCCTTGGCGTACACCAGCGCGTTCTGGTACGCCACTTCGGTCAGGCCCAGCGATTGCATGCCGACGCCAAGGCGCGCCGCGTTCATGAACACGAACATCGCGTTCAGGCCCTTGTTCGGCTGGCCGATGATCCAACCGCGGGCGCCGTCCAGGTTCATCTGGCAGGTCGAGTTACCGTGGATGCCCATCTTCTCTTCAATGGCGCCGCAGGCGATCGGGTTGCGCTCGCCGACCGAACCGTCAGCGTTCGGCAGGAACTTAGGAACCAGGAACAGCGAGATGCCCTTCGATCCTTCCGGCGCGTCCGGCACGCGGGCCAGCACCAGGTGGATGATGTTCTCGGCCATGTCGTGCTCACCGGCAGAGATGAAGATCTTCGAGCCGGTGATGTTCCACGAACCGTCGTCGTTCGGCAGCGCTTTCGTGCGCAGCATGCCAAGGTCGGTGCCGCAGTGCGCTTCGGTCAGGCACATGGTGCCGGTCCAGTCGCCCGAGACCAGCTTGGGCAGGTAGGTCTTCTTTTGTTCGTCGGTACCGTGCTCCAGCAGGCACTCGTAGGCGCCGTGCGACAGGCCCGGGTACATCGACCATGCCTGGTTGGAGGAGTTGAGCATCTCGTAGAACGAGTTGTTCAACACGATAGGCAGGCCCTGGCCGCCGTACTCGGGATCGCACGCCAGCGCAGCCCAGCCGCCTTCGACGTACTTCTTGTACGCTTCCTTGAAACCCTTTGGCGTCGTGACGCTCTTGGTGCCGGCGTCGAAATGGCAGCCTTCGCGGTCGCCCGAGTGATTCAGCGGGAACAGCACGTCCTGCGTGAACTTGGCGCCTTCTTCCAGCACCTGGTTGATGATGTCGGCGTCGACATCTTCGAATTTCGGCATCTGCTTCAATTCGTCGGAGACGTTGAGGAACTCGTGCAGCAAGAACTGCATATCTCGAATTGGCGCGACGTACTGACCCATGGTTTTCTCCTGACGAACGATGATTGAATGACTGAGCGAGCGAACTGCTGCGCTTAAGGTTTCTGCGGATTCTGGTAATTCTGGATAAGGCGCTCGAAGCCTGCACGGGCACGGTCGACGCTGCCCGGCATGCGCAGGAAGCGCGCGTCGTGGTGCAGGGCCAGGATCAGGCCGTACATCTCGTAGACCATCTGCTGCGCGTCGGTCCCGGGCTTGAGGTCGCCCATCTCGGTGCACTGCTCGACGCAACGCAGCAGCGCGCCCTGCCATGCGCGCACCATCGATACCAGTTCCTCGCGGATCTGGCCGGGACGGTCGTCGTATTCGACCGCGCCGCTGATATAGATGCAGCCGGAGGCGATTTCAACGCTGACGCGCTTGATCCAGCGCGTGTACATCGCCTTCAGGCGCGCAATGCCGCGCGGCTCCTTCAGCGCAGGGTAAAAGACTTCCTGCTCGAAGCGGTGGTGGTACAGCTTCAATACTTCGAGCTGCAAGTCTTCGCGCGAACCGAAGTGCGCGAATACACCGGACTTGCTCATGTTCATCTTATCGGCGAGCAAGCCTATGGTCATGCCTTCCAGGCCGTCGCGGCTGGCGAGGTCGAGCGCTACGTCAAGGATGGCGGCCCTGGTGAGTTCGCCCTTGCGCATGAATTTGACTGAAGTATTGATAGATTTACCCATTGGCGGTTAAAAATCCGAACGCTCGTACTATTATCCACTAATAGTGAAATGTCAAACACGAAGTTTAGAGTACGGGGTCTATTGAGGCAGGACAAGCAGTGTGATGTAGGCGGGGCGGCGGCGAGGCGCTACTCGCCGGCCTTGCCCAGCTGCCGCCGGTCGCGCTTGGTCGGCCTGCCCTTGATGGTACTGGCCGGCTCGGGGAACAGCCGGCGCGCCTGGGCATTGTTCTCCCGCTTGATCACGCTCGCCTCGGTCTCTTCGTACAGTTCGCGCGCCACAGGGGCCGAACCGCGCTTGTCCGAAATCCCAAGCACCACCACTTCCCACGCATCCGAGCCATTGTCGATCGTAAGCTTGTCGCCCAGCTTGACCGCGCGCGCGGGCTTGATGCGGTCGCCGTCGAGCTTCACCCGCCCGGTGTCCACCGCATCCGTCGCCAGCGACCGCGTCTTGAAAAAGCGCGCCGCCCACAGCCATTTGTCGATTCGTACGTTATCCATATGCCGTCAAGCGTAACCGATTGCGAAGATCCGCATCGTCAGTTTGTAGAACATGTAGGCCACGCCGTAGCCCGTGCGACGCACCCAGCTCTGGTTGACGAAATCGTCGCGGTGTACCACCACGCCGTCGGCCATGCCGCGCTCGATATGCGCGCGCATGCTTTCGGCGAACTCGACATCCTTGACGACGATGTTCGCTTCCTGGTTCAGGAACAGCGACAGCCCATCGCAGTTGCTCGAGCCGACGGTGGACCAGTCGTCGTCGATAACGGCCACCTTGGCATGCAGCTGCGTCTTGCGGTATTCGATCACCTGCACGCCGCTGTCCAGCAGCTTCGGATAAAACGAGCGCGCCACCATGTCCTGCAGCCAGATCTCGCCGACGCCGATCAGCAGCTTGACCTCGACGCCGCGCTGGGCCGCGTGCGCCAGCGCCAGGCGGAACTTGTGGCCGGGCGCGAAATAGGGATTGGCCAGCAGGATGCTTTTCTTGGCGCGTCCGATCGCCTGCAGGTAGGCGCGCTGGATCGTATGACGGTTACGCAGGTTGTCGCGCACGACGAAGGCAGCCTGCATCGGCTTGTCGCCGTCCAGCGGCAGCTCCTTGCGCATCTCGCGGAACAAGCCAATCCGCCGCAGCAGGCCAAGGTGGCCCACGCGCGCCCACTGCACCTGCATTTCGAAATGGATCGCGGCCACCAGCGGCCCGCGCACCTGGGCCGCGAAGTCCCAGCGCGGGGCGGGCAGGCGCGTATCCGGGTCGTAGTCGCACACCCAGTCGTCATTGACGTTGATGCCGCCGACGAAAGCGACTTCGCGGTCGATCACGGCCAGCTTGCGGTGGGTGCGCGTGACGCCGCGCCTGAACCACGGGTTGAACACGCGGTAGCGCACCCCCGCTTCGGCAAACGAGACCGCCAGCCGCGAACAGCCGCGGTGCCCGGTGCCCCACCAGTCGGCCAGCACGCGCACGCGCACGCCGCGTTGGGCGGCGCGGTTCAGCGCTTGTTCAATGGAGCTGGCCACGTCGTCGCAAGCCCAGATGTACGTCTCGAAGTAGATGTCCTGCTCGGCGGCGTCGATCGCAGCGATCATCGCCGGAAACAGCGCAAGGCCGGTTTCCAGCAGTTGGACATCGTTGTTCGAGACGAATTGGATCTGGCGCATGGGTCAGTGGTTGCGTCCTCAGGAGAGCTTCAGCTCGGCCACGATCGGTGCGTGATCCGACAGCTTTGCCCATAAAGGACCATGCAGCACAAGTGCCGAATCGACCTTGAAGCCGCGCACATAAATGCGGTCCAGGCGGAACCATGGGAGTGCGGCCGGGAAGGTCCGCGCCGGATTAATCGCCGGTTCGCGGCGCGCGAAACTGTTGACCAGCTTGCTGATCTTCGAGCTGGCCTTGGCGCCGCCCAGCTCATCGAACACCTCCGCCACGCCGAGTTCCTTGCGCAGGCGGTCGCTCAGCGTGTTGCGCCAGTCGTTGAAGTCGCCCGCGATGATCACCGGCTCCCCATTCGGCGCCGATTCCTTGACCGCATCAATCAGCGCCTGGGTCTGGCGTCCGCGCCCTGCTTCGAACAGGCCGAGGTGGACCACGTAGCAGTGCACAGGGCCCTTCTCGGTTTTCAGCACGCAATGCAGGATGCCGCGCTGTTCGTATGCATGGTCGGACACGTCGTGGTTGCGGGAGTTTTCGATCTCGTACGAGCTCAGCAGCGCATTGCCGTGGTGGCCGTGGTCGTAGACCGCGTTCATGCCGTAAGCGCAGTGCTGCGAATCGCCGGCAAAGAACTCGTGCTGGGCGCGTGCCGGCCAGTTGCGGTGGCCGCGGCTTTCCTCGCCATAGCGCGCCGTCAGGACGTCGTGCCGGCCCTGGACTTCCTGCAGGAACACGACATCGGCATGGAACTGCGTGATGGCCTTCTTCAGGGCGTGCACGCGGGGCTGGGTCCGGAACGAGGACACGCCTTTGTGGATGTTGTATGTTGCTACACGAATCTTCATGGGAACATTCTAACCCCATCAGTCCGTGTTTTCGAAAAGCAAGGCAATCGTGCGCAGGCCAGCGCTGTCGCTAACGCGATCAAGGCTGGCGGGCACTGCAACTATGTGAAAGCATTGCAGTTCTTCACTCAACCGGAAACGGAGGAGCGCTGCATGCGATCACCGTGTCCTAACAGCAGATGTTCGACGCTGATGTCCTCATCCAGCTCATCCCAGTGCAGGCCGGTACCCCCACCACTGATAACGTATTGGTTACGCTGTCGGGTGCTTGCGTTGAGCAGGCGCGGGAAATATGCGAGCGGAATGCCGAGCGTCCGGCCATCACTTAAGGCAACCCACATGTTGTCATCGTCAAATCTGACATGCAGTGCAAGATGATTACTCATCAAAATGATCCTTCCAAGCTTTTGCAAATGCACTCTTATTCTTGCGCGCCACACGCACAAGCTCCCGCAGTTCCTGTGCGGTCATGCCGAACGAGTAAGCTACCATCACGTCGGGCTCCAGCCATATTTTTGCTCTGGTCGAAGCATGGCGGACATGCACATGCAGCGGTTCACGCGGCACTCCCTCATTGGAATAGAAGAAAAATTGTACCCCTTGTATCGTAACACTGAAGGCATGAACTTATCCCCATTAAGGGTGAGATGCTAACGTGCGGCTTGCCCGTAACGGCTTAGCGCGCGTCAAAGTCCGTCGATCTTTAAACGCAGCGCATTTGCTCTCCTCTTTGACGCGGCAGAAGCCTTCGCGCACCGCAGCTAGGGTAATCCCCGAAAATTATATAAGTACTTATATAAAAGCTGATACTATTCGAGCATGAATCAAGGACTCGGAACCCAACTACGCCATCTGATCGAACTTCTCGACGGGGATGTAGCGCAACAATACAAGGACGCTGGGCTGGACTACCGCCCGCGTTTTACCCCCGTCATGCGCGCGCTGAAGGCATTGGACAAGGCGTCCATCGGGCAGATCGCCGAGGCCGCCGGAATCACCCAGCCGGCCGCGACGCAGACCGTCAGCCTGATGAAGAAGGATGGCCTGGTCACCGTCGAGCCGGGCACGGACGGTCGCCAACGCCTGGTCCGGCTCAGCGCGCACGGCAAAGCGCTGCTGCCGGCGCTGGAGGCCTGCTGGGCGGCTACCAAGGCTGCCGCCGACGACCTTGATGCACAACTGCCCTCTCCCCTGTCGATCTGCCTGAGCGAGGCGATTGCCGCGCTCGAGGCAAAACCGTTCCTCGCGCGAATTCACGAAGCACGGGCACGCCACGATTCCCCCTCCGCAAAACGAAAGGAAAAGAAGACATGACCACAGTGCTCCAAAACGATCCCGTGCGCCAAGGCTGGGGAAGCCGCGTACTCCACTTTCCGCTGACGAAAATCTTGCTCGCAACCCTTGTTGCGGTGGCATCCGCCGGCCTCATGTTGACGCTGGCCAAGGCGATCGCCGACAAGGACGCGCGCTTCATCTGGCCCGAGATCGCCAGTGCGATCGCCGTCCTCGTCTCCTACTGGGCATATGTCCGCTATGTCGAAAAACGGCCGGTGGCCGAGCTGGCACGCCGCGGCGCGATGCCCGAGGTCGCTGCCGGCCTGCTGATCGGCGCGATGATGGTCGCCGCTGAGATCGGCGTCCTGTTCGCCCTTGGCTATTACGAGATGACGGGAATCAACGCCTGGAGCATGAAGCTCACGCAGCCGCTGGCGGTCATGATCTTTATCGGCGTCATAGAGGAAGTCATTGGCCGGGGCGTCATTTTCCGGATCACGGAAGAGTCGTTGGGCAGCTGGCCCGCCATCGCGATATCGGCGCTGATTTTCGGACTCGCGCATCTTCCGGGCGAGGGCGCAGGTGTACTGGCGATCGGCAATACCGTTGTCGCAGGCGCCTTTTTCGCCGCCGCCTACATGCTCACGCGCCGCCTTTGGCTGTGCATCGGCATCCATGTGGCCTGGAACTACACGCTGGGATCAATCTTCTCCATAGCGGTTTCAGGGAACGAGAGCACCGGCCTCTTGATCGGTAAATTGACCGGCCCGGAATGGATCACCGGCGGCGGCTACGGGCTCGAGGCCTCGGTACTCACCCTGGTCACCCTTATCGCTGTGGGCGGCTGGTTCTTCTGGCTGGCCCATCGCCGGGGCCACTTCGTTGCGTCAAAGCGGAGTCGTGGCCTGCACGCGCGGATGAATCAGCCATCATGACCCGTTCTCGATTGGATTGACGTGCCTCGGCAATTGAAGGACAGCCTCCGCATTGGACGATGAGAAGCAGCGGTCGGCCGCTTCAAGATAAGGCAGCCAGGCGTATTGCAGGTGTTCGCGCTCGCTCAAGACTATCGGAATGTCACGCGGCACGCACACGCTGAACACATGCTCGGTGTTGTGCGTAATGCCGGGCGCATAGCGGTGGCGCCAGGTCGGATAGATTTCGTAGATGTTGGAGAGGTGCCAGTCGTGCAGCACGATGCGGCTGCCGTCGGCGACGATGCCGGTTTCTTCGAACAGCTCGCGCGCGGCGGTGTCGATCAGCGGTTCGTCAAGGGTGTCGATCGAGCCGGTCACCGATTGCCAGAAGCCTGGCCGGTCGGCGCGCTCAATGAGCAGTACTTCCAGGTCGGGCGTGTGGATCACGACCAGGACTGATTCGGGGATTTTGTGGGTGGCGGTCACGCTTGCTCAGCATGGGTTCCCGCGTCGGCCTCGGCGGCCTGCGGGAACCCAATGTGCCGTAAGCTTAAGCTACCTTCGGCTCTGCGTTACGCAGGCGAATGTGCAGTTCGCGCAGCTGCTTCTCGTCGACTTCCGATGGTGCGTTGGTCAGCAGGCACTGTGCGCGCTGGGTTTTCGGGAAGGCGATCACGTCGCGGATCGAATCGGAACCGGTCATCATGGTCACGATACGGTCCAGGCCGAACGCCAGGCCGCCATGCGGTGGCGCGCCGTACTGCAGCGCGTCGAGCAGGAAGCCGAACTTCAGCTGCGCTTCTTCCGCATCGATCTTCAGCGCGCGGAACACCTTGCTCTGCACTTCTTCGCGGTGGATACGGATCGAACCGCCGCCCAGCTCCCAGCCGTTCAGCACCATGTCGTAGGCCTTGGCGATGCACGCGCCCGGGTTCGTCTCGAGCATGTCTTCGTGGCCGTCCTTCGGCGCGGTGAACGGGTGGTGGGTCGCGGTCCAGCGGCCCGACTCTTCGTCGTAGTCGAACATCGGGAAGTCGACAACCCACAGCGGCTTCCAGACGTCGTCGAACAGGCCGGCCTTCTTGCCGAAGTCCGAATGGCCGATCTTCACGCGCAGCGCGCCGATCGCGTCGTTGACGACTTTCGCCTTGTCGGCGCCGAAGAAGACCAGGTCGCCGTCTTCGGCACCCGTCAGTTCCAGCACCTTGGCCAGCGCTTCGTCGGACAGGTTCTTGACGATCGGCGACTGCAGGCCGTCACGGCCCTTTGCCTTCTCGTTGACCTTGATGTAGGCCAGGCCCTTGGCGCCGTAGATCGCGACGAACTGCGTGTACGCGTCGATCTCCGAACGCGGCATCGCGCCGCCCTGCGGTACGCGCAGGCCGACCACGCGGCCGCCTTCCATGTTCGCAGCACCTGCGAACACCTTGAACTCGACGGACTTCATCACCTCGGTCAGGTCGGTGAATTCGAGCTTGACGCGCATGTCAGGCTTGTCCGAACCGTACAGGCCCATCGCGGTGGCGAAGTCCATGACCGGGAACGGATTTGGCAGTTCGATGCCGAGGGTGTTCTTGAAGACCACGCGGATCATGTCTTCGAACATGTCGCGAATCTCCTGCTCGGTCAGGAACGAGGTCTCGCAGTCGATCTGGGTGAATTCAGGCTGGCGGTCGGCGCGCAGGTCTTCGTCGCGGAAGCACTTGGTGATCTGGTAGTAGCGGTCGAAGTTCGACACCATCAGCAGCTGCTTGAACAGCTGCGGCGACTGCGGCAGCGCGAAGAAGTTACCGGCGTTGACGCGCGACGGCACCAGGTAGTCGCGCGCGCCTTCCGGCGTCGACTTGGTCAGCATCGGGGTCTCGATGTCGATGAAGCCCAGGTTGTCGAGGTACTTGCGCACTTCCATCGTGACCTTGTAGCGCAGGCGCAGGTTGTTCTGCATTTGCGGACGGCGCAGGTCGAGCACGCGGTGGGTCAGGCGGGTGGTCTCGGACAGGTTGTCGTCGTCCAACTGGAACGGTACCGGTACCGAAGCGTTCAGCACTTCCACCTGCGAGGCGACCACTTCGATGGTGCCTGACTTCAGGTTGGCGTTGGCGGTGCCTTCGAGGCGCTTGTTGACCACGCCGGTGATGCGCAGGCAGTACTCGTTGCGCACGTGTTCGGCCGCCTTGAAGACGTCGGCATTGTCGGGATGGCAGACCACCTGCACCAGGCCTTCACGGTCGCGCAGGTCGATGAAGATCACGCCGCCGTGGTCGCGGCGACGATGCACCCAGCCGCACAGGCTGACGGTTTGGCCGAGCAGCGCTTCAGTGGTGAGGCCGCAATAGTGTGAACGCATGGTGGACATAGGATTTTCAGTCAAGGTTGGTTGTTCGGTGGAGGCGGAAAAAGCGCGCCTCAGATCTTGGTTGGCGCATGCTCGGGGGCGACGACGCCCATCGAGACGATGTATTTCAGCGCGGCGTCGACGCTCATGTCGAGCTCGACCACCTTGGCGCGTTCCATCATCAGGAAGAAGCCCGAGGTCGGATTCGGCGTGGTCGGCACATAGACACTGACAAAGTCGCCGAGCAAATGGTTCTTGACATCGCCCCCCGGGATACCGGTCAGGAACGCGATGGTGTAGCTGTCGGCGTGCGGATAAGGAATCAGCACCGCTTTGCGGAACGCGTTACCGGACGACGAGAACAGCGTGTCCGACACCTGCTTGACGCTGCCGTACAGCGAGCTGACCACCGGGATACGGTGCAGCAGGCGTTCCCACAGGCGCACGAAGTAATTGCCGATCAGGTTGTTGGCCAGCAGTCCGGTGACGAACACGATGGCGATGGTCAGGATCGTGCCCAGCCCCGGAATGTCGAAGCCGACCAGGGTGCGCGGCTGCCACTGGTGCGGCAGGATCAGCAGCGACTGGTCCATGGTACTGATGACCGCGCTCAGGACCCACGCCGTAATCGCGATTGGGACCAGGATCAGCAATCCGGTAATAAAATATTTACGCATCAAGCTCTCAAGTTATCGGGGCCGGGCTGCAGCCCGGCCGTTCTCAGTCCGTGCTGGTCTTGGCAGCTGGCGCAGGCGTGGCCGCGGCTGGCGCAGCCGCAGGCGCGGCGCTGTCAGCAGGCCCGGTCGCGGTTCCGGTGGACGGCGCTGCGCCACCGCGGAAATCGGTCGCATACCAGCCAGTGCCCTTCAGCTGGAAGCCGGCGGCGGTTAATTGCTTCTTGAAGGCTGACTTGCCGCAGGACGGACACTCGGTCAACACCGGGTCAGAGATCTTTTGCAAGACATCCTTGGCAAAACCGCATTCATCGCAGCGGTAGGCGTAAATCGGCATCTAATACTCCGCAAAAATCGTCAAAACCCTGAATTATATGCCTTTTTGCCGCCTCCCAGCAGAAAGTCGGCGGATCGGGCGCCTGCAAGCAACGCGTGGCGCTGCCTTCCGGAATGGTAATATGCGCGCTTCCCTGCATCCGCCGGGCCAGAACTCAAAAAGGAAATGCAATGATGTTGAAGAAGTCCCGTATTTTGCTCATTGGCGCGGCAACCGTGCTGGCCCTGGGTGCGTGTGATTCGAAGGACGCGATCAAGACTGCCCCGAGCAAAGAGCCGGCGGCGGCGACGGTCAACGGTGTCGCGATCCCTGCCAGCACGGTTGAACTGATGGTCAAGGAGCGTACCGCCCAGGGCCAGCCGGACAGTCCTGAGCTGCGCAAGGCGATCATCGAGAACCTGGCGATGCAGCACCTGGTGGCGGCCGAAGCGGTCAAGAAAGGCGTCGACAAGCAGCCTGAGACCCAGCGCCAGATCGAACTGGTACGCCAGTCGATCCTCGCTAACGCGTTCGTGGCCGACTACCTCAAGAACTCCCCGGTCACCGACGAGATGCTGAAGGCCGAGTACGACAAGGTCGCGGCGCTGGCTGGCGAATTCAAGGCGCGCCATATCCTGGTCAAGGAAGAAGCTGAAGCGAAGGCGATCATCGCCGAACTGCAGAAGGACGCGACCAAATTCGCGGCGATCGCAAAGGAAAAGTCGATGGATCCGGGCTCGAAGGTCAACGGCGGCGACTTGGGCTGGTTCGACCCGCGCAGCATGGTGCCGGAGTTCGGCGCCGCTGTGGCCAAGCTTGAAAAAGGCAAGTTCACCGAAGTGCCGGTCAAGACCCAGTTCGGCTACCACGTGATCCTGCTGGAAGATACGAAGAAGGCCGAAGCGCCTCCGTTCGAGACGGTCAAGGAACAGCTGAAGCAGCAAGTGCAGCGCCAGAACCTGAGCAAGCTGTTTGAAGATATGAAGGCGAAGGCGAAGATCGAAATCGCTGGCCAGCCTGCGGCGCCTGCAGTAGTCAAGTAATCTGTAGCAGTTCCGGCGCGGGCCACGGTGGCCCGGCCGGAACGATGTCATTTACGCTTCCACACCATCCATCGCTCCTTCCCCGCAAACACGGGAATGGAATCGGCGACCTCGGCGTCCTCGACGCACTCGAAATCCCCATTCAACAACTGATCCAGCTCGTCGCGGCCGATGCCGAACGGCGGCCCTTTAGGCGCGTCATCAAAGAAGAAGAACCCGGCCAGCAGCCCGCCAGATGGTAGTAACTGCGCCCAGCGCTGCGCTACCTGCGGACGCATCACCGGCGGCAGCGCGCACAAAAACGCGCGCTCGTAAATCACTCCCAGGCCCGGGGCCGGTGCATACGCGAAGAAGTCCGCCTCCACCACCCGCTCGCTCCACTGCCCTACCGTCTCGCGCGCCAACGCCACGGCGGCCGGCGAAAAATCGATCGCCGTCGCATCCCAGCCGGCTTCGCAAAAATACACCAGTTCATACGCTGCGCCGCAGCCGGGAATCAGCACGGCGGCCGGCGGCGACCTGGCCACAAACGCGCGCAGCTGCTCCGGCACGCCGCCCTTGTCCCAGGGCGTGAACGCGCGCTCGAAGCGCTCGTCCCAGAAGTCCGGGGTGCGCGGGTCGCGGCTTTCGAATTCAGGCATTTACTGCCCCGCGTACAAGCGCAGGTAAAGCTGGATGCCAGCCAGTCCGAGGCCCAGCGTGGCCGCGAAGACGACGATGAACGCCAGCATGCGATTGGTGCGGCGCTGCTCGATGACGAGTGCCAGCAGCAGTTCGCTGTCCGGCCCGCGTGGCTCGGCCTGGCGCGCCAGCGCGTGCTGCAGCAGCCGTGGCAGCTGAGGAAGGATATGCGTGTAGCGCGGCGCTTCTTCCTTCAGGCGCTCCCACATGCCCTGCACGCCCACCTGCTCGGCCATCCATCGCTCAAGGTACGGCTTGGCGGTCTTCCACAGGTCGAGGTCCGGATCGAGCTGGCGGCCGAGGCCTTCGATGTTGAGCAGCGTCTTTTGCAGCAGCACCAGCTGCGGCTGGACTTCAACGTTGAAACGGCGCGAGGTCTGGAACAGGCGCAGCAAGATCTGGCCGAACGAGATGTCCTTCAGCGGGCGGTCGAAGATCGGCTCGCAGCAGGCACGCACGGCCGACTCGAGTTCGTCGACGCGGGTTTCGCGCGGCGCCCAGCCCGACTCGATGTGCGCCTCGGCCACGCGCTTGTAGTCGCGCCGGAAGAAGGCCAGGAAATTCTGCGACAGGTAATCCTTGTCGAAATCGTTGAGCGTGCCGACGATGCCGAAGTCGAGCGCGATGTAGCGCCCGAACGTGCGCGGATCGATCGAGACCATGATGTTCCCAGGGTGCATATCGGCGTGGAAGAAGCCGTCGCGGAAAACCTGGGTGAAGAAAATTTCCACGCCATCGCTCGACAATTTCTTCAGGTCGACGCCCTCTGCCGCGAGGCGGTCGATCTGCGAAATCGGAATGCCGTGCATGCGCTCCATGACGATCACGTCGGTGGAGCAATAGTCCCAGTACATCTCGGGCACCATCAGCAGGGTCGAGTTGGCAAAGTTGCGGCGCAGCTGGCTGGCGTTGGCCGCCTCGCGCATCAGGTCGAGCTCGTCGTGCAGGTATTTATCGAACTCGGCGACAACCTCTTTCGGCTTCAGGCGCTTGCTTTCCGCCCACACGCGCGACAGCAGGTCGACGGCGATGTGCATCAGTGCAACGTCTTCATCGATCAGGCGTTTCATTCCCGGACGGAGCACCTTGACGGCGACTTCCTTGCCGTCCTTCAAGGTCGCGAAGTGCACCTGCGCAATCGAGGCGGACGCGACGGGCGTGCGTTCGAAGCTGGCGAACAATTGATCCGGGTGGGCGCGCAGCGAACGGGTGATCTGGGCAATGGCAATGTCCGAGTCGAACGGCGGCACGCGGTCTTGCAGCAGCGCCAGCTCGTCGGCGATGTCGAAGGGCATCAGGTCGCGCCGGGTCGAGAGCACCTGGCCAAACTTGACGAAAATCGGGCCCAGCTCTTCCAGCGCCATGCGCAGGCGCACGCCGCGCGGCAGGTCGATGGTGCGCCAGAAGAACATTGCATTGATCAGCTTGGCCGTGCGCGGAACCTTGAACCCGGAGAACGCAATTTCGTCGAGACCATATTTGATCGCGACGCGAATGATTTTAAGAAGGCGCAGGAATTTCAAGATCATCAAGGGTCCAGGGTTATTTTTGTCCGGCGTTGCCAGCCGGCAGGTTGTTCTTGGCCTGTTCCAGCCGCGCGATCCGCTTGGCGGCGCGCTCGACATCGTCGCGCAGGCGCGTGACGTCATCGGTAAATTCTTCCACCGCCAGCTTCGGCACCAGCAGCGGGTTTTCCTCGACAAAATACTCGGCGAGGTTTTCAGTGACTTTCTTGTGGGTCGTGCGCACGTGGCCAAATACCGAACGGGCGCCATCGGCGATGCGGGTCGCGGCAATTGGCCCCATCAGGCGCTCGATGTCATGTTCGGCTTCCCAGCGCAGGCCTTTCGACAACTGGGAAATGGTGTTGGCGAACTCGGCGTCGCCTTCGATTTTTACATACGAAAACGCGCGGTCACGGTTGCGGGCAATCAGCGGCAGGTCGGCCAGCTTGACGCGGATGGTGACGTTGGCCGGCTCGTCCGACCGGCTTGCCTCGACCATGCCATCGCGGGTGACGCGCATGCGCAACCCCACGCCCGAGGCGTCGATCAGCGCTTCCTTGCCGGCGTGCAGCTCGAGCGCATCGCGCGCCCAGGCTTCCTGCGCCAGCAGGTGGTTGATGGCCTTGACGACCGGGGTGGTCAGGGCGGTCTGTGGGGTGAAGTTCGAAGTTGCCATGTTTTCGTACGCCTGAAAAACAAAAACCGCCCGGTGTTAGCGGGCGGCCTTGATCTTACCATTTGCCGGGCTTAATTCCGCCCGCACAATTACTTTCCTAAATAATAATTAGGAAAGCTGCTGGATACCTGCGAGAACCCAACCGGTGCTGCC
>DASWSX010000150.1:0-11935 GCA_036402435.1 Telluria sp. | reverse complement strand
GTCCTCACCGAGTTCGGCGGCATCGCCTTCGACAAGTCGAAGGCCAAGGAAGCCGGCACGTGGGGCTACTCCCGCGCCCACAGCGAGGAAGAGTTTTCCGAGCTGTACAGCAAGCTGCTGAAGGTGGTCAACGAGACCTTCATGTTCAGCGGCTTTTGCTACACGCAGTTCGCGGACACGTTCCAGGAAGCCAATGGCCTCCTGTACGCCGACCGCACCCCGAAAATCCCGATCGAAGAGATCAGCGCGGCGACGCGAGGTACCCGGATTGACGTCACCCGAATCTAACTAATCTGCCCACAAGGGGCCCGAAAGGAAGTTGCATGCCTACCATTATCGTTTTCTGCCATCTGCGTTGGGATTTCGTGTTCCAGCGTCCTCAGCACCTGCTGACACGCCTGGCCAAGCACTACAAGATCATCCTGATCGAGGAGCCCATCCATCATGAAGGCACCAACTTCCTCAGGCAGACCGAAGTCGCGCCGAACGTGACGGTGTGCCAGCCGCACACCAACATTCCGGTGTGGGGCTTCCACGACGACCAGATCCCGTCGCTCAAGCCGCTGCTGGCCGGCCTGGTCCCGGACGACGAAGATCCGATCGTCTGGTTCTACACACCGATGGCGCTGCCGCTGCTGCAAGACTTCCACCCGTCGCTGGTGGTGTACGACTGCATGGACGAACTGGCCGCGTTCAAGAACTCGCCGAAGCAGCTGCTGCAGCGCGAAACCGCCCTGCTCGGCATCGCCGACATCGTCTTCACCGGCGGCCCGAGCCTGTACGAAGCCAAGCGCGAGCGCCACGCCAACGCCCACTGCTTCTCGAGCAGCGTCGATGCGGCCCACTTCCGCAAGTCGCTCGACCGCTCCATCGCGCATGAATCGCACGCCGACATCCCGCATCCGCGCCTCGGCTTCTACGGCGTCATCGACGAGCGCTTCGACATCGACCTGCTGACCGCACTGGCCGATGCGCGCCCCGAATACCACATCGTGCTGGTTGGCCCGGTGGTCAAGATCGATCCGGCCTCGCTGCCGCAGCGCGCCAACATCCATTACATGGGCCAGCAAACCTATGACGCGCTGCCAACTTTCCTGGCCGCGTGGGATGTCTGCCTGCTGCCGTTCGCGATGAACGACTCGACCAAGTTCATCAGCCCGACCAAGGTGCTCGAGTACATGGCGGCCGAACTGCCATGCGTTTCGACGCCGATCACCGACGTCAAGGTGCCATATGGCCACGTGGTTGCCATCGCTCACACCTACGACGAATTCATCCAGGCCTGCGATGTCGCCGTGGCCATGACGCCGGAGCAGAAAGCGGCGATGGTCGACGCGATGCGCGCGGTGGTTGCCGGCACCTCGTGGGATGTGACGGTCGAGCGCATGCGTGCGCTGATCGACGCGGCCCCGCGCGAAGGGAAAGCCCTGCGTTCCCCGGTGCTGCCGGCCGCAGGCGCGCAGCCGGCCGTCGTCAGCGCCGTTATCGGCGCCAAAGCCAGCCAGGGTGTACCCGACGAACAACCACCGGCGACCCGGGTCGGTTAAATGCGCGAGCGCCGGCAACCTCTGGTCGCGCCGGCCTCAGGCAGGAAATAGATCGCGCTCCAGGCTTGCTGCCTGGGGTGCGATTTTTTTCGCGCGGCGCGTCACTGGCGGGACTGGTTGCGCTGTTCCGCCAGGTAGAAGCGGCGGCCGGCCAGCACTGCCAGCAACGGCAAGATGAGGTAGCCAAGGATCACCACCACCGGCTCGAGGCCCGGCCGCTCCAGCACACCGCCATCGATCGCCCCTGCCATGCCGGTCAACGCCGCCAGCACCGCCATCCAGATCGAGGCGCCCTGGCGCCCAGCCATTCCCCTGATGAACGACAGCGCGAAGAATGCGGCGCCAATGGTCGTGAGGAGATGAAAATCCGTCAGATTGCCGTCCATGTCAGCTGCTCCCGTGAGGTGCAATGTGATCAAGCATAACGCCGGCGCGCGGCTTTCGTCGCCTTGTTCCAGCAGCTCTGATTTACATCTAGAAACCTGTACTCAAAGTAACCATGTGTTCGTCCACGCACATACCAAGCAGGTGTCCTGGGCCAAGATAATAAAACTACAACCAAGGGGCAAACCATGAAATCCGCAAAAACCGACGCAATTGAACTGCTGAAAGCAGATCACGAGAAAGTGAAAGACCTGTTCGAAAAATTCGAGGCGCTGAGCGACCGTTCGAAGGTCAACAAGAAAAAAATCGCCGACCAGATCTGCCTCGAGCTGACCGTCCACGCCCAGGTTGAGGAAGAAATTTTCTACCCGGCCATTCGCGATCCGATCAAGGACGACGACCTGATGGACGAAGCTGTCGTCGAACACGCCAGCGCCAAGGACCTGATCGCGCAGATCAGCGAGATGGACCCGGGCGACGACCTGTACGACGCCAAAGTCAAGGTGCTGTCCGAGCAGATCGAACACCACGTCGAGGAAGAAGAAGGCGAAATGTTCCCGAAGGTGCGCAAGACCAAGGTGGACCTGGAAGCACTGGGCCAGCAGATGGCTGCACGCAAGGAAGAGCTGATGGCAGGCGCCGCTTAAAGCTGCCATGCCGTGACCGGCCGGCTGGCCGCAGCGCCAGCTGCCCTTATAAAAATCCAATAAGGAGAACAACAGATGGAATTACCAGTAACCGGAGGCGTAGCCTCGATTCACTCGGCGGGACCTGAAGCCGCCCATGCCTCAGGCGTTTCCTGGGGTGCGATTTTCGCAGGCGCAGTCGCGGCTGCCGCGCTGTCGTTCATCCTGCTGATCCTCGGCGTCGGCCTCGGCCTCTCGTCGGTTTCGCCATATTCGTACACCGACAAGCCGCTCGGCGGCGCAAGCATCGCCTACATCGCCTTCATGTCGCTGGCAGCCTCCGCAATCGGCGGCTATATCGCCGGCCGCCTGCGCGTGAAGTGGGCCAACGTCCACACCGATGAAGTGCACTTCCGCGACACCGCCCACGGCCTGCTGGCATGGGCAGTCGCCACCCTGATCACGGTCGCCATGCTGACCGGCGGGGTGCGCGCCATCATGAGCGGCGCCATCGACGGCGCCGCCGCAATCGGCAACGCCGCCGCGCCTGCCGCGGCAGCCGCCGCCGGCGCCAACGCAACGGACGGCGACGCCTCGGGCCCGGCCGACTACTTCTCGGACATGATGCTGCGCTCGACTACCGGCGAAAGCGCAACGGCAGACCAGCGCGCCGAGGTCAACAAGATCATCATCTCGGCCGTCCGCAACGGCAGCCTGCCAGCCGACGACCGCGCCTACCTGGCCCAGCTGATCGCCAAGCGCAGCGGCGTTGCCCCGGCAGACGCTGAACGCCGTGTCGACGAGATCTATGGGCGTGCTTCGAAAGCTGCCGCCGATGCCAAGGCCAAGGCCATGCAAGTGGCGGAAGAGGCTCGCAAGGCCGGCGCCAAAGCCTCGCTGTGGATGTTCGTGGCACTGCTGCTTGGCGCCTTCACGGCCAGCCTGGCTGCCACCTTCGGCGGCCGCAACCGCGACGACGAGCGTGTCATCGCCCGTTCGGTTAAATAATTACTTCAGGAGATACCAACATGCGTTCGATCCTTTTACTTCTGCTCGGCATTCCAATTCCGATCATCATCCTCATCGCCCTGCTCACGTGATCTGACGGCGTGACGTAAAAAGCCCGGCTTCGCAAGTTGCCGGGCTTTTTACATCCGCGAAGCGCGCCGTCAGGCCGGTGTCGGCGCGTTGTCGAACGGCCGGGCGTCCACCGGCATGTCGATTGAAAACGTCGTGCCGCCCTCCGCAGTACTCGAGACGAGCACGCTGCCGCCGTGGCTTTCGGCCACGCGCCGCACGAACGGCAGGCCGACGCCCCAGCCGGCGGTCTTCTTACGAGCAGCCTCGGCCCGGTGGTAGAGCTGGAACAGGCTCTCGGTGTCTTCCAGGGGAATAGGCGCGCCCTCGTTGTGCAGCGACACTTTGACGCGCGCGCCCGTGGATTGCACCCATAGCTGGATCGGCGCCGACTGGTCGCCATACTTGATCGCGTTGCTGACCAGGTTCTCCAGTGCGCGCTGCACCGAGCCGCGGCACCAGTAGCCCATCACGGGCACCGTGTCGAGACGGATGTCGACGCCATGGAAGGTCGCCGTGTGCGTGGCGATTTCATCGGCCAGCACGGCCATGTCGAACGGTTCGATGCGCAAAGGCAAGCGGTCGCCGCCGACGAACAACAGGTTATCGAGCAGCTCGGTGGCCATTTTTTCGATGCGCGCCGTGTTTTGCAGTATCCGCTTGGCCAGGCCCTGCGCCTGCGGCAGGCTCGATGCCCGCTCGATCAGCTCGGCGGCAAGGTGTGCGTTGCCAAGCGGCGTACGCAGGTCATGGACCAGCGCTGCGGCGAATTGTTCGCGCAGCGCGGCCTGGACGCCCGCGAATGCATTCGCGCTCTCGCGCACGGCAACGTCAATCGAGGTGTGCAGCATGTTGACCTGCGCGGGAGCGAGGAAGACCCCTTCAGCGTCCAGCGTCTGGAACAGCACCCGGCGGAAGATCTGCAGCTCATGGATTAAGGCGGTGGTGTCGTAGCGCGTCATGCGTGCCCTCTCGCCGCCATGCTCGGTGGCGATGGTCGCCAGGTCGGCCTCGCTGCGCGTCTGAAACTCGGGGGTGAGCAACAGCGCCAGGCTCTCGTGAAACGATGGCATCGTGTTCTCGAGGATCGGCTCGACCAGGTCGTTGGCGCGCGCCAGTTCGAACTGGACGTTCGACTTCCACGCCTCGATGACGCGGTCGCGCAGCGCCAGCAGGACACGGGTCTCGTTGGCCAGTGCGTTCAGGTCTGCGGTCGCGAGACCGATCATTTTGTCAGACAATTGATCATCCATTCTTCGGATCGGGCCCGCGGCCCGGATGGAAAATTGCGCGAAATAACACCGAGGAATTATAGTGCAAGCCCGCCGTGGGGCCGTTACGGTTGCCTGCACGGGGCGAACGAAAAAAAGCCCGGCTGTGTGAGGAGCCGGGCTGTCAGTACGGAGAGCGGAAGATCAGTTCGGCGTCGGGCGCACTGCCCGCACATTCATGCGGAACTTGCGGCGGCGGTCGCCCATGAGGTCTTGCAGGTCGGTCACGCTCATGCCGGTGAGTTCGCGCAGGCGCATCAGCAGGTAACCGCCAAGCGGCAGGTGCTTACTGCGCAGCTTTTCGATGATTGGCGCTTCGACCTTCAGTGCGCGGGCCACGCCTTTGTCGTTCTTGAGCTCCAGCTTGGCCATCACCTCGTCGATCAGGTTGTTCGGGTTGTACGTTTTTACGGTGTTATTAAGTTCGGTCATTTTTCTTTGTCGGTTGTAGCGTGCGTGGCAACAAGCGCCACAGGGTTACGCGATTTATGTAATTTTCGCATCCGGGCGTTCGCGCACGCGTAGGAACTTGCCTCGTTCGCCAGTCGGATAAACGAGCGGTCGTACCGGGCGATAGGGAAAGGCGGAGCTGATACATAATGAACATTCCGACAGCACAGGAATTTGTATGAATAGCCAGGCCATGACCCGCAGCGCGATCATCGAGGAGGAAGCAGCATGCCGTTCCTGGTATTGACGCGCGTGGGACTCGATGACATTGCCGCGACGGTTGCGCCGGCCGGCGCGGTGTTCTACCTCAACCCGGGCGTGGCGTCCGACGACGAAGTCGCCCGCATGCGCAGCGCCGGCGCCACCTTGCATATCCTGCCGTACACGGTGAATCCGGAAGCGGAAAATGAGGTGGACGACGCCGTGCGTTCCATCCCGGTCCAGGACGAGCCCGTGTGGCTTGAGCGCGGAATCGCCATGGCCGCGCCGGAGCCAGCGCCGCGCCCGCCTGCCAGCGCCGCCGAAGACCGCGACCACGAAGCGTTGCATCACCGGCTTGCCAAGACGGCCGGGGTGTTCGCCAGTGCCGCACTGCGGCGACTGCGCGGCGCCGGCGAGGGGCGGCATCTGCTCGCGGTTCCCTACCTCGGCTTCGGCAATGCAGGCAAGCTGTGGGTCAAGGGCCGCGTGCTGGACGAACAGGCTTTCCGCGAACAGGCGCTTGACGACAGCCGCTGGAGCAACCTGGTGGCGCTGTACCAGCGGCTGGAGTCGGACGAGGTCGCCGGCGCGCGCGTGCGCGCCACGTTCCAGGGACAAAGCCAGGAGACGACAACCGACAGCGGCGGATATTTTTCGTTCGAGATCGTGCCGCCGCAAGCGCTGGCCGCAGGGTGGCAGACAGTCGAACTCGAGCTGCCCGACAGCCGCGGCCATGACGGCCTTCCGGTTCGCGCCAGCGCGGAAGCGGTGGTGCCAGGCCCTGGCGCGCGCTTCGGCATCATCAGCGACATCGACGACACCGTGCTGTGGACCAACGTCACCAACAAGCTGAACATGGCGCTGATGCTGGCGCGCTCGAATGCGCACACCCGCAAGCCATTCAAAGGCGTGGCGGCGTTCTACCGCGCGTTGACGCAGGGCGCCGGCGGCAGCGAAGACAATCCGATCTTCTATGTGTCGAGCAGTCCGTGGCATCTGTTCGGCCCGCTGGTCGAGTTCCTGCGCCTGCAGGAAATTCCCGTTGGCCCGCTGCTGCTGCGCGAACTGGGCATACGGGAAGTGTTCAAGCTGACCAGCCACGGCAACCACAAGCTGGAAAAGATCGAGCTGATCCTGAGCTACTTTCCCGGCATGCAGTTCGTGCTGATCGGCGACAGCGGCGAACAGGACCCCGAGATCTACACCGAGGTCGTCCGGCGCCACCCGAAAGCGGTGCGGGTGATCTACATCCGCAACGTCAACCCGGACCCGTCGCGCATCGAAGCGCTCGACCGCCTGATCGAGGAAGTCAGCGCGACCGGCACCCAGCTGATCCTGTCGCCCGACAGCGTGTTTGCCGCCACCCACGCCGCCGCCGAAGGGCTGATCAGCGTGGAGGGCTTGGCGGCGGTGCGGTCGGACAAAAAAGCGGAAGAGAAAAGTCAGGGGTAGCGCACCGGCTTGCCGGGCGTATCCGGCAGCGGGATGAACTCGGTTTCGTCCGGCACCTTCGGGAAGGCCTGCGCCTTCCAGTCGGCTTTCGCCTGTTCGATCCGTTCCTCCGAGCTGGAAACGAAATTCCAGTGCAGGTAGCGCGGGCCATCCATCGGCTCGCCGCCCAGCAGCATGACCCGGGTGACACTCGACCCGGCCGACAGCGTCACGGTGGCGCCGGGCTTGAGCACCAGCAGCTGCCCCGCTTCGAAGCGGCCATCGCGGCCCAGGTCGAGCGAACCCTGGACCACATACATCGCCTGCTCGGGATACTCGGCTGGCATCGACAGGCGCGCGCCCGGCTGCAATACCAGGTCGACGTAAAACATGTCCGAGGCGACCGGAACCGGCGACGTCTTGCCGAAGAAGCTGCCAGAGATAATGCGGGCGGTGGCGCCCTCGCCTTCGATGACCGGCAGCTCGGCCGCCTTGAAGTGGAGGAAGGACGGATCGGTCTCTTCGGACTTGCGCGGCAGCGCCACCCAGCACTGGAGGCCGGACAGGACCGGCCCCTGGGGCCTCAGTTCGGCGGCGGTGCGCTCCGAGTGCACGATCCCTTTTCCGGCCGTCATCCAGTTGACTTCGCCGGGGCGGATCGACTGCACGGTGCCCAGGCTGTCGCGGTGCAGGATTTCGCCCTCCAGCAGATAGGTCACCGTGGCAAGGCCGATGTGCGGATGTGGGCGCACGTCGAGTCCCTGGCCGGCGTGGAAACGGTGCGGGCCCATCTCGTCGAGAAATACAAACGGCCCGACCATGCGCCGCTCGCGGCTTGGCAGGGCGCGCCGCACGTTGAAGCCATCGCCGAGGTCATGGGTGCGCGGAACCACCACCACATCCAGTGCACTTTCCAGGTCATCGTTCATATCGTGTTCTCCTTGTTCAATCGGGCACGTGGCACTCCGGCCCATCATACCGCCAGCCGCCAGCGCGCCGGTTCGTCACATTGTAAAGTCGATTTGAGGGTTCGGATTCCTGGCGAGGAAGGCGCTGCGCTGAAGTGGTGGAAACAGCGCTTGCGCAGCTCGCCGCCACTGGCGTGCATGCTGCCGCGCGGACATGGCGGCATACGGCGATTCATGAATGACATTCATAAGACCATGCGCTGTACAGGACAAGCGAATCGCGCCGCCTGACATAGAATGTGAAATAGTCATGCCGGCTAATGCCGCGCTTCAACAGCCCTGCTATGCGCTCGAAAGAACGCCAGTCGCGGAGGCAGTCATTTCATCAGCCTAAGAGGACGCGAACACATGGACGACTTCAGCGACATCAAAATCACCCGCCGCGACCTGCTCATCGCCGGCGCCGTCACGGCATCGGTGGCGGCTGTGCCGTCCGTGGCTACGGCCGAGCAAGCCGTACCCGCCAGTCCGGCGCTGCCCCCGGTGACCAATAAAGTGTCAATGATGGTCAACGGCAAGCACCATGCCCTCGAGCTCGACACCCGCACCACGCTGCTTGATGTGCTCCGCGAGAACCTGCAGCTGACCGGCACCAAGAAGGGCTGCGACCATGGCCAGTGCGGCGCCTGCACCGTCATCGTCGATGGCCGCCGCATCAATTCGTGCCTGAGCCTGGCCGTGATGCACGAAGGCTCGGACGTCACCACCATCGAAGGCCTGGGCAGCAAGGACAAGCTGCATCCAATGCAGGCAGCCTTCATCAAGCACGACGGCTTCCAGTGCGGCTATTGCACGCCCGGGCAGATCTGCTCGGCCGTTGCTGTCCTGAACGAAATCAAGCAAGGCATGCCAAGCCATGTCAGCGCCGACCTGAACGCGCGCCCCCTGCTGACCGCCGAAGAAATCCGCGAACGCATGAGCGGGAACATCTGCCGCTGCGGCGCGTATTCGAACATCGTCGATGCGATCACCGAAGTGGCAGGGAGGACGGCATGAGAGTATTTACCTATCAGCGCGCCACCTCGCCGGCCGAAGCGGCAGCGGCCGTCAGCAAGCCAGGCGCTAAATTCATCGCCGGCGGCACCAACCTGCTTGACCTGATGAAGCTGGAGATTGAAACGCCGGGCCACCTGGTCGACGTCAACGGCCTCGGGCTCGACAAGATCGAGCCGGCCGCCAACGGCGGACTGCGCATCGGCGCGCTGGTGCGCAACTCCGACCTGGCCGCCGACGCGCGCGTGCGCCGCGATTATGGGGTGCTGTCGCGCGCCCTGCTGGCCGGCGCCTCGCAGCAGTTGCGCAACAAGGCGACCACGGCAGGCAACCTGCTGCAGCGCACCCGCTGCCCTTACTTCTACGATACGAACCTGCCGTGCAACAAGCGCACGCCCGGCAGCGGCTGCTCCGCCATCGGCGGCTTCAGCCGTCAGCTGGCCGTCATCGGCACCAGCGACGCCTGCATCGCCACCCATCCGAGCGACATGGCCGTAGCCATGCGCATCCTCGACGCGGAAGTCGAAACGGTACGCCCCAACGGCGCCGTGCGGGTGATTCCCATTGCCGATTTTCACCGCCTGCCGGGCAACACGCCGCACATCGAGCATGTGCTGGAGCCGGGCGAACTGATCACTGCTGTTACCCTGCCGCGCCCGGTTGGCGGCACGCACGTGTACCGCAAGGTGCGCGACCGCTCCTCCTACGCCTTCGCGCTGGTGTCGGTCGCGGCGATCATCCAGCCCGATGGTTCCGGCCGCGTTGCCCTCGGCGGCGTGGCCCACAAGCCGTGGCGGGTCGAGGCTGCCGAACTGAACATGCCGCGCGGCGCGAAAGCCGTCACGGACCAGTTGCTGGCGGGCGCCAAGCCAACCCACGATAACGCGTTCAAGATCACCCTGGTCCAACGCACGCTCGCCTCGCTGCTGGCGGAAGCGAAGAAAGGCTAACGTCATGAAATTCACTACCCCAGCGACCACCAATCCCATCGACCAGCTGAAGGTCATCGGCCGTCCAACCGACCGCGTCGACGGCCCGATGAAAGTCAGCGGCTCGGCGCCTTACGCGTACGAGCAGCACCAGGCGGCGCCGAACGCCGCTTACGGCTACGTGGTCGGCGCCGCCATCGCCAAAGGCAAGATCGGTTCGATGGACCTGGCCGAGGCCAAACGCGCGCCCGGCGTGATCACGATCATCACTGCCGAAAATGCAGGCAAGCTCGGCAAGGGCAATTTCAATACCGCGACCCTGCTCGGCGGACCGGACATCCAGCACTACCACCAGGCAATCGCGCTAGTGGTGGCGGAGACGTTCGAGCAGGCGCGCTCCGCGGCGCAGCTGGTCCGGGTGAAGTACGTGAAAGAAAAAGGCGCGTACGACCTGGCCAGCGAGAAGAAATCGGCGAAGGTGCCCAAGGGTGAGAAGGACAGCAAAGTGGGCGACTTCGCCGGCGCCTTTACCGCCTCGCCGGTCAAGCTCGACGTCCACTTCACCACGCCCGACCAGACCCACGCGATGATGGAGCCTCACGCCTCGATCGCGGCATGGTCCGGCGACGAGCTGACCATCTGGACGTCCAACCAGATGGTCGACTGGAGCCGCGGCGACCTCGCCAAGACGCTCGGCGTGCCGAAGGAAAAGGTGCGGCTGGTGTCGCCCTACATCGGCGGCGGCTTCGGCGGCAAACTGTTCCTGCGCTCCGAAGCGCTGCTGGCCGCGCTGGGCGCGCGCGCCGCGAAGCGTCCGGTCAAGGTCGCGCTGCAGCGCCCGCTGATGATCAACAACACCACGCACCGCCCCGCCACCATCCAGCGCCTGCGCATCGGCGCCACGCGCGATGGCAAGATCACCGCGCTGGCGCATGAATCCTGGTCTGGCGACTTGCCGGGCGGCGGACCGGAAGTTGCGGTCCAGCAGACGCGCCTGCTGTATGCCGCGCCGAACCGCCTGACGGCGATGCGGCTGGCGGTGCTCGACCTGCCCGAAGGCAACGCCATGCGCGCGCCAGGCGAAGCGCCGGGCATGATGGCGCTGGAAGTGGCCATGGACGAGATGGCCGAAAAGCTGAAGATGGACCCGGTGGCGTTCCGCGTCATCAACGACACCAAGGTCGATCCGGAGAAAACCGACCGCCGCTTTTCGCAGCGCCGCCTGATCGACTGCATGCGCACCGGCGCCGAGCGTTTCGGCTGGAACAAGCGCAGCGCGCAGCCCGGCAAGGTGCGCGACGGGCGCTGGCTGGTCGGCATGGGTGTGGCTGCGGCCTTCCGCAACAACCTCGTGATGAAATCGGCGGCGCGCGTGCGCCTCGACCGCAACGGCATCGTGACGGTCGAAACCGACATGACCGACATCGGCACCGGCAGCTACACCATCATCGCGCAGACCGCGGCGGAGATGATGGGCGTGTCCATCGACAAGGTGGTGGTGAAGCTGGGCGATTCCGATTTCCCGGTGTCGGCCGGATCGGGCGGCCAGTGGGGCGGAAACAGCTCGACCGCTGGCGTATATGCGGCGTGCGTCAAGCTGCGCGAAGCGGTGGCCGAAAAGCTCGGTGTGCCTGCCGGCGAGATGGAGCTGGCGGACGGACAAGTGCGCGCCGCCGGCCGTTCGATGCCGCTCAGCCAGGCCGCGCAAGGCGGCGACCTGGTCGGCGAAGACAAAATGGAGTACGGCGACCTGGGCAAGAAGTTCCAGCAATCGACGTTTGGCGCCCACTTCGTGGAAGTCGGCGTCGATGCAGCCACCGGCGAAGTGCGCGTGCGCCGGATGCTGGCCGTGTGCGCCGCAGGGCGGATCCTGAACCCGAAAGCGGCACGCAGCCAGGTCATCGGCGCGATGACGATGGGCGTTGGCGCGGCCCTGATGGAGGAACTGGTGGTCGACAAGCGCACCGGATTTTTCGTCAACCACGACCTGGCCAGCTACGAGGTGCCGGTGCACGCCGACATCCCGCACCAGGAAGTCATCTTCCTCGACGAAACCGA
>DASWSX010000149.1:0-10401 GCA_036402435.1 Telluria sp. | reverse complement strand
TTCCTTGGCAATGCGCTTGATGCTACTGCCGGTGATTTCGACGCGCTGGATAATTTGTTGGGGTACATCCTGCGCCAGCGCCGGGCTTACAACGCCAATCAGGGCGATCAATTGCGCAATCTTCTTCAACTTCAAGGTTCTCTCCTCGTTGGGGTCTCACACGCTCGCCTGGCAAGCTCGTATAGGTAATGTGCTTCGCATTACATTTTTGGTCGTTTCAGAGTAAGCGTAGCAATACGTCGCTGCCAATGAAATATCCGGCGGCAACCATAACTTACGGGAATGTATTGCCTTACAACATTAGCGGGCTATTCTACCGAGGCGGTCGCGTTGTGCAAGGTCTAGCTGCAGATAGCGCCACGGAGTCAACTCCACCGGGTGGCGCTTGTAGTTTTTAAGCCACGGGTGGCGGATGTCGGCCGAGATCGGGTGCGTCAGCGGAACCCACGGGTTGTATGCATGGATCAGCTGGTTCATCTCGAAATACAGCTTTTGGCGCTCGGGAGAATCGGCCAACTGGCGCGATTTTTCGTAACGCTCGTTATAGGCCGGCAGGTTAAAGCGGGCGTAGTTGGCGCGCCCGCTGTTGGGGCCGTACAGTAGCTGGTAGAAGTTGTCGCCGTCGGGGAAGTCGGCGATCCAGTTACTTTCAAACATCTGCACCTTGCCCAGGCGCGACGCCTTGATGATCTCGGTCTTCTTGTCACTGTGGAACGCCACACGCAGGCCGATGGCCGTCAGGTTCTTGCGCCACAGTTCGTCGCGCAGGCGGCCGCCGACGGTCGCTTCGCTGTGCATGGTCAGCGTCAGCGGCCTGCCATCCGGGCTGCGCCGGAATCCGTCCGCGTCGCGCTTGTTGTAGCCGAAGCGGTCGAGCAGGGCGTTGGCCAGCACCGGGTTGTAGCCGACCGGGCTGCGGTAGGCCGGATCGTGCCCCAGCACGTTGGGCGGCAGCGGCGACTCGGCCCGGATGGCAAAACCCTTCTTCAGCAGGGCAATGTCCTCCGGGCTGTTGTAGCTGAGGGAAATCGCGCGCCGCAGCGCCACTTTCTCTTTCGAATAGCCGCCGATGACCGGGTCTTCGGTGTTCATCCACATGTAGTAGGTCTGCAGCACCGGGAAGCGGGTCAGCTCCATGCCGCGCTGCACCAGCGATGCCTTCAGCTTGCCGCCTTCGATCACCATGTCGGTCATCGACTCGGGCACCTGCTCGATGTAGTCGTACTCGCCGCTGAGGAAACCCAGCATGCGGCCCTGGAATTCCTCGGCGATTTTCACTTCCACGCGGTCCAGCAGCGGCAGGCGCTTGCCGTTGAGGGCGGCGGCAATTGCCTGGTCGGCCGGGTCGCTGCCCGGGGTTCCCTTGAACACGGCGGTCGAATCGGGATTGGCCAGAAGAACGATGCGGTCGCTGCGCTTCCATTCCCCGATCATGAACGGGCCGGTGCCGACCGGGTGGTTGCCCACCTGGCCTTGGTACGCCTCGACGACTTCGCGCGCCACGACGCTTGACGCGGGTGTGGTCAGGTACAGCAGGAAATTGTTGTCCGGCGCGCTGAGGCGAATGCGCAAGGTGTAGCGATCAACGGCTTGCAGCCCGGGGATGGCTTTGGCGTGGCTGAACGCCTTCTTCAGCGCCGCGTCGCCTGCGATCTTGCCCTCGAACAGGAACAGCCACGGTGACTTGAGCGCGGGGTCATACAGCCGCGTCAGGCTGTAAACATAGTCGGCCGCGGTCATTTCCCGCTTCCTGCCCTTGAAGGCGGGGTCGGGCGTGAAGTAAATGCCGGGGCGGATCTTGAACATGTACACCAGGCCGTCGGCCGACACGTCGGGCATCGCGGTGAGCGTGTTTTCGCGCAATTTGAGCGGGCGCGCCAGGTAGTCATAGCGCAACAGCGGGTCGAACAGGTTCTCGAGCAGGCTCAGCGTCGCGATATCGGACGCCACGGCAGGGTCGAGACCGGTCTCGCTGGTCGACAGGAACGTGTGCAGCACCTGTGGCCGCGCCGGGGCATCGGCTGCCATCGCGCCATTGGCACCGGAAAACGCGGCGGCGAGCAAGACGGCGGCAACGATTTTGCTGAATTTCATCTGGTGGGTCCGGGTTGGTCGATGCATATCATATGCGAGTCCGCCTGCCGGAGAGCAAGCGCATCGATGAAATCCCCTGGCCGCGGCATAACTTTTTTACATAGTAATGCTGCATTCTTTCATCATTTCGCCCCGGCCTGCGCCTATACTCTCGCTGCACAATCTTCATATATCCCACGCGCAAGTTGAGTACACATGCTGAATTACATCTGGTCTGGATTTTTTCTTGTAGGTTTCCTTGCGGCGCTGGCGCAGTGGATTTTCATGGGCGACACGGAAATCTTCAAGCGGGTGATTGACGGCACGTTCGATTCGGCCAAGAGCAGTGTAATGGACATTGCCCTGCCGCTGGCGGGGGTGATGACCTTGTGGCTCGGCATCATGAATATTGGCGAGAAAGCGGGTGCGGTCGGCTTTATCGCCCGCATCATCGCCCCTTTTTTCTCGCGCATTTTTCCTGGTGTGCCGAAAGACCATCCGGCCACCGGCCACATGGTGATGAATTTCTCGGCAAATATGCTCGGCCTCGACAATGCGGCGACGCCGTTCGGCCTGAAAGCCATGGAGAGCCTGCAGGAGATTAACCCGCAGAAGGACGAGGCCAGCGACGCCCAGATCATGTTCCTGGTTATCCAGACCTCCGGCCTGACCGTGATTCCGCTGTCGATCATGGCGCAGCGCGCCATCCTGGGCGCCGCCGATCCGTCCGACATCTTTATTCCCTGCCTGATCGCGACCTATGTGGCCACGCTGGTCGGCATTATCACCGTTGGCATCCGCCAGCGCCTTAACCTGTTCCACCCGGTGGTGCTGGCATGGCTGGGAGGCGGCACCGCCGTCATCGGCGGCCTGGTGTGGTACATCGCCGAGTTCATGACCAAGCCGGAGATCGAACTGATGTCGAAGGTGTCGGCCAACCTGATCCTGTTCTCGATTATCGTCGCCTTCATCTTCGCTGCGCTGCGCAAGCGCGTCAACGTGTACGAAGCATTCATCGAAGGCGCCAAGGGCGGCATCCAGACCTCGATCACGATCATTCCCTACCTGGTCGGCATGCTGGTCGCCATCAGCGTAGTGCGCAATTCCGGCGTGCTGGGCATGATCGTCGAGGGGGTGAACTGGGTCTTGTCGACGCTCGGCCTGCGCACCGACTGGACTGGCGCGCTGCCGACCGCGCTGATGAAGCCGCTTTCGGGCAGCGGTTCGCGTGCGATGATGATCGACGCGATGAAAACCTACGGCGTCGATTCCTTCGTCGGCCGCCTCGCCAGCATCATGCAAGGCGCCGCCGACACCACCTTCTACATCATTGCGCTGTACTTTGGCGCGGTCGGCATCCGCAAGACGCGTTATGCGATTTCGGCAGGCATGATCGCCGACGTCGCCGGCATGATCGCCGCCGTATTCGTTGCCTATCTGTTCTTCGGTTAAGGAGCCCCATGCTGCGTCGCACCGCCCTCGTTACCCTGTTCGCGTGGAGCTTCGCGGCCCACGCCCAGCTGCCGCAACCGGTCACCAGCCTGCTCGCCACCTCGGGCATCCCGGAAGACGCGGTTGGAGCACTGGTAATCCGCGGCAATACGATCCTCGTGTCGAAACAGGCGGGGCGGCCGATGGCGCCGGCCTCGACGATGAAACTGGTCACCACCCTGGTCGGGCTGGAGGAACTGGGCCCGGTGTTCAAGGGCCGCACCGAACTGCTCAGTAACGGCGAAATCGCCGGCGGACACCTGAAGGGCGACCTGGTCCTGCGCGGCGGCGCCGATGCCGACCTCGACGGCGACGTGCTGCGCCGCATGCTGCAGGCGCTGCGCAACCAGGGCATCCGCAGGATCGACGGCAGGCTGGTGATCGACCGCAGCCTGTTCAACCCGTCGCGCCCGGACGTCGGCGTGCCGCCGTTCGACGAATCGCCCGAGGCCTATTACAACGTGATCCCGGACGCGCTGCTGGTCAACAAGAACATGCTGCAAATCGACATGCGCTCGACCGCCAGGGGTATCAAGCTGGCGATGGAACCGGCGCTGGACCGGGTCAGCATCGAATCGGCAATGACCCTGATCGACGGCGACTGCGCCAAATGGGAAGATGGCTGGAAACTGCCTGAGGTAAAAAAAGAGGCCGACGGCCGCATCCGCGTGGTTCTGAACGGCACCTATCCGAAGGACTGCGCGCGCACCAACAGCATTAACGTGCTCGACCGGCAGGATTATGTCGAGCGCCTGTTCCGCATCACGTGGAAGCAACTTGGCGGCGCCCTGAAAGGCCCGGCGGTAGAAGGGACGGCCCCGCCGGATGCGAAAGTGCTGGCGGCGCACGCGTCGCGCGCGTTGCCCGAGGTGGTCCGCGACATCAACAAGCCGTCCGACAATGCACTGGCGCGCACCCTGTTCCTGAGCCTTGGCACGCTGGAGCCCGACGCGGTCGAGGGCAGCCGTCCGATCCCTGGCGTGCTTACCCAGACAACGTTCATCCGTTCCGACCTCGCGGTGCGCAACTGGATGCGCCGCCAGGGAATCGACGACGCCGGGCTGGTGATGGAAAACGGCTCGGGCCTGTCGCGCCTGGAACGCATCACGCCGCAGCAAATGGCCGGCTTGCTGCAGGCGGGCTTGCGCAGCAAGTGGGCGCCCGAGTTCCAGGCCAGCATGCCGATCGTGGCGGTGGACGGTACGATGCGCAAGCGCCTGCCGGACAGCCCTGCCGCCACCCGCGCGCGCATGAAGACCGGCACGCTGCGCGACGTCGTGGCGCTGGCCGGCTACGTGCCTGATGCCACAGGCCAGATGTGCGTGGTGGTTGCGATGATCAACAGCGACGAGGTCAAGGACGGCAAAGGCCGCGCCGTGCTCGATGCGCTGGTCGACTGGGTAGCCCGCTCGGGCAGGGCCGATGGCGCGTAACGCCATGGGCGGCCTGGTCTACTCCACCGAAACCGGGCGCATGTGCCCGGACTGCCGCCACGCGCTCGCCGAATGCATCTGCAAGGCGAAAGCGGCGCCGGTTGGGGACGGCAATGTGCGCGTCACCCTGCAAACCAAAGGCCGCGGGGGCAAGGCCGTCACCCTGGTCAAAGGACTGGCGCTCGACGCCGACGGATTGAACGCGCTAGGCAAGCAGTTGCGCTCCGCCTGCGGCTCCGGCGGCACCGTCAAGGACGGCGTGCTGGAAGTGCAGGGCGATCACTGCGACCGCATCATCGCGGAGCTGCAAAGCCGGGGCTTCAAGCCGAAACGCGCGGGCGGCTAATTCTTCTTTGCCTGCTCCGGCCACGCCAGGAACAGGTCCGCGACCCACTCCACGAACACGCGCACCTTCGCCGACAAATGGCGGTTCTGCGGATACACCGCATTGACCGGCAGCGGCGCCGTCGTCCACCCGGGCAGGATGATTTGCATCTGTCCCGATTCGATCAGTGGCACCGCGACCATGGTTGCCATCTGCACGATGCCCAGTCCATTCAGTCCCGCGCTGGTGTAGACAGTCGAATCGTTCACCGCCAGGCACGCCGGCGTGGGAATGTTCAGCGTCTGGCCATCGCGCGTGAAATCCCAGTCCTGCACTTTGCCGGTCTTGGATGAAAAATAGTTCACGCACTGATGGTCAATCAGTTCGTTCGGATGGCTCGGGCGTCCGTGTTTTTCAAGATAGGCAGGACTCGCGCAGGTGACGAATTCGAGCATGCCCAGACGCCGCGCGATCAACCCCGAATCGGGCAGTATGCCGCCGCGGATGGCGCAATCCACGCCTTCCTCGATCAGGTCGACCGGCCGGTCGCCGCAACCCATGTCCACGCGGATGTCCGGATAGCGCGCGAAAAAATCCGGCAGCCTCGGAATCAGCATGGTGTTCGCGAGTCCGGTCGATACGTCGATCCGCAGGCGCCCGCTTGGACTAAGCCTGTTATTCGACAGCGATTCCTCGGCTTCCCTCACGTCGGACAGGATACGCACGCATCGCTCATAATAGGCAGCCCCATCCGTTGTAACGTGAACCTGTCGCGTTGTGCGATGCAGCAGCTTGACCGCGAGGGCTTGTTCCAGCCCCTGCACCAAGGTCGACACCGTCGCTTTCGGTAGCTGGAGGTTCTCCGCCGCGCGCGTGAAGCCCCCGGCGTCGACCACCTGTACGAACACTTCCATCGCCTGCAGTTTATTCATAATTCCTCGCATTGTTCAGATTTCTGAACAATCAATTCGGTTTTGCCATCTTTATCGAATTGTAGATCGAATATACAGTGTACGTACTGCGTCAATTGATGCATGCAAATCTGAACCGAGGGGAAACAGTCATGTGTAATCAAAATGGAATCGTTGCAGTAGCAACCGTCCTGCTGGGCGCACTGCTGTTAACCGCGACGCTGTTCGCCGGCCATTTCCCGCAAGCGGCGCGCGCCGAGTCGGTCGGATTTGATGCGCTCGCACACGACCTGTTCGCTGCCGCGCCGGCAGATAAAGCCGGCAGCCCTAAAAAAGGAGGCCTGTGATGAACAATGCGGTTGACGACGAACTGCTGGTGGCGCGCCGCGACATCCAGGTACAGGGCGCTGAAGGTCCCCTCGAAGCACGAGTGTATTCGAATGGCGCGCGCAAAAAGGCTGACCGGCTCATGGTGTATTTCCACGGCGGTGGCTTTGTCGGCGGCGACCTCGATGAAGGCGACCCGTTCCTTTGCCGACTGGTACAACTTCTCCCGGACTATGTCGTCCTGTCGTCGCGCTACACGCTGGCCGGCGAGAAGCCCTTCCCGGCCGCGGTCGAAGATGCGCACGCCGTCCTGCTGTGGGCGAAAAAGAACAAGGCCAGCATCGGCTGGAGCGGCAAGACCATGGTGGTGGCCGGCATCGAAGCCGGCGCCAACCTGGCCGCTGTGTGCTCGCTGATGTCGCGCGACCGCGGCGCACCGAAGCTAGCGGGCCAGGTACTGGTCATGCCGATGCTCGACCCTGGCCTGTCGACCTGCTCGATGCGTGAAGTGGCGCCCGATGCTGAAACGCTCGAAGTGGCCAACAGCTGCGCCGCCAGTTACCGCGGCTACCTGCCCAATGCCACCGACCGCAGCCACCCGTACGCCTCGCCGCTGCAATCGAGCCGGCTGCGCAACCTGCCCCCGGCACTGATCCTGTCGGCAGAAGACGACCCATTACGCGACGAGGCCGAACAATACGGTGCGAAACTCACCAGTTCAGGCGTGTCGACGACGATGAAACGACTGGCCCCGGAATCCATCCAGGATACCGCCGCCCGTAACGAGTGCGCGTGCGAAGCAGCCGCGCTGACCGAAATTTCCCGCTTCCTGGCCACGCTCGACGGCGCATAAGCCTCCTTGACCTGACTCCCCTTTAAACCCCTGCGACGCCTTTTTTAAGGCGTCCGGGGACCGCTTTGCCTGTGACTTTGCGTTCGGCCCTCCCGGGGCCGGGCCGGGGCCTCTTTTCGACTAAAAAAAGGACATCATCATGAAAACCACCCATCGAATCTCGGTCATCGCCAAGCCGCTGGTTGCCGCCATGGCCGCCGCGGGCCTTGCCGCCGCGCTGCTGTCCGGCTGCGACACCGCCACCGCAAACGCGGCCGGCGCCGCACCGGCAGCGCCGCCAATTACCGCTGCCACCGTCATCGAGCGGCAGGTCACTGAAACGCAGGAGTTCTCCGGCAGGCTGGAAGCGGTCGAACGGGTCGACATCCGCGCCCGCGTCGGCGGCTTTATCACGCAGGTGCACTTCAAGCCGGGCAGCCTGGTGAAGAAAGGCCAGCTACTGTTCGAAATCGATCCGCGCCCGTTCCAGGCGGAGGCCAGCCGGGCCGAAGCTGCCGCCAACTCGGCGAGCGCGCGGGCCGAACTGGCCAAGCTGGAACTTGACCGCGCCCAGCGCCTGCTGGCCGACAGGGCCATCGCGCAGCGCGAGGTCGACGAAAAGGCATCAGCACTGAAGGAACTGGACGCCAATGTGCGCGCCGCACAGGCCTCGCTGCAAGCGGCGCGCCTGAACATCGCGTACACCAAGGTGCAGTCGCCGATCAGTGGCCGCGTGTCGAAAGCCGAAATCACGACTGGTAACCTGGTCGACCCATCGGCGGTCCTGACGTCCGTCGTCTCGAACAACCCGATCTACGCTACCTTCGACGGCGATGAAGCGACGTACCTTCGGGTCGGCCGCGACGCGCACAAAGGCGCACCGGTAGCCGTCAAGGTAGGCCTGGCCAACGAAACCGGCTTCCCGCATGAGGGCAAACTCGAATTCGTCGACAACAGCCTCGACACCGCAACCGGCAGCGTGCGGATGCGCGCCACCTTCAACAACGACGACGACACGCTGGTGCCCGGCCTGTTCGCGCGGGTCCAGCTGGGCGGCAGCGCAGGCGGGCAATCCAACGCGGTGCTGATCAACGATCGCGCCGTCGGAACGGACCAGAACCGCAAGTTCGTCTACGTGATCAGCGCCGCCAACAAGGCCGAATACCGCGCGGTCGTGCTGGGACCAACAATCGATGGCTTGCGGATTGTGCGCAGCGGCGTGCGGCCGGGCGAGAAGATCGTGGTCAACGGCCTGCAGCGCGTGCAGCCGGGTGCACCGGTCAACGCGCAGATGGTCGCGATGGACGCTGACCGCAAAACCGAAATGAAAGTGGCCGCAGTCGCAGCCAAGGGCAAGGAATAAATCATGAACTTCTCAAGATTTTTCATCGACCGGCCGATTTTTGCGGCCGTCCTGTCGATCATCATTTTCGTCGCCGGCCTGCTGTCGATCTTTAACCTGCCGATCTCGGAATACCCGGACGTGGTACCGCCATCGGTGGTGGTCCGCGCCCAGTTTCCAGGGGCGAACCCCAAGGTGATCGCCGAAACCGTCGCGGCACCGCTCGAAGAGCAGATCAACGGCATCGAGAACATGCTGTACATGTCGTCGCAGTCGACCTCCGACGGCGCACTGGCCCTGACCGTTACCTTCAAGGTCGGCACCGACGTCGAGCAGGCCGAATCGCAGGTGCAGAACCGCATCCAGCGCGCCTTGCCACGCCTGCCGGAAGAAGTGCGCCAGATCGGCGTGACGGCGGTAAAAAGCTCGCCCAACCTGACCATGGTGGTCCACCTCGTATCCCCGAATGGGCGCTACGATGACGTCTACCTGCGCAACTACGCGGTGCTGAACGTGAAAGACCAGCTGGCGCGCATCGAAGGCATGGGCGAAGTCCAGCTGTTCGGCGCGGGCGACTACGCGATGCGCGTGTGGCTCGATCCGCAAAAGGTGGCGGCGCGTGGCATGACCGCGCCCGACGTCGTGGGCGCCATTCGCGAACAGAACGTGCAGGTAGCCGCGGGCGTGATTGGCGCGTCGCCCTCGAAAGACGCTGACTTCCAGCTGACCGTGAACACCCAGGGCCGGCTTACGTCGGTCGAACAGTTCGGCGACATCGTGGTGCGCACTGGCGCCGATGGCGCAATCACCTACCTGAAGGATGTGGCGCGCCTGGAACTGGGCTCCAGCTCTTACTCGCTGCGTTCGCTGCTGAATAACAAATCGGCCGCCGCAATCGGCGTGTTCGAAGCTCCTGGCGCAAACGCGCTGCAGCTGTCGGCCGACGTGCGCGCCACCATGGCCGAACTGAAGAAGGACTTCCCGGAAGGCGTTGAATTCAGCGTTGTCTACGACCCCACCCAGTTCGTGCGCGAATCGATCAGCGCCGTGATCACCACGCTGCTGGAAGCGGTGGCGCTGGTGGTTCTGGTGGTGATCGTGTTCCTGCAAACCTGGCGCGCATCCATCATTCCGCTGCTCGCCGTCCCGGTATCCATCGTCGGCACATTCGCGGTGATGCTTGGACTGGGCTTTTCGATCAACACGCTGTCACTGTTCGGACTCGTGCTGGCGATCGGCATCGTGGTCGACGACGCCATCGTAGTCGTCGAAAACGTGGAACGCAATATCGAGGACGGGCTGACCCCGCGCGAAGCGACCGTGCAGGCGATGAAGGAAGTCAGCGGTCCGATCATCGCGATTGCGCTGGTGTTGTGCGCAGTGTTCGTGCCAATCGCGTTCGTCTCCGGCCTGACCGGCCAGTTCTACCGCCAGTTCGCGCTGACGATCGCCATTTCGACCGTGATCTCGGCATTCAGCTCGCTGACCCTGTCGCCGGCGCTGGCCGCCGCGCTGCTCAAGCCGCACGACGCACCGAAGGACGCGTTGACCCGTGGGATGGACAAGGTATTCGGTCGGTTCTTCGGCTGGTTCAACCGCTTCTTCGGCCGCGCCTCGACGCGTTACGAAGGCGGCGTGAACACGGTCCTCAAGCGCAAGGGCTTGTC
>DASWSX010000148.1:0-24632 GCA_036402435.1 Telluria sp. | reverse complement strand
AAGAAACGCATCTGCAGCCACACCAGCAGGCCGATTCCCACGGCGATCAGCAGCATCACCAGCTTGTTCATCGGCTGCTTCGAACTCGGGAAGCGAATCGTCGAGACCATCAGCCCGCCGACTGATACCATTAAAATGATGACGCCGATGGCGTGCAGCAGCGAATTGGCGGCGTCCGGCCAGGCCACGACCACTGACGCCACGCATGCCGCGCCGGCGGTGATTGGCATGCCGACGAAATAGCGCGGGTCGGTGCGCCCGACGCTGACATTGAAGCGCGCAAGGCGCAGTGCGCCGCAGGCAACAAACATGAAGCAGGCGAAACCGCCAAAGCGCAGCAGTATCGGGTAATCCGCGCCGAGCGGGACGAATCCGTAGGTGTACAGCAGCAACGCAGGCGCGCAACCGAAGTTCATCACGTCGGCGATCGAGTCGAGCTGGACCCCGAATTCGGAAGAAGTGCCGGTCGCGCGCGCCACAAAGCCGTCGAGCGCGTCGAAAAATCCGGCCAGCACCAGCAGGATGGCGGCGAGGCGGTAATCCGCGGGGTCGCCGACGTGCGCGTTGTCGACGGTAATCACGATGCTGGCGAAACCGCAGGCGATCGAGAGCAAGGTCACAAAGCTCGGTAACGCGAATTTAGCGCGCGCAAGGTGCTGTCGTTTAGTTCGTTTTACATTCATATTTGCATTCTACAGGGCGTTCAATTTCGCAGCGGTTTGGATGAGCATATCAAATCTCACCAATTCTCATTTTCACCTAGAATTGATGATTGGCGTAAAGATGCATGGGAGTAGTAATGAGCACATCGAGTGACTGGAAGCTTTATTCGGCAGGCCTGCTGACGGCGTTGATGCTGGCTGCTTGCGGCGGCGGGGGGAGCGACGCGCCGGTGGCCGTGCAGGCGACGGCGCCCCCGTCAGCCCTGCAGCCGCAGGAGCCGGGCGCGCCTACGCTGACCAACAATATCCCGCAAGATGGCTTGAACTGGATTAACTACCGCCGCGCGCAGGCTGGCATGCCGGTGGTGACCCGCAACGAACTGCTCGACATCGCCGCACGCGGCCACTCCGAATACCAGAAGACCAACAACGTCGTCACGCACGAGCAAACGCCCGGCAAGCCTGCCTTCACGGGCGTCACCCAGGGCGACCGGATGACGGCTGCCGGCTATCAATATAAACACGCCTCGTATGCGTTCGGAGAAGTCATCTCCGCCACCTCCAGCAGTTCGGGCGCCTACATGGTGGATGAACTGATTACGGCGATTTACCACCGCTTTGTGATCTTCGAGCCGAAGTTCAAGGAAGTCGGCACCGGTGCGGCGACCACGGGCGCGGGCTACACCTACTTCACCACCAACCTGGCATCGGCCAACGGCTATGGTCCCGGCATCGGCAGCCGCAACCTGGTGACCTGGCCGGTTAACGGGCAGGTACAAGTGGCCACGAACTTCTTCAGCAACCAGGAGTCGCCGGATCCGGTTCCGGACATAAACGAAGTGGGATACCCGGTCAGCGTGCATGCCGACATCGACGTCAATATCGTGGTGCAGACGTTCACGATGCGCCCGCGCGGCGGCGCCGACCTCGCAACCCGCCTGATCCGCGAAGGTGAACACGTGGCCGAACCGACTTCATCGGCCGCATCGATCGTGCCACTGGCTGTACTGAAGCCAAACACCACCTACGACGTGACCTTCACCGGCACGCTCAACAATGTTGCGACTAGCAAAACCTGGTCGTTCACCACCAAATAAAGTTTCCACATTGCAGCGTTAAAAATCTGATATCGTAGCTGGCGATTTCAACGTAATGCTTGCCAGCCAATGACAGACGATCTTACTCCCAGCACGCTAGAGCTACGGGCCGGCACGGCCTCGCGCGAAGTCGTCGATATTGTCGACGGACTTGACCGTGTGATGGGAGACCGCGACTTATATACGCGGATGTTGCGGCGCTTCCGTAAGGACTACACGGGCGGCGATGGCCCGATCCGGACCGCGATCGACGCCGGCGACCGTGCGCTGGCGCATCGCCTGTCCCACACGCTCAAGGGCGCGGCCGGCATGATCGGCGCCCGTCCGCTGCACCAGGCGGCGTGCGCGCTCGAAACGGCGCTGCGCACCGGGTCAGGCGACGAGGCGGCCTGCCTCGCCTCGCTCAAGCCTGCGCTGGCCAAAGCCATTGCGGTGCTCGATCACTTGCTCAACGAACCCACGCAACCGCCGGCGCCGGCGTGGCCGCAACACGACGCTGTCGCCGACCCGGCCTTGCTCGCGAGCCTGCTGGACCTGCTGATGAGTGGGGACGGCGCGGCGGTCGACCTGCTGGAGGATTCAGAGGCGAGCTTGCGGATGATCCTGGGCGATGCCAAGTTTGAGGAAGTGGCCGCAGCGGCCAATGAATTCGATTACGACCGGGCGCTGGGCTTGTTGCGCCGGACTGGCAACGCCGGATAGGCGCTGGCGCGCGTCAGCGCGTGTATTCGGCTTCTTCGTCGAACGAATCGGCGCAATCCTTGCCGCAGAACCGCCGCACGCTATCGAGCGGCTTTTCACAGTACCAGCACGAACCTTTCGCCGGCAACGCCTGGCGTGCGCAAACCGCGCTGGGCCGGGGGGTTGAGGGCAACTCAACGTTGCCGTCATTCTCCGGCAAATTTTCCTGTATCGTTCCCAAGATTCACCCCTTCGCAGGCAGTACATACATCAAAGTGTTACCGCAAGGTTACTCAGTTGGAACACCGCGGCAATGATCGACGTCAAGCCCCGTATTGTTGCTGTGAGGAATACGACATAGCGCCGCAATACAACAACAACTGGTTCTCGCGACCACTGCCAAGCCGACTATCACGGTCTCGCTTGCAATTCAACAACGCAAAAACGCTGTTGCGCCGCTAACATCCCAATCGTGTGGCGGGCGCAGAGTTACAACTCAGCTGCGTAAATAATAGCAGGAATGCATACCGGGTAAAGCCTTGCGGTCGACTGCCGCGAGGGTTTTTTTTGCGCGTTCTGGTGAGGAAAGCTCACGCATGAAAATAAGGCGTTTTCTGCTGCTGGCGCTGTTGCTGGGCTCCATGGCCGCGTGCTCGAAGCAAGCGCCGGATGGCCGCACGCCCGGTGACAGTACGCCCCAGCCCTACGTGCTTGAAGGCACCGAAGTGCGCGACATCCGCGCCAGGGCGCTGCACCGTGACTACCAGCTGTACATCGGCCTGCCGCGCGGCTATGCGGAAACTACGCGCCAGTATCCGGTGTTGTTTGTCACCGATGCGGCCTACGCTTTCCCGCTGATCCGCAGTATCACAAGGCGCATCCGCAACGGCGGCGAGGACATGGAAGACTTCATCCTGGTCGGCCTGTCGTACGCGAAAGGCGAGACGCCGGAATACAGCCGCCGGCGCGACTATACGCCGACTGCCAACGGCGACAAGGAGGCGGTGTCGGACATGCTGACCGCCGCTCCGGTGTATGGCGAAGCGGAAGGCTATCGGAAGTTCATCGCCGACGAGGTATTCCCGCTGATTGCGAAACACTACCGCGCGGACATGAAACGCGCGATTTATGCGGGGCATTCGTTCGGCGGGCTGTTCGGGCTGCACGTGCTGCTTACCGAGCCGTCGATGTTCGAGAAGTACATCATCGGCAGCCCGTCGCTCTGGTTCGACCGGCGCGTGGCGTTTGCCACTGAGCGCAACTACGCCAAGTCACACAGCGACCTGCGTGCGAAAGTGTTCATGGCGGTGGCGTCGTACGAGACTCTGAACTTCAGCTCGACCAACCCGCGGTATAACAAGACGGTCGACATGGTGCGCGACCTGCAGGCACTTGCGCATGTATTGGAGTCGCGCCGTTACCGCAGTCTTGAGGTGCAGACCACGATTATCGACGATGAGGATCACCTGACCGTGTTCCCGGCGGTGATTACGCGGGGCCTGAAGTGGGCGCTGCCGCCGCAGCTGCCCGAGAGTGCAGACTAGCGGACTGGTTCCAGCGTTACCACCAGTGAATGGCGCGCGGCCGTGATTGTCGTTGGCACGAACTGCACCCCCGCGTAGCGCAAGTCCTCCGGGCGGAAACTGTAGACCGGCGTATCGCGCACCAGCTGGTCCACCAGCACATTGACCACCCTGGTCACCTGCCTCTGGCGCGACTCATCCATTCCATCGATCGCGAACCGGTCCACGCGCGGTTCGGCCATCGTCACCGCGCCGCGCGCGGCATCGACATACAACCGTCCCGACATCGCCATCGTCCCGGTCCATGACTGGCGCAGGAAAGGCGGAGCCACCGATGCATCCATCGTCAACGCCACGCGGTTCGTTTCGGGAATCAGCGCCACTTGCGGGCGGGTGAGCTGGACTTCGAACAACTCAAGCACCCGGTTGTTCAACGGGAAGCGGCGCTCCATCCCGGCCTGGAGTTTATGTAGCGGCAGTTCGACCTGGCGCGGGCCGAACACGTTCGCGCACGAGGCCAGCACGGAGCAGGCCAGCAGCATCGCCGAAAGGCGGAATCCGGTAGTCGTTTTCATGCCAAAACATTAGCACAGTCCGTCAGGCCGCGCCGCAGGCTAGCCGCAGTCGCGCGCCCGCGCCAGCAGCAGCTCGCGCTCGCGCAGGTTGTTGGTCAGTGCCGCCGCGCGTGCGAATTCGACGCGCGCTTCGGCACCGCGCCCCAGCTTCGCCAGCAGGTCACCGCGCACGCTGGGAAGCAGGTGGTAGTTGCGCAGCTGCGGTTCACCGGCCAGCCGGTCGGCCAGTTCCAGCCCGGCCGCCGGTCCGTACGCCATCGACAGCACCACCGCGCGGTTAAGCTCTATCACCGGCGACGGCGTCAGCTGCGCGAGCGCGTCATAGAGAGCCGCGATGCGGATCCAGTCCGTGTCGCCAGGTGTCACGGCGCGGGCATGGCAGGCTGCGATCGCTGCCTGCAGCCCATATGGCCCCAGGCCCTCGCCCGGCCTCGCAGCGCGTTCCAGGGCAGCGAAGCCGCGCCGGATCAGCAGCTGGTCCCAGCGCGCCCGGTCCTGGTCCATCAGCAGGACCGGTTCGCCTTTCGGGCCGATGCGTGCCCGCGTACGGGACGACTGGATCTCCATCAGCGCTACCAGTCCGTGCACCTCGCCTTCGTCCGGCATGCGCGCGGCGAGGATGCGGCCAAGGCGCAGTGCCTCCTCGCACAGCTTCGGGCGTTGCCAGGCGTCGCCGGCGCTGGCGGAATAGCCCTCGTTGAAGATCAGGTAAATCACCTGCAGCACTGAGCCGAGGCGCGCCGCCAATTGGTCGGCGGCCGGCACCTCGAACGGCACGCGCGCTTCGGACAGCGTGCGTTTGGCGCGCACGATGCGTTGGGCGATGGTGGGCTCGGACACCAGGAACGCGCGCGCGATTTCGTCGGTGGTCAGGCCGCCGAGAAGGCGCAGCGCCAGCGCGGCGCGCGCATCGGTGGAGAGGACGGGATGGCAGCAGACGAACATCAGCCGCAGCATGTCGTCGCCGAAGTCGTCGTCGAGCGCGGCGTCGAGGTCGGGCGCGGCGTCCTCCAGCTGCGATTCGATTTCGTAGGTGAGCTGCGCTTCCTTCGACTGGTGCAGCTTTGCGTGGCGCAGGTGGTCGAGCGCGCGGTTCTTCGCCACCGTCATCAGCCACGCCGCCGGGTTGGCCGGGATGCCGGACTCCGGCCAGCGTTCCAGCGCGCCGACCAAGGCATCCTGCGCCAGCTCCTCGGCCAGCCCGACATCGCGCAGCATGCGGGCCAGCGCGCCGATGATGCGCGCCGACTCGATCCGCCACACGCCCTCGATGACGCGCTGCGTGCTCTCCTTCGTCATCGAGGCGTGGCCAGTTGCCCGCGCATTCCTGCTTCAAGCTGCATCGCGCGCATGCGCTGTTCGGCCTCGCGCAGCTGCGGCGTAAAGTCGACATCGAGGTCATCAAGTTCGTACATCGGGCGAATCTCGACTTCGACCTCCGGCCCGGCAGGATACGGAATGCGCTTCGCCCACTCGATGGCGTCGGCCATCGACGCCACGCGAATCATCCAGTAGCCCGCGATCAGCTCCTTGATCTCGGTGAACGGGCCATCCAGCACGGTCGCCTTGCCGCCGTTGAACTGCACGCGGCTGGCATGCGCGCTTGAACGCAGTCCGTCGGCGCCGAGCAGCACGCCTTTGGCCGATTCGGCGGCATTGTGCGCATCGAGCCGGTCGAGCTTTTCCCGCGCCACTGGCTCCTCAGCTTCCAGCGCGGGGCTGGAACGCAGCAGGATGGCAAAGCGCTTGCCCTGCTGCTGCGCTTCCGGATTCGGCTGCACCTCGGCGCAGCCGCCTGGACAGCCGGACTCGCGGATTTCGACGGTGACGTTGCCGCCGCCGTCCTCCACCGGCCACTGCCTGATCCAGTTCACCACTTCCTCGCGCGAGGCAGCTTCGAAGACGGACAGGCCGGCCACCAGCTCCTTGGTTTCGGCGAACGGGCCGTCGATGACGGTGGCTTTGCCGTCCGAGAGCTTGACCCGCACCGCCTCGCGGGTGGGGCGCAGGCCCTCGCCGGCGCGCATGACGCCCGCGTTGACCAGCTGCTCGTTGTACGCGCCCATCGCGGTCAGTAGCTCGTCGCTGGGCATTGCGCCCTGCTCGGTGTCGGCGTCGGCTTTTCGAAAGATCAGGAATCGCATGGCGCCTCCTAACGTTTCGCGACCATTTGCTCGCGCAAGGCTTCTTCCTGCGCGCGCAGCTCGGGCGTGAATTCGTCGCCGAAGTCCTCGGCCTCGAACACCTGGCGGATCTCGATCTCGGAGTCACCCTCCATCGGATTCGGGCAGCGCTTGACCCACTCGATCGCTTCCTCTTTCGACTTTACCTCCCACAGCCAGAACCCGGCGACCAGTTCCTTGGTCTCTGCGAACGGGCCGTCGACCACGGTACGGTTGGGGCCCGAGAACTTGACGCGCGCGCCTTTCGAGCTTGGATGCAGGCCTTCACCGGCCAGCATCACGCCCGCCTTCACCAGCTCTTCGTTGTACTTGCCCATGTCGGCCAGCAGCTTCTCGCTTGGCATCTTGCCGGCTTCGGAATCGGCGGTCGCTTTTACTATGACCATGAATCGCATGTTGTTCTCCTCTCGCTGATTAAGTTAAGGGCAGCCGGCTTGGGACGCATTCAGCATTTCTTCGGGCGTCATGTCCTTGATGTGGGTGGCGACCGACCAGCTGTGGCCGAACGGGTCGATCAGCATGCCGTAGCGGTCGCCCCAGAACATGTCTGTCACCGGCATGAATGGCGTGGCGCCAGCCGACACCGCCTGCGCGAACGTGGCGTCGACGTCCTCCACGTACAGGTGGAGGGTGACAGAGTTGCCGCCCAACGTTTTCGGCCCCTTGCTGCCCCACTCCGCGAACTCGTCGACCAGCATCACGGTCGAGTCGCCGATGCGGATCGCAGCATGCATCAGTTTGCCTGCCGGGCCGGGCAGGCGGTGCAACTCGACGGCGTTGAACGCCTTCTTGTAGAACTCAATCGCGTCGGCCGCGCCGGCGCAGACCAGGTGCGGCGTGACGGTGTGCATGCCTTCCGGAATTTTCTTCACAGTCTCGGTTGCCATGATAAGTCTCCTTTTTTCGTCGAATTAGCCGAGCAACGGCTGGTTGAGTTCGGTGCGCCAGGTCGATGGGTCGGGGTCCAGGTTGGGGCCTTTTACGTACACCTCCCACAGGCCGGGCGCTTTGGGCAGGCCCTCCTTGTCGAGCCAGGCCATGAACTGGCCCCAGCCTTCGGGAAGCTGATCGTAGTTGCCCTGCAGGACGGTGCGGGCAACCCTTGCTGCGGGGAGCGTACCGGCCTTGACGCGGCCGGTCGGCGTGAGCGGCCCGGACACCGGAACGCCGACCTCAAAGTCGAACGTGCCGGGCTCCATCTTGAAGTGGTGCGAGAACACGGGACCGGAAGGGCCGATGCCCTGGGCGACGACGGTGTCGATGACTTCCTGGATCGCCGGGCCCATCGCAGTTCGGATCTGGTCACGCGGGATGGTCAGGTGGATGACCGCCGCTTGCTGGGCGGTCGATTGCGTAATGTGCGGAGTTTCAAGCATTGCTTTTCTCCCTGAAAGTGAGCGTTATTGGTCTTGCTAACACTACGACGTATCAGATTCGCAGAAATCGACAGGGTTTTGGAAAAAAATGAACGCACTGCCTTGGCCTGGCCTCGAATATCAAACGGAGTGGGCAAGAAAGAAGCGCACCACGCTCCGACCAGATGGAAAGTATTTTAAGAAAAACTGATCTGTGGCTCAGGTCGCCAGCCGAATTTCCAGAACGGCCTGATTGTAGGGTGCGCTTACAGCGTTGCGATCTCGTCCAGTAACTCCGGGTGACGATCGATAAGCCGCAACAATATTGCGGCCTGTGCATTTGGCTTGGAACGCCCCTGCTCCCAGTTCGCGACCGTTTTCGTTTCCGTTCTAAAGCGCCGTGCGAACACAGGTTGCGATACGTTGAGCTTGGTTCGGACCCGCACGACGTCAGCAGCGGTTATCTCTAACGCTGGACGATACTCGACCGTGCTAGTGCGTAGAGTGATCTTACCCGCACGCTCATCCGCAAGCGCCTCGAATCCCTCTTCCAACTCCGCGAACAGGTTTCGCTTCTTCATTCGGTGCTCCTTGCTATCAATTCTCGTTGCAGCATGGCAGACAGCGCCTTACGCTGAGGAGAGGTCAAGTCGGAAGCCTCGTCCTTGTCGTACAAAGTGAAAAGCCAAAACTGATCAGCTGCTACGCGCCAGTAGTAAATCACCCGCAATCCGCTCCGTTTTCCTTTGCCCCGTATGCGATCCCTGTAGCGAAGCTTTCTCAGCCCGCCAGTACCAGGAATAACATCCCCCGCCTCAGGATCTTTCATCAATTGGCGCTGAAGCCCGCAGAACGCCTCGTCGTCAAGATAATCGGCCCGGTGCCTCATGAACGGCGGAAGCTCGATGAAGGTGGCACGCATACGATTATACGCAAATGGATAGAACTATCCGCAAGTTGCGTATAGTCTTAATTGAAATCCCTCCATCTTAGCGTCCAGTCCAGCGTAAGTTCTTACGATGTCCCAACCCGGCCGGGATAAGGGACATGCAGGGCGACCTTACTTCCCGATACAGAAGCGACTGAAGATCACACCCAGCAGGTGCGGGCAAAAGGGGACGACCAGCGGAGCTGAAGGCGCTGGAGGAACAGGGTCACTGCACTACTCTCACACAACGTTTGCTGAGAGCGATAAAGCGGCTACCGGCCGCGTCCCCGAGCAATCTGAAGAATCCGATCTTCGTTGTACTCAGACACGTAGAGTGCGTTGTCAGGGCCAAACACGAAACCGGTACCAGACGAGGGACCGACACTGAATCCTGATCCGATCAGGGTTGCGTGCCCGGACCTGTTGAATCGAAGAAGGTTGCTTCCATTCAGGACATAGAGCGCTTGCCCGAAGCCACCTGCCCCGGGACCAAAGGCGAGGTAGGTATCAAGACCTGCCAGACCGGTTGCGAAAGCACTATCAGCCAAGGTCCCGTCTGCGTTGTAAATCCTGATGGTCCCATCTTCCAGCGCTACGAAAATTCGGTTTTTGTCGTCGATTGCAATGCTGCCGGGTCGACTCGGGGTCGAAAACAAGACGGTGGGTGCACTACCGTTGCTCATCAGGACTTGGGGAAGGTCATCCGAAAAAATAAGACGTCCGGCACGGTCGAACTTCATATCATCGACATCGGCAAAGCCGGAACTGAATATAACTCCCGACGTTTGATTCTGGAAAATTGCAGCCAGAATACCGCCTCCCCCGACCAGGACGGAATTAGGTGTGCCGCTTATAAGTCCGGCAGCGTCGACAAGAACCGCATCAGGGTCCACCATAGGAGGGCCAAATTCTGAAACAGAGCGCCCCCCGGGAGCGACCCTGTGAATCACGTCGCCTCCCTGCCGCCCCGCGTAAAGCGCGCCATCCGGCCCGAAAGACAGTTTCATTGGCTCGGTTACATTGGCATAAACTTCAACCTTGAACCCGGCAGAGACAGTCGGCAAGGCGGACTTGACTGGCCCGGTGCGCACCTGGGAAGCCACTGTCGTTGTCGAGGACTCGCTGACTGATGCTGTGACAGCTGCTTCGTCAGCATCTCCGCCGCCACATGCGCTAAGGCAAACAAAAGAAGCCGCCACGAAGATCCGACCAAAATTCGATGCTTGCTGGTTCATCATGAACCTCCACGCTGATGGATGCGCACTACATGCTGGCCTCCTGATGCTAGGACGGAGGTGCCGCAAGCATTTGACATCGATCAAGGTGGAAAAACTCCTCGAGCCGCCAATCCTCGCGGCGCGAAGCATTACTGGACGCGAGTCTATTTTCCGATACAGAAGCGGCTGAAGATCACGCCCAGCAGATCGTCCGGTGAGAACTCACCAGTAATAGTCGACAACTGCGCCTGCGCCAGCCGCAATTCCTCCGCGAACAGGTCGAGCGACTGGTCGTTCTGCGCTGCGTGGGCGGCGGCATGGTCGAGATGGGCACGGGCGTTGCGCAGGGCGATCAGGTGCCGTTCGCGCGCGAGGTAAAGCGACTCGCCCGTCTGCTGCCAACCCGCGATGCGCAGCAGCTCCTCACGCAGCAGGTCGATGCCCTGGTGTTCGTTCGCCGACAGATAGAGATGGGTGGCGTCGGCCGCGACGTCCAGTCCCGGCTTGTGGCCGGACAGGTCGATCTTGTTCCAGATGCGCAGTACAGGTACGCCCTTCGGGAACGAGGCGCAGATGTGCTCATCCGCCGCGCTCGGGCCCAGATTGGCATCGAGGAGGTGCAGGATCACGTCGGCCTTCGCCACCTCGCCCCACGTGCGCTCAATGCCGATGCGCTCGACCACGTCGACCGCTTCATCCACCGTGCGAATGCCGGCGGTGTCGATGATGTTGAGCGGGATACCTTCGATCTGGATCGTTTCGCTGACCTTGTCGCGCGTCGTGCCGGCGATCGGCGTGACGATGGCAACGTCGGAACCGGCCAGCGCATTGAGCAGCGACGACTTGCCAACGTTCGGCTGGCCGACCAGCACCACGTTCAGCCCTTCGCGCAGCAGCGCGCCTTGCGCCGCCTGCCGGAACACGTGGTCAAGCGACGCGATGATGACGGACAGCTGCCCGCGCGCGTCCGATTTTTCCAGGAAGTCGATTTCTTCTTCCGGGAAATCAAGCGTGGCCTCGACCAGCATGCGCAGGCCGATGGTCTGTTCGACCAGCGTGTTGATGGCTTTCGAAAACGCGCCGGACAGCGATTGCGAAGCGGACCTGGCCGCCGCTTCGGTCGATGCGTCGATCAGGTCGGCAACGGCTTCGGCCTGGGCCAGGTCGAGCTTGTCGTTGAGGTAGGCGCGGCGGGTGAATTCGCCGGGCTCGGCGAGGCGCAGGCCGGCTTCCTGGCCGGCTTCGAGCACGCGGGCGAGCAGCATCTGCAGCACGACAGGGCCGCCGTGGCCTTGGAGCTCGAGCACATCCTCGCCGGTGTATGAGTGCGGGCCTTTGAACCAGATCGCAATGCCCTGGTCGATGATGCTGCCGTCGGCCTGCCTGAACGGGATGTAGGTGGCGTGGCGCGGATTCAGCGCGGCTCCAGGAAACAGCGCGGCCATCAGGGGCGCCAGCGATTTGCCTGAGGCGCGCACGACGCCGATGCCGCCGCGGCCAGGGGCTGTCGCGATTGCGGCGATGGGTGATGTGTCGAGATTCATTTTGCGATTGTAAATTATTCTTATCAAAAAAAATGCCCGCGCAGTGCACGGGCATTCTCATCATTCGCCGGCTGGCTTACTTCACTTTGCCGGATTCGAATTTCTTGGTGATCACCCACTGCTGCGCGATCGACAGGATGTTGTTCACTACCCAGTACAGCACGAGGCCGGCAGGGAAGAAGAAGAACATGACCGAGAAGATCAGCGGCATCCACAGCATCATCTTCGCCTGCGCCGGATCGGCCGGCTGCGGGTTCAGCTTAGTGGTGATGAACATCGAGATCGCGTACAGCACCGGCAGGATGTAGTACGGGTCAGGTGCGGTCAGATCCTGGATCCAGCCCACCCACGGCGCGCCGCGCATCTCGGCCGACGAGTTCAGCACCCAGTACAGCGCGATGAACACCGGCATCTGCACCAGGATCTGCAGGCAGCCGCCCAGCGGGTTGATCTTTTCGGTCTTGTACAGCTCCATCGTGGCCTGGTTCATCTTGGCCGGATCGCCCTTGTACTTCTCGCGGATCGCTTGCATTTTCGGCGTGACCATCTTCATCTTGGCCATGCTCTTGTAGCTTGCGGCCGACAGCGGGAAGAACAGCAACTTGATCAGCACGGTCAGCGCGATGATCGTCCAGCCCCAGTTGCCCAGCACCTTGTTGATCTGGTCCATGACCCAGAAGATCGGCTTGGCGATGATGGTCAGCATGCCGTAGTCCTTGACCAGTTCCAGGCCAGGGGCAATCGTTTCCAGCTTGTTCTCATCCTGCGGACCCGAATACAGGCGCGCTTCGTTGCTCAGCGTTGCGCCCGGGGCGATGGTGCCCAGCGGGATCAGGTTGCCGATGGCATACAGGTTGGTGTCGACTTTCTTGGTGTAGATGTCGCGCGGCGACTTGTCCTGCGGCAAGAATGCCGAGACGAAGTAGTGCTGCGAAATCGCGATCCAGCCGTCGCTCGACTTGGTCGAGTGCTCGGCCTTGCCGTGCTTTTCGATGTCTTCAAACGTCAGCTTCTGGTACTTGTCGGCATCGGTGTACAAGGTCGGGCCGGTGTAGCTTGCGTTGAACCAGCTCTCGCCTTCCGGCTCGTTGCCGTGGTGCAGCAGCTGCAGGTACAGCGACGGTGCAACCGGTGCGGTGCTCAGGTTGGTGACGTCATGGCGCACGCCGATCAGGTAGTCACCCTTCTTGAAGGTGTAGGTCTTGGTCAGCTTGACGCCGCCCTGCTCCGCTTCCAGCACCAGCTGGACTTCGCTGTTGCCGTTGGTGGCGCGTGGGCCTGGCTTGGCGACGAAACCGGTGTTGTGGTTCGGCAGCGGCGCGCCGGTGTTGCTGATCAGGCCGGTCTGGGCGACATAGATGCCGGTTGGCTTGGTCTCGAACAGCACCTGGTTCTTGGTCTTGTCGAGCTTGTCGTGGAACTTGAGCAGCTCGAGGCGCTTGATGACGCCGCCGGCGGTGTCGATATAGACCTTCATCACGTCGGTGGTGATGGTGATGATTTCTGGCGTGAAGGCCTGGACTGCCGGCGCTTCACCAGGCAGGGCGGCGGTACCGGCGGCCGGAGCGGCAGCAGGGACGGACGACGCAGGGGCTTTGGCAACAGGCGCGGTCACCGCAGGTGGCGGAGGTGTCAGCGAGAACATCGACTGTTTGCCGTTCGCGACCATCCAGTTGTTCCAGAGAACGACCAGCGAGACGGAAAACACGATCCACAGGATAGTACGTTTATTGATTTCCATTGAGATTTCGGTCAGGAGTGGTTGCAGCCGCTATGGGCTGTTGATGGATGCTTGCCGTGCGCGGGCGGCACGAGGTCGACGCCGCCGTCATTCCACGGATGGCACTTGCAGATGCGGCGCAGCGCCAGCCACGAGCCACGGGCCGAGCCATGGGTACGGACGGCTTCGATGGCGTAATTCGAGCAGGTCGGATAAAAGCGGCAGCTCGGGCCCATCACCGGCGAGATGGCCAGCTGATAGGCGCGCAGCAACCAGACGAGCAGCTTGTTCATGCGGCGGCCATTTTTGCCGGACGCGGCGCTTGGGACGAGAACAGGCGCGCGATTTCCGTGCGCAGTTCCGCCTTCAGCGCGGCGGTTGTAGCCGGGCCGCTCTTGGCATTGACCGGGCGCGACAGGCGCACCACGCAGTCGACTGCCGGGAGCTGGGCAACACGGAACAGTTCGCGGGTAACGCGCTTGATCGTGTTGCGGGTGACGGCGCGCGGTGCGAAGCGCTTGGCCACCACGACGCCCAGCCGCGCATGCGGCAGTTCGTTCGCGCGGGTATAGAGCACGAAATGCGGGGTCTTTTGCGCGGGGCGCAAACGAAAAACGGATGAAAACTCATCCGTTTTAACGATCCGCCGAACGCGCGCGAAGTCGTGTGAACCTTCGCTTGACATGGTCAATTGCGTCCTAAGCTGCAGCTGGCAGCTTTATACAGCCAGGCGCTTGCGGCCCTTGGCGCGGCGTGCGTTCAGAACCTGGCGGCCGCCACGGGTAGCCATACGTGCGCGGAAGCCGTGCGTGCGCTTGCGACGGACGACGGAAGGTTGGTAAGTACGTTTCATGGTGGTCTCGCTTAAAGCAAAAGTAAATGCAAAATCGGGTCTGACGTCCCGTCAGTTTTCGGCGCCTAGGACATTTCGCAGATGTTTAAGCCAGCGACACGCCACAGCAAAAATACTCTTTTCTACCCGTGTAGCCAGCGTGATCGGAAGGTAAGGACTTACCAATTTGCACGGAGTACGGGCGGGGAACCCTGAATTAGACAGCATTTTGGGGTTCTATGTCAAGGATGGCTGTGGTTTTCGGCGGTTTTCCCCGGCAGTTTCGAACCGCGCGGCAAGCAAGTTTACCGTCAAAAACTCCCTCGTGCCTGTGGATAACTTTGGCTATCAGGGGTAAAATAGCGTGTTACGTGTGGCGAAGCGCGCGCGCAATCCTGGCGCAGGGCCTCAGCATCGAACCGCCTCCACACACCTTATTTTCAAAGACGATTCATGGACAATTTCTGGCAGACCTGTTCCGCGCAGTTGGAACTGGAGCTGACGCCGCAGCAATACAGCGCGTGGATTAAACCGCTTGCCCCGCTCGATTACGAGGATGGCAAGCTGCGCATTGCTGCGCCCAACCGTTTCAAGCTTGACTGGGTCAAGACGCAGTTCGCCACCCGCATCACTGCGCTGGCCTGCCAATACTTCGAAGCGCCAACCGAAGTGCAGTTCGTGCTCGACCCGCGCAACAGCATGCCGAAGAAGGCCACCGTGCACACCCCGGTACCTGACGGCCCTGCCAACGGCCTCGGCATCGTCCAGGGCGGCAACCGCAACGACGGCCCTTCCGGCGCACCTGAATTCAACGTCGGCAAGCAGCCGATGCGCGAACAGAGCCGCATCAACACCGAACTCACCTTCGACAGCTTCGTTACCGGTAAGGCCAACCAGCTGGCGCGCGCCGCCGCGATCCAGGTGGCCAACAATCCGGGCGTGTCGTACAACCCGCTGTTCTTCTACGGCGGCGTCGGCCTGGGCAAGACCCACCTGATCCACGCTATTGGCAACCAGGTGATGGCCGACCAGCCAAATGCGCGCATCCGCTACATCCACGCCGAGCAGTACGTGCGCGACGTGGTGACCGCGTACCAGCGCAAGGGCTTCGACGACTTCAAGCATTACTACCACTCGCTGGACATGCTGCTGATCGACGATATTCAATTCTTCGGCGGCAAGAGCCGCACGCAGGAAGAGTTCTTCTACGCATTTGAAGCGCTGATCGCGGCCAAGAAGCAGATCATCATCACCAGCGATACGTACCCGAAAGAGATTACGGGCATGGACGACCGCCTGATCTCGCGCTTTGACTCCGGCCTGACGGTGGCGATTGAGCCGCCGGAGCTGGAAATGCGCGTGGCGATCCTGCTGAAGAAGGCGCAGTCGGAAGGCGTGAGCTTCTCGGATGACGTGGCGTTCTTTGTGGCCAAGCATTTGCGCTCGAACGTGCGCGAGCTGGAAGGCGCACTGCGCAAGATCCTGGCGTACTCGCGCTTCCACGGCAAGGACATCACGATCGATATCGTGAAGGAAGCGCTGAAGGATCTGTTGTCGGTGCAGAACAGGCAGATTTCGGTGGAGAACATCCAGAAGACAGTGGCGGATTTCTTCAACATCAAGGTGGCGGACATGTACTCGAAGCGCAGGCCGGCGAATATCGCCAGGCCGCGCCAGATCGCGATGTACCTGGCCAAGGAATTGACGCAGAAGAGCTTGCCGGAGATCGGCGAATTGTTCGGCGGACGGGATCATACGACGGTGCTGCACGCGGTGCGGAAGATCGCGCAGGACCGTACCAAGAACCCGGAATGCAACCACGAGCTGCACGTGCTGGAACAAACCCTAAAAGGGTAATTATTTAGCCAGAGCAATTTCTGGCAAAATGGGTGTTTTGGGAATGAAATCGGCGGATGCGCGCGTTGCGCTTATCCGCCCTACGGTTTAGACGGATCATCGTTTCGGCGGATGTGCGATCCCTTGGGAGCGCTCTTTCGCCCTACGAAAATCGGTACACGTAGGGCGGGTAAGCGAAGCGCACCCGCCAAGAGTCGAGTCGCAACGGACCGTAGGGCGGAAGAGCGCAGCGTCATCCGCCAAAGAGCAAGCACTAATCAACAACCTTACCGAGGATTACTATGCAATTGGTCAAAACAACCCGAGATACCCTTCTCCGGCCACTGCAGATCGTGAGCGGTATTGTCGAGCGTCGGCACACTATGCCGATTCTGGCCAATATCCTCATCCGCAAGGACGGCGAAAACGTATCGTTCCTGTCGACCGACACCGAAGTGCAGATCACCACGCACGCGAACATCGGCGCCGGCCCGGAAGTGGAAGGCACCACGGTGGCCGCGCGCAAGCTGCTCGACATCCTGCGCGCCCTGCCTGAGTCCGGCGACGTGACGATGACGCTGCTAAACAAGCGCCTGACCGTCCAGAGCGGCAAGTCGCGCTTCGCCCTGCAAACGCTGGCCGCGGAAGAGTTCCCGACCGTATCGGTTGCCGACACCTACAACGCCACGGTCACCCTGCCGCAGAAAACGCTGAAGCACCTGTTCCACATGGTGCATTTCTCGATGGCGCAGCAGGACATCCGCTACTACCTGAACGGCCTGCTGCTGGTGCTGGACGGGCGCAACGTGATCGCCGTGGCCACCGACGGCCACCGCCTCGCGTTCTGCCAGGTGGAGACCGAACAGGAATTCACGCGCCAGGAAGTCATCATCCCGCGCAAGACGATCATCGAACTGCAGCGCCTGCTGGAAGAGACCGACGAGCCAGTCCAGCTGGACATCGCCGCATCGCAGGTCAAGCTGACCTTTGCCGACATCGAACTGGTGTCGAAGCTGGTTGAAGGCAAGTTCCCTGACTACACCCGCGTGATCCCGAAGGGCTACACCAACGACTTCACGATCGGCCGCGATGAGCTGCTGCGTTCGCTGCAGCGCGCCGCGATCATGACCAGCGACAAGTTCAAGGGCGTGCGCTGCATCATCACGCCAGGCAGCATGAAGATCAGCTCGACCAATGCCGACCAGGAAGAAGCGGTTGAAGAACTCGAGATCGACTACGGCGGCGACAGCGTGGACATCGGTTTCAACGTGACCTACCTGCTCGACGTGCTGAACAACCTGAAGTGCGACCAGGTGAATATCGCCCTGGGCGACTCCAATTCGTCGGCCCTGATTTCGATCCCTGACAACGCGGACTTCAAGTACGTTGTCATGCCGATGCGGATTTAAAGCAGTAAGGGGCTTTGGCTTGGCCGAAGCCCCGGCAGTTCCAAAAATATCAGTATAGTTTTTTGAGAAAGCAGTCCATGTCCGAGAACACCCCAGCAGTCCCCGCGAAAATTGAAGAATACGGCGCAGCCTCGATTCAAATCCTGGAAGGCCTGGAAGCCGTGCGCAAACGCCCTGGCATGTACATCGGCGACACCTCCGATGGCACCGGCTTGCACCACCTGGTGTTCGAAGTGCTGGACAACTCAATCGACGAATCGCTGGCCGGCCATTGCACCGAAATCCACGTCACGATCCACTCCGACAATTCGATCTCGATTACCGACAACGGCCGCGGCGTACCGACCGGCCTGAAGTTCGACGACAAGCACGAGCCAAAGCGCTCGGCGGCCGAAATCGTGATGACCGAACTGCACGCCGGTGGCAAGTTCGACCAGAACTCGTACAAGGTATCGGGCGGCCTGCACGGCGTGGGCGTATCGTGCGTGAACGCGCTGTCGAAACTGCTGAAGCTGACCATTCGCCGCGACGGCAAAGTGCACTACATGGAATTCGTGCGCGGCGTGCCGCAGAACCGCGAAATCGAAACGATCAACGGCGTTGAAGTCTCGCCTATCAAAGTAATCGGCGAAACCGACAAGCGCGGCACCGACGTGCACTTCTGGGCCGACGAAGAGATCTTCACCCACGTGGAGTTCCACTACGAGATCCTGGCCAAGCGTATCCGCGAACTGTCCTTCCTGAACAATGGCGTCAACATCAAGCTGACCGACCAGCGCGTTGGCAAGGAAGAGATCTTTGCGTTCGAAGGCGGCACCCGCGGCTTCGTTGAATACATCAACAAAGCCAAGACCGTGCTGCACCCGACCGTGTTCCAGGCGACCGGCGAGCGCATGTCGGACCAGAACACCAACATCTCGGTCGACGTGTCGATGCAGTGGAACGACGCATACAACGAACAGGTGCTGTGCTTCACCAATAACATCCCGCAGCGCGACGGCGGTACGCACCTGACCGGCCTGCGCGCCGCAATGACACGCGTAATCAACAAGTACATCGACGAAAACGACTTCGCCAAGAAGGCCAAAGTTGACATCAGCGGCGACGACATGCGCGAAGGCCTGACCTGCGTGCTGTCGGTAAAAGTGCCGGAGCCGAAATTCAGCTCGCAGACCAAGGACAAGCTGGTGTCGTCGGAAGTGCGCGGCCCGGTCGAAGAGATCGTCGCCAAGACGCTGACCGACTACTTGCAGGAAAAGCCGAACGACGCCAAGATCATCTGCGGCAAGATCGTTGAAGCTGCCCGCGCGCGCGAAGCGGCACGCAAGGCGCGCGATCTGACCCGCCGCAAAGGCATCATGGACGGCCTGGGCCTGTCGGCCAAGCTGGCCGACTGCCAGGAAAAGGATCCTGCGCTGTCCGAACTGTACATCGTCGAGGGTGACTCGGCAGGCGGCTCGGCCAAGCAAGGGCGCGACCGCAAGTTCCAGGCGATTCTGCCGCTGCGAGGCAAGGTGCTGAACGTGGAGAAGGCGCGCTTCGAGAAGATGCTGTCGTCGGAGCAGATCACGACCCTGATCGCGACGCTGGGCACCAGCATCGGCCCGGACGAATTCAACGTCGAGAAGCTGCGCTACCACCGCATCATCATCATGACCGACGCGGACGTCGACGGCGCCCACATCCGCACCCTGCTCTTGACGCTGTTCTACCGCCAGATGCCGCAGCTGGTCGAGCGCGGCCACATCTACATTGCGCAACCGCCGCTGTACAAGGTGAAGGCCGGCCGCGACGAGCGCTACCTGAAGGACGACGTCGAAGAAGCGAGCTACATGATGACCGTGGCGCTGAACACCGCGGCGCTGATTCCGCGCGAAGGCGCAGACCCGATTTCGGGCGAAGCGCTGGGCGAACTGGTAAAGACCTTCAACATGTCGAACGCGATCATGATGCGCCTGACGCGCGTGATCGACCGCGCGGCGCTGACCGCCATCATGACCGGCGTGCAGCTGAACCTCGACAACCTGGAAGCCGCGCAGCAGTCGGCTGAAGCGATGGAGAAGGTGATCGGCGACCGCGCAGTGAAGGTGCGCGTGCATTCGGACGACCTGAACGAGAAGCACGCACTGCGCATCGAGCGTATGCATCACGGTAACGTGAAGGTCAGCTCGATCGACGCGGACTTCGTGCAGGGCGCGGACTACGCGACCCTGTCGACGGCTGCGGCGACGTTCCAGGGCCTGATCGGCGAAGGCGCGTTCATCCGCCGCGGCGAAGGCGACCGCGTGAAGGAATCGGCCGTGGTCGACTTCCACCACGCGATGCAGTGGCTGCGCGATGAGGCGGAACGCACCGTGTCGAAGCAGCGCTACAAGGGTCTGGGCGAGATGAACCCGGAGCAGCTTTGGGAAACCACGATGGACCCGACCGTGCGCCGCCTGCTGAAGGTGCAGATCGATGACGCGATTGCCGCGGACCAGATCTTCACCACGCTGATGGGTGATGATGTTGAGCCGCGCCGGAACTTTATTGAGTCGAATGCGCTGCGTGCGGATAACATCGACGTCTAAAATCTGCAGGTAGAGGTGTTACCCGCATGACGAGGCCCATGAATTTTCATGGGCCTTTTCTTTTGCGATAACGCCGCGTGTAGCGGAAGACGCCCTCCCGGCCCCGCGAGTTGTTCGCCAGCACTGCCGGAAGCGACTTCCCGCGCAGCCGGGAACTCGTGCCCCCTACGATCGCGAGCCAATTCCTTCTCTGCAATGTTGACAGAAAATTGTCGATTTTCTTTACACCGACAGTACAAATTCCATCGACGATGTTTAATTGCACTCATCAATATTGACGCAAGGCATTGAATCATTTGTCTTTTATCAAAAACCGTGCGAAGCGGGCGCGCATCTTGCTACGAGTTCAGGATGCCTCGGTGACAGCTTTCGCCTCATGCGATGCAAACAACGCAAAGACGTTGGCTGTTTCAAGACATATCTCGATTCAGAACCAAAACAATAGGGGATGCGCAATGAAAACCAATAACACGTTGAAAACTTCGTCCGCACTGCTGGGCAAGATGGTTGCTCCTGTGCTTATGGCCGGCTGCCTGCTCAGTAGCGCAAGCGCGACCGCAGCGCCGGTTTATTTCAATGGCTTCGAGACTGATATAGCGGGTTGGATGACGCCTACCCGGGTTGCCTCTGGCACCGGCGGAATCATCTCCAGCAGTGGCAGCTTCCATGCCGTTGCCGGTACCGATTTCACCCGTTGGGGCGGATATAACTTCGGTGCTGGCGCCACCCCGACCGCTTTTCAGGAATACACGACCTCGATCGACATCTATCTCGACCTGGGCGGTAACTGGGCAAACAACACCCGCTTCGATTTCTCGTCGGCCATCAATAACGCTGCTGGTGGCCACCTGAGCGATTTTATCTTTAACGGCGGGTTTTATAACGATGCTACTGGCCCGGGCGCAAATACATCCCGCTTCGTCTTCAGCGCAAGCAACAATAGCCAGCCAGGCAGCGCCTTCGCCAAGAATCCTGCCCGCGACCCGATCGCCATTTCCACTAGCGGTTGGTACACCTTCCATCATCGCTTTTATGACAACGGCGGCAACCTCGCGGTCGACATGAGCATTCTCGACGCCAGCGACGCCGTGATCAATGACTGGACGTTCGGTACTGCCTTCGTCATCCCAGCGGTTGGAGGCAACCGGTATGGCTGGTTCGACTTCAACGAGTTTGGCAGGCTGGCGATCGACAACAGCGAGTTGGTCACGGCAGACAGCGGCGAAGTGCCGGAGCCTGCGACCCTCACGTTGCTTGGTTTGGGTATCCTGGGGCTCACGTTCGGCCGCCGCAAGCAGCGTTAAAACCCACTCCGCAAGACTTGGAAGGACCTCGGCTCCGCGAGGTTTTTCCTCCCGCGGACAACATCTACGTTTAAAAGCAATTTGACAGGATGCTCAAGGCAAGAGGCGCGTGGATTTTCCATGCGCCTCTTTTTTATAGGGAGCTTGGCCGTACCGGGATCGAGTGCCTCGGCATATCCCACTGTGCCACGATCCGACTCATCAATTGCACCTGCTTCTTTAACAAAGCGCAGTACACTTACGGAAATTGATGGCAGGTCAGCAATTCTGGGTTGACGGCCAACCAGTCCCTCCACACTGCTGCACAAGGCCGCAAAAGGCGTCGACTTTGAGTACTGCCCTCTTCATTCAGCGCGGACCCACGCGATTGAGCACTGCGATGGTGGTCTCGGTGCTATTCCACGCGCTGCTGTTGAGCGTCACCTTCGGCGGTCAGGAATTCGGACTTCCCGGCCTGAACCTTCCTTGGAAAGAAAGGCGGCTGGGGGCGGATGATTTGCGCATTCTGCTTGCACCGGCTCAGCCACCAGCGCCTACACCGACACCTGCGCCCGAATCCACGGCGGCAAATCCGCCACGAAAAATGGCGAACGCAGTGCGCTCTCAAGTGGACAAGCCCGCAGTTGCGAACAAGGTAGCACCTGTGCCTACGCAACCGGCGGCTATTGGGCTTGGTGATCTGCCAGCGGTATCAATCCCATCACTAACGCCCGCGCCGGCGCCAGCAATTGCACGTTTGCCGCCTCCCATGGCGATCGTTACGCCGGTCAAGCGGCCGGCAGTGAACCTACCCATCGCGCCCGACACGCCACCCACTAAAGCGCCGGTAACCTCAGAGGCGCCAACCATTCCTATGCAGCGGAGCGAAGTTGTAGTGCCGAGTAAACCATCCGAGGAAGCACAGAAGCAGATCGAACGAGCGGCGCGTGAAAAAGCGCTTGAGAAGGTCAGGCTCGAGCAAGAGACGCAGAACGCAGAAAAGCTGCGACAGGCGGAGCTGACGGCGAACGCGCAGCGAGAATCGGAGCGGCTAGAGAAGCTTCGGCAAGACGCTGCCCGTGCAGAGCAAACGGCCAGGAGCGAAGCTGCGCGAATGGAGGCCCAGCGTCAGGAGCTCGCCCGGCAAGAAGCCCTCCGCCAAGAGACACTGCAACAGGAGCGCGCACGACAGGAGGAGAAGGCGCAACAGGATGCCGCTCGACAGGAACTGCAACGGACAGAGGCCGCGCGCGTGGAAGCCGAGCGTAAGGAAGCAACACGACAAGAACAGGTACGACAAGCACAATTGGACGCTGCGCGCCAAGCGCAGCTTGAAGCTGATCGGAAAGCGCAAATCGAAGCAGCAAGGCAGGCAGAGCTTGCAGCCGCGAAGCAGGCACAGGCCAAGCTAGATGGTGCGCGCCAAGAGGCAATCAAGCAAGAAGCTGCACGGCGAGACGCCACAACCAAAGAGGCAGCGCGTCAGGACGCTGCAAGACAAGAGGCAGCACGACAAGAACAGGCACGCCTAGAGCAGGCGCAGCGGGAGCGTGCGGAGCAGGAGGCGCAACGCGAGGAGCGGCTGCGCGCGATCGGCAAGCAACTCAACGAGGAAGCGGCAAAGCGCAACGCAGCGTTGAATCGCCCATCACCTGCGCTCCCGCCGACGACAAGCAGCCTTCGCCGGGGATGGCTCTTCGGACGCGCCGATGCCAATGTCGATCTCGTTCTCTACGGAGAAGCCATGAGCCGGAAGATCGAGCAGAGTATGACGTTTGACATGGTTCGCGAAGCGGTGAAACAGCCTCACGCCCGACCGACAGTGACGGTCGCCGTCCGCTCCGACGGCTCTGTAGAGAAGGTAACCTTCGAGGTCTCCAGCGGTGTGCCCGCAATCGACGAAGCGATTCGAAAAGTTATCGCCAGCCAAGCGCCCTATCCCGCGTTCTCGCCCGCGCTGGCGCGCCAGTACGACGTGATCGAAGTTCGCCGAACCTGGGTATTCGACATGGCCATTCGGCTCCAGTAACGCCGTAGCCGGGGGGCGCATCGTCGACTACGCGGACACTCTATTGTTATCGGCCCTCAGCGGCAAGCCTGGACCGCGCCTCCCTGATAAGACCATGCCCCAAGGATTTTAATTGCCGCTGTTGTGGATTCAAGTCTATTGCTTAGGAAAACCAACCCCCAGGCAGCATCTCGACCTTAAAGGCTGGTCCTCCATCGCTGCGCTCTGATACGATTGCCGTCGAATGGCACCTCCGTCCTTATTGTGCAAACTCAGAGCAATGTTTCCGCGCCCGGGCACAGTTTGCATTTCTCGCTTAGCAGGACGAGAAATGCGCCAAGCTGATCGGAGTTACGCAAGCTCATCAACGGTCCGCAGGTTTGCAACGATCCATTCGCGAGATTATTCCGCCAGTTATTAAATATGGCGATTGCGATGTCTGGCGCGAGTTTCTATTCAGCGCGATGAGAGCAAGTGTGCAGCGTCATTTGTCTCTCATGGCCGTGCAGGCTTTGCGTGGGTCGATCGAATGGCCAACGATAAAAGCGGACGCTTCGGCAAGTCTACGTCAGTGCCGTCCCCCCGTTACACAAATTCGGCGCGAGCAGCCGGCCGATAGCTCCAGCTAATACTTGGTGATCGAGCCATAGTGAAAGTGCTCATTCTGTTCCTATTGACGCCGCCTGCCCAAGCAGTCGCTGACCCCACGCTAACCAAGAAGCTGTCGCGGGATACTGTATGTTTATACAGTTATTTTACGCGTTCTGCTATCATGATAGGAACAGCGAAGAGCCGGGCATAGGTTTCGAGATAATTTCCACGTAGCAATTCGCGATTCATTCACCCACTGGCGGGATCGTCCAGTAGAAGTTAAAATGCCATGATGAAATCCACGATAATGTTAGAAGGCTATATCCCCCACTTTTCTGGGCATGAGACGTTCCCTTTGCGTCAGATGTGGCTAAAAAAGGCATTTGATCAAGCGGGGGCGAGTGGGCAAGTCCTTAAATCTACATTCTCAGCCGATAGCGCCATTTCGGATTTTGGCGTCGGGAAAAATATGGTGGCGTCCATTCGGCATTGGGCTTTGGCGTGCGATGTGCTGCGGGACGCGTCTCCCACCTCCTACGACGTCTCTCCGATAGCGAAAGAGATCTACCGCGACGGAGGACTAGACCCGTACTCCGAAAACCCATCAACTGCATGGTA
>DASWSX010000147.1:0-29659 GCA_036402435.1 Telluria sp. | reverse complement strand
CGGCCCGATGGACGACATCGTCCTTGCGCATGAAGAGTGGGGCATCGACTTTGAAGCGGAAGTGGCCGTGATCACCGGTGACGTGCCGATGGGGGCGACCGCCGATGAGGCGCACCAGCAGATCAGGCTGCTGATGCTGGTGAACGACGTCTCGTTGCGCAACCTGATTCCGCCGGAACTGGCGAAGGGCTTCGGCTTCCTGCAATCGAAGCCGGCGTCAAGTTTTTCGCCCGTGGCGGTGACGCCGGATGAACTGGGCGACGCATGGAAGGGCGGCAAAGTCCACCTGCCGCTGCGCTCGACCTGGAACGGCAAGCTGGTCGGACAGCCGCATGCGGGCGTCGACATGGTATTTAACTTCCCGCAGCTGGTGGCGCACCTGTGCAAGACGCGCAATGCGCGCGCCGGCAGCATCGTCGGCTCGGGCACGGTGTCAAATAAAGACGCCAGCCGCGGCTACTCGTGCATCGCGGAAAAGCGCTGCCTCGAGATGATCGCCGATGGGGTGGCGAGCACGCCGTGCATGCTGTTTGGCGACACGATCAGGATCGAGATGCTCGACAGCGCAGGCAAGTCGATCTTCGGCGCCATTGATCAGACCGTTAAGCAGGCTGAGGCGAAGCGCTCGCGATAAGCGGAACAAGGCTGTTCAGGGGCCATTGCGGTTCCCTCGGCTATGGGATAACGTGTGCGAGTATTGACGGCCGAGGCGAACGCCCGAATTTGTCGCCGTGCTAAGCAGGGAACAACAGCTATTCATTAAGAATCATCCTGTATCTAATCGCCCGACAAAAGGGGAGGCACATGCTGTCATCCGATGTGGCCAGCAACTGGCCGGTTCCGTCCATCCGCTCACCCAATGTCGGCGCGCTGCGCCTCGCGATCGGGCTGGTGCAAGGCCTTGCACTCTATCTGCTGTACCAGGCGGTCAAGGACAAGGCCTGGCCGGCCACCGAACCCTTGTTGCTCGGACCGCTGCTGCTGGTGTGGCTGATTGTCCCGGTCGTCTTTATCTCCAGCCTCGGTGCGCTTGACCGGCGCCGGCTTCTTATCTGGATTCCGGCAGCGGCCGCCATCCTGGCGGCACTCGGCCTCTACGACGCCTGGCGCAGCCTTGGTCCCAATGCGGTTTCCGGCGCGCTTAATCACGACCCGCTCCACCTTTCAGGACAACTGATTTTTGTCTCGACGGTAGGATTCTTCATTGCCCAGTCCCTGGTGATGGCAGGCGCTGGCGAGAAGCGCCGCATCGCGTCCTATTCCGCTTACTTCGAAACGGCCTGGAAGCACTTTGTCCAGCTTGCGTTCAGCGGCTTGTTTGTCGGCGTCATCTGGCTGGTATTGTTGCTGGGTTCGGAGCTGTTCCTGCTCATTAAACTCAATTTCCTGCGCGACCTGATACATGAAGCGTGGTTTGTCATCCCGGTGATCGCATTCGCGTTCTCGTGCGCGATGCACATCACCGACGTGCGCCCGGCCATCGTTCGTGGCATTCGTACTTTGTTGCTGATGCTGATGGCGTGGATTCTTCCGGTTGCCGTGCTGGTCATTGGCGGTTTCCTGCTCAGCCTGCCGTTCACTGGGCTCGAGCCGCTGTGGTCGACGCGCAGCGCCACGGCGGTATTGCTGGGCGCGGCCGCTGTGCTGGTCGTGCTGATCAATGCGGCTTACCAGGACGGCGCGCCGGACGTGGCTGTGGCGCGCGTCGTTCAGGGCAGCGTCCGTTTTGCCGCGATCCTGCTGGCGCCGATTGTCGTGATCGCCATCTACGCGCTGGGACTGCGGGTCGGCGACCACGGCTGGACCACCAGCCGGATTGTGGCCGGCTCGTGCCTGTTCGTCGCAGCCATCTATGCGGCTGGCTATGCATGGGCTGCGCTGCGTCCGCGGCGGATCGGCGCGATCGCCAGCACTAATATTGCCAACGCTTTCGTGGTGCTGGCGATGGCGCTGGCGCTGTTCTCGCCGCTGGGCGATCCGGCGCGGCTGTCGGTAGCAAACCAGGTCGCGCGGCTCGAGTCCGGCAAGGTCCAGGCGGACAAGTTCGATTTTGCCTACTTGCGGTTTGAAGGAGAGCGTTACGGCCAGGCCGCGCTTGAACGGCTTCGCGCCGGTGCGCAGGGCAAGGACGCGCAGCTGGTGCGTGACCGGATTGCAGATGTGCAGAAATTGAAGACGCGCGGGCCCGGCCTGAGCGATTTCATGGACCCGCCTGCACGCGTTAAACTCAGCGCCAATGTTCGCGTGTGGCCAAAAGGCAGCCAGTTACCAGCCTCGTTCCTGCTGACTGATTTGACCGTGCTCGCCGGTTCACCTTACCCGGCCTGCCTGCGCGACGAGACCGGGGACTGCGACCTGGTGCTGCTGGACCTGACAGCGGACGGCAACCCCGAAATCATCATGCTCGGCGCATTGCCGGATCCGGTCGCTGCGGTGGTGGGCGAAATCACGCCGGGACAATGGCGGTCGCTTGGGACGCTGCCATCCAGCCTCGCCGCATGCAAGCCACTGCGTCAGGCGCTTATCGATGGGCAATACCGAATGGTGGCGCCCGCCGTCAGCGCACTGGAAATCGCCGGGACACGCATTGCGATCCGTCCGCGGTGGGAGCCCGAGCTGTTTCAATGCAAGGAGCCGGCACAGTAGCGCCGCCGTGTCTACTGCGCAGGCCCGTCCCAAAATTCGCCGGCAGCCTTGTTTCCGCGCAAATCGACTTCGACGGGCGCGCTGATCTTGCGAACCGAGTTCGCAGCCCACAGCGTTCCGTTGGTTTCGTAAATCCGGAACCAGAGCAGCGCCACGCCCGACAGGCGCAGGTGCTGGCCGGTGAAGATGTTCTGTTTCATCACCGTCATGCCTTCCAGGCGCAGGTCGAAGTCGAGCACCATCGCGCCACGCGTGCGCTCGCCGTAGGCCAGGTAGCGGCCGGCATTAAACAGCGGACTCTTCTCGCTGGCCTCGCCAACCTTCAGCGATTCGATGAATGCATCGACCGTCTTCAGCACGGCGACGGCAGCAGTGGCGACTGTTGAATATTCCTTTTTCGCTTCGCCCTTGGCACTGTCAGCCATCTTCTGCACGATCGCGACGCGCGCCGCATAGCTGGCGCGCATCATGGCCAGTTCGCGTACCCTGGTCATCAGCTTGTCGTACTGGGCGGAGTCAAACTCGCCCATATAACCGGAGCCCAGCCCGGTAACCTTGTCGGGACAGGATTTTGCCAGGGACGTGGCAAACATCGCCCTCGCCTCTTCACCGTAACTGGCCGACGCCACTGCTGCATTCGAGCGGAAGAGGGCGGAAATGTCCGCTACAGCCTTGATCGTGGCAGGGACGGCGGCGAGGCCTACCAGCGACAAGGTCCTGGCACCAGACGGTGCGTGCTGGTCGATGAACTTCTGAAGCTCATCGTTCTGGCGCGCCAGGGCGCCGCTGATGTGCCTGATCCCATCATTTACCAGCCGGGCGCTGGCCACGCCTTGGGCAGCGGCCGGCTCGTAAATGGTCGCCTTGCGGCCAGCTGGCAGGGCCGCGCAGACATCGACCGACAGTGCCTGCGCCAGGTCGAATGCGCGCACCAGTCCGGCGGCGCCGAACGATTCGCTGTTGATCGTCCCCGCCAGTGCTTTCGATTCGGCAGGCGGCAGGCGTGCCAGCATTTCGGCGCGTTCGGCTTCCGCGGTCGCCTTGCGAATCTCCGCTTCCCGCTGTGCTACCAGCGCATCGGTCGTGGCAAGGTACAGCTTGAGGTCGAGCGCGCGCTTGGCCTCCTCGACTTCCGATTTGCTCTGGGCCTGGCATGGGCTTGCCAGCGTGCAGCACACTAGCAGTGGGGGGAGCCAGCCGCGTACGCCCTCCAGTCTGTAACGCCGTTCGCGGGAATGAAGGACTGCCATGTCTTGGTCTCCGGTTCTGCTATGCCTCAAATGCACTTAGGGAAGGCATAGCAGCATTCTGGCGTCGCGCTGAACGCGGTTGTTGCGATTGCGCACGATTGTGGATTTCTCACTTTGCGGCAGCGGGAAGACGTCGTTTACGGGAACCGGGTGCTACGCGATCCCTCGCCCGATTGCGAGGATAACGGCACCATGCCGAACTTGTTGATCGGTCGCATGTCGCGGTTCTGGCCGGGCTTACAAAAATAGCGTACTGCAATGGTTTTGAGTCATGTTCACAACGAAACCAACAGTGATTGGTGTTAAAATCGTGCGTTTTGCGTCGCCCTCGCGCTATCTGAAAGGACCAGCGCAGAGTAGGCCGGCACCAGTTACGACGTCCAAATAAGCGTTTTCGAGTCTGCGTCACATAAAAACGGTAAACAAGCATGAAGAAGAATTTGTCTTTCGAAATTAGTATGAAGAAAGTAGCCTTTTCGGCATTCCTGCTGACCACCGTCGCGGGCCAGGCCCAGGCTAATGTCGCGCTCAATATGCAGAATGCCCAATTTGCGGAACAGTACAGCGGTCCAGCCCCGCTGCCGAATATTGTCAACGCCCGCCCGGATTCCGATAGTCGGCGCGCGTTGCCTGCCGCGCAGGAGCAGAGACAGTCCGGCCAGGAGCAGTTCAAGCAACAGTATCCGGAACGGGCCGCGAAGGCAGGTCTCGGCATTGCCGAAGTAGACAAAAATGTTTTCGCCGAGTTCGTCGAAACTGTGACCGGGTCACGGCTCGAAGTGTTCGGCGCCAAGCTGTTCCGGGATGCGCCGGACCGCTTCGCACCGCTTGAGGCGGCTCAGGTGAACGGCGATTATGTCGTCGGTTCCGGCGATGAGCTGCAGATCCGCGGTTGGGGCATGATTAATATGGATGTGACCGCGACGGTCGACCGCAGTGGCGCGGTCTACCTGCCCCGGGTGGGCGCGGTCAACGTGGCCGGCGTCAAATACCGCGACTTGCAGGGACACCTCAAGCAAGCCGTCAGCAGGATTTTCACCAATTTCGAACTCACCGCAAGCATCTCGCAGACGCGCGCGCTGCAAATTTATGTTGTCGGCAACGCGGTACGCCCGGGCACCTATACCGTCAGTTCCATGAGCACTCTGTTAAACGCGCTGTTTACCTCCGGTGGCCCGACTGCGGCCGGCACGATGCGTAACATCCAGCTCAAGCGCGGCAATGAAGTGGTCTCGACGTTCGACCTGTACGACATGCTGGTCAAGGGCGACAAGACGCGCGACGTGTCGCTGCGCGACGGCGATGTCATCCATATCCCGGCCGTCGGGCCGCTGGTGGCGCTGACCGGCAACGTCAAGACCCCGGCGATCTTCGAATTGAAAGGCCAGTCGAGCATGGCCGAGCTGATCGAATGGGCCGGTGGCATCGATTCCCCGGCCGACCAGAAGAAGATTGTCATCGAGAAGACAGTCAATAATGTCTACAGCACGGTAGCCGAGCTGGTAGCAGATGGCGCCACCATCCAGCGCCAGTTGTCCGCCGTTCCGGTGCTGCCGACCGATGTGATCAGGGTGTTCGCTCCCGGCGCCGTCGCGGTCCAGGCGCAGCTGCAGCACGAGTATGTGCGGGTCGCTGGCGAAGTGGTCAACAGTGGCGTGTACCAGATTCAAAAAGGCGAAACCCTGCGCGAGCTGATTGCGCGAGTCGGCGGACCTACCGAGCGCGGCTATCTGTTCGCCACTGAGCTCAATCGCGAAACTGTCCGGCGCGACCAGCAGAAGCGGCTCGATGAGGTCGCCGACCGCTTCGAGCGCCAGGTCGAAAGTTCAGGGGCCGAGCGGCTGTCGGACGCAACCGACCAGGGGGTGATTGCCGTCCGGATGGCCGAGGCGGAGCGGCAGCGCCGCTTTGCCCAGAAGCTGCGGTCTGTGAAGGCCGAGGGCCGCATTTCGCTGGAGCTGGAGCGCAGCGACGCGCAGGTCCGTGATCTGCCCGAGGTAGCGCTGCAAGACGGCGACAGCATCTTTGTGCCGCGCAAGCCGGATACGGTGCAGGTGCTGGGCTCGGTATTCCAGTCCAGCTCGTTCATTTACAAGCCGCGCAGGACCGTCAAGGACTACGTCGAACTTGCCGGAGGGGCAACCGAATTTGCCGAGCCTGCCGAGATCTACGTGCTGCGCGCCGACGGCACCGCGAAGAGCGGCGGCAAGAGCTGGTTCGGCGGCGTCGAGTCGCTGGCCGTCTACCCTGGCGATACGATCGTCGTGCCGGAGATGATTGAGCGCAGCAGCTGGCGCCAGAGCCTCAAGGAATGGACGGCGATTTTCTACCAGTTCGGCCTGGGAGCCGCTGGCCTGAAAGTATTGAAAGACTAACCATTCCAGCGACCGGCCCCGCTGTGCCGGTCACGATTTGAAAGAGCCACAGATGTCCGAGCAAACGCTTCATGAAGTTCAACCAGGTACCGACGTAGTTGCGAAGGAAAAAGTCAATTTTCTCGACTTGTTGATTATCCTGGGACGTTCCAAAAAGCTTGTGATCGGCCTGCCGCTGGTGACGGGTCTGCTGGCCATGGGCGTCAGCTTGATGATTCCCCCCGTGTTCACCAGCACGGCGAAGATCATGCCGCCACAGCAGCAGCAGTCGTCGAGTGTCGCGAGCATGCTCGGCCAGATCGGCGCCCTGGCTGGCGCGGCCGGTGGAATCAAGAGCCCGAACGACATGTATGTCGGCTTGCTCCAGAGCCGCACCGTAGCCGACAACCTGATCAAGCGGTTCGACCTGGCCGCGCGCTACAAGACCCGGACCATGGACGACACTCGCGCGGCCCTGGCCGGCATCACCGCGGTCGGTAGCGACCGCAAGAGCGGTTTCATCTCGATCTCGGCCGAGGACAAGGATCCCAAGTTTGCCGCGACGCTGGCCAACGCGTACGTCGATGAACTGGCACGGTTGACCCAGTCGATGGCCCTCACGGAAGCGTCGCAGCGTCGCCTGTTTTTTGAAAAACAGTTAAAAGATGCGAAAGAGCAGTTGTCGATTGCCGAAATTGCGCTGCGCAAGACCCAGGAAAAGACCGGCATGCTGCAGCCGGATGTGCAGGTGCAGGCAATTATCACCAATGCGGCCCAGCTGAAAGGCGCAATCGCCGCCAAACAGGTCGAGATCAATGCGATGCGCACCTTCGCCGCCGGACGTAACCCGGAGCTGTTGCGCGCGCAGGAAGAATTGCGTGGCTTGCAGGCGCAAGTGGCGCAACTGGAGCGACGCGGCTTGTCCGGCGATGGCGATTTCATGGTGCCTACTGGCAAGATCCCGGAAGTCGGCGTCGAGTACGTGCGCAAGCTGCGCGATATTAAGTATTACGAAACGATTTTCGAATTGCTGGCTAAGCAATTCGAACTGGCGAAAGTGGATGAGGCACGGGAATCGACCCTGATCCAGGTGCTCGACCAAGCGGTCGAGGCCGAGCGCAAGACGCGGCCGCGGCGCGCCATCATTACGCTGGCCGGGGCCTTTGCCGGCGCGCTGCTGGGTGTGGTACTGGTGCTGGGGCGCGCCGGCTACCGCGCCTCGCGCGGCGATCCGCTGCACGCGCACCGCTGGGAACGGGTGTCGGCCGCGTGGTCGCTGCGGCGGCAAGCGCGCTAGCGGCGGCAGCACACTGGCATGGCTGGGTTCGGGGGGCGCGTCACCGCCGCTTCTTCATGTGAGTCGCACGGCCGCAGGCAGTCACGGGCACATGCGCGCGTTTCAGCGCTGCCCGGCCACGACAGAGTTAACGCAGACGAAGCAGCGAGATGCTGGTATCAATGAAAAAATCGCCGCAAAAAATACTGTCCATCGTAGGGATCGGCACCGTCCTGTCCCTGGTGTATTCTGCGCTGAATTATGCGACCCAGATCGCCCTCGTCGAGGTCTTCGGCTATCACCTGCGCGGCGTGTATGAAATCCTGATGTCGGTGCTGGGACTGGCCTCGGTGCTGTTTTCGTTCAACCTGTATACCGCCATCAATCTGCACGTCTCCAGGAACAAGGGAGCGCCCGACAATCTGGCGACGGTCGGCGCGATCGTGCTGGCGGTGCAGCTCGTCGCCCTGATGGCGCTGCTGGCGCTGTCGCCGCGCGAAGAGATGGTCGTCGGCAGCCAGTGGCTCGGGTTCTTCCTGCTGCTGGCCGCGGCCGCTGTGCTGAACCATAAGGTGAACGAGTTCACCGCTATTTTGAACGGCAAGCACCACTTTATCGAAGCCAAAATGCTCAGCCTGGTGGGCGCGCTGTTGTCGGCCTGCGCCATCGTATTGGCCTATGCGCTCGGCGTGCGCGACGCGAAGGTCATCGTGTGGATCGCCGTGATCGGCCCCTTCCTGGGTTCCTACGTCTATGCCAAATACCTGTTCCGTAAGGTCATGGAACTGGGCAGCAAGTCCGGCACGCTGGTGTGGCGCACGCTGTACAAGGAGAACGGCGCGGTATACCTGATCTCCCTGGCCCAGTTCATTTCGCTCAAGCTGTACCTGCTGTACATCGCGCGCAACGAGTCGGTTGAGATGTTGGGCGTCTTCAGCCTGTCGTACAGCCTGGTTCAGTTCGTGATGCTGCCGGCCACGTTTCTCGCTACTATCATCATCTCGAACGAGTCCGACAGCCTCAGCGGCTTTTCCAGGTCGTTCAAGGTGCTGATGAGCTATGGTGTCGCCAGTTGTGCCGCCATCATCGTGGCCATCGCGCTCGGCGTATTCGACCTGCTGCCGCTGGAATCGCTGCGCAACCCGCGGTTCGTCAGCGTGCTGGAAGTGATGGCGCTGTCGATCCCGTTTTCACTCCTGAACATCCTGGTGGTCGCCACTGCGATCCGGAAGAATATGTGTTCGCGCGCCTTCGTCCTTGGGCAGGTGCTGATGGTGCCGCTGCCGATCGCTTTGTATCATCTCGGCGCCGACCTGCTCGGCATGCAGTCGGCGGTCAGCGCTGCCTACGTGGGAACCTGGCTGGTGGGGTCCGTGGTCACGCTGGCAGCACTTCAAAACAACATACGCAAGAGCAGGGGCATGGCATGGCCGGCATTTCCATAATTATTCCGTATTTCAATCGTGAAAATACCATCGAGCGCTGCCTGCGGAGCATCGGCCTCGGCGAGGGGCACGATATCGAAGTCATCATCGTCGATGACTGCTCGGCGCAGCCGCTCGCCGGCTTCACCGACCCGGCCATCCGGGTGTTCCGGCTGGACTCGAACATGGGGCCGGTGGCGGCGCGCGCGCTGGGCGCCTCGAAAGCGGGCAAGGAGTTCCTGATGTTCTTCGACAGCGACGACGAGCTGGTGACGGGATGGCACACACGCATGCAGCGCGAGCTTGAGTGCAATCCGGGCTTCGACATTTATGGCTTCCCCGACGAGAAGTACGTGGCCGGCGAGCGCTTCGTCGTGGCCAACCTGGACGATTACTGGCGCTGGGTGCAGCGCGACGGACGCGCGTCCGACTACCTCATCACGATGCGGGCAAGCGCTTATCGCGCGGTGCCGATGCCGCCGGTACGCATCAGCGAAATCTGGTACATCGTGCAGCTTTTCGAGCATGGCCTGAAGGCGGCATACTCGGCCACGCCGCTGTTCCGCTACCATCAGGATTCCGGCAATCAACTTTCCAAGAAGCGCTTCCTGCGCCTCGACACCGCGGCCTATACCCGCAAGTCGCTGGCCTATGCGGTCAAGGTTTTCGGCCGCAACCGCGCAAAAATGAAGCAGGCGGCCCTGCCGTACCACCAGGCCTGGTCACGACGGTTTTTTAAGGAATGCGTACTGTCGCTCAGCGTCGGCAGCCTGGCGGCCCTATTGTGGAGCAAAGATGAGCGGCAATAATTCAATCGCGGCCGCGCTATCGGTGGCTGGGGACCTGTGTGCTGCCACTGTGGCCGCGCTGCGGTCGGCCGCGCGGTTCCTGGTGTGGCAGTGGCGGGCCAAGAAGTCCGGCTCGGCGGTTCGCAGTTTCGGCGTGGCCCTTGGCGCGCAACTGGGGCAGCGCGTTCTCCTCGAGCGCGGGGTGTTCTTCGACGCCGCCTCAAGACTTGGCGATTACAGCTACATAAATCAGTACAGTTCGGTCGAGAACGCCACGATCGGCAAGTTTTGCTCGATCGCGCGGGGCGTCATGATCGGGCCTGCCGATCATGACTATACCAACCTGAGCACCCATCCGTTCTGGCACCAGCCGTTCTATGGCTTTGCGGTGCGCGCCGACCATGGCGCGGCGGCGGCCGGACCCAAGACCTGTATCGGCGACGACGTCTGGATCGGATGCAATGCGGTGATCCGACGTGGCGTGACGGTGCACCGCGGTGCCGTGATCGGTGCAGGTTCGGTGGTGACGCGCGATGTCGGCCCCTACGAAATCTGGGCTGGGGTTCCCGCCCGCAAGATCAAGCAGCGGTTCGACGACGCCGTCATTGAAGCCCTGCTGGCGCAGGACTGGTGCAGCCTGGATAAGGAAACGATCAATGCCCGGATTATTCCAGGCATTGGCGACGTACGGGCCTTGATTGCAAGCGGCCCCGACCGGCACTCCTTCCACCCGTAATTCTGGAGCAGCGTTGAGAATCTATTTTTTAGCGACGACGACCGGCTCGCGTCCCGATCTGTTCGAGGATCTGGTGGCGTCGTTCAACCGGCTGGCCGTGCCGCCGGGCGTGAGCGCGGGACTGCTGGTGCTGGACCAGGCCCAGGCTAGCCACGATGCCATTTTTAGCCGTCATCCGGCAGCGGCCGGGCGCACCATCACCCGGATAGTGTCACCCACCCTGATCGGCCTGTCGCTGGCGCGCAACCGCCTGCTGCAACTGCTCACGGGCGACGGCTACGTTGTGTTCTGCGATGACGATGCGACCTACCCTGAGGACTTCCTCGCCTGTCTGCAAGCCGAATTCGCGCGCGCCGGCGAGGTCGACATTGGCGTGTTCCGCCTGATGAACAAAGAGGGCGGCGGCACGTATGGCAACCGGCGCTATCCGGCCGCGGCCCGGCGCCTGAAGCGCGGCGAACTGATCAATCTGGCGATCAGCCTGAACCTGGTCATTCGGCTCGCGTGCATTCGCCGCGCCGGAGGCTTCAACGAGGAGCTGGGCGTGGGCAGCAAGGGCATGTGCGGCGAGGAGACCGAACTGGTCCTCAAGGCGATTGACTGCGGCGCCAGCGCAGCCTATTTCTGCAGCCCGGTCGCCTGCCACCCGAGCCAGGGCCTGGCCGCCACCGCACCGCGCAAGCTATACGATTACAGCCGCGGCTACCGCAACATGCTGCTCTCGTACCAAGGTTCGGCCGGCCTCCGGCTGCTGGTCCGGTGGCATCTGGCCGTCGCGATCGCGCGTTCGATGGTTGCGCTCGTGATCCAGGGCGAGCGGTCCAACCGGCTGATCAAGCTGAAAGGCCTGGCCGGATTCCCCGACGCGGGAACGCGGCATGGTTAAGGTATTGGTCGTCAGCATCGCCTCCGAGGGCGGCGGGGCGGAAACGGTGCTCAAGAACCTGACCGAGGCGTTGGCGGACGGCGCTGGCGGAATGCAGCTCGACACCTTCAGCAAGGACACGTACTCGCGCACCCGGCCCGGCGGCAAGCTGGCGGGCTATGCCCGCTTCCTGCGCGAACTGCGCGCCCGCAGCGTTGACTACGATGTCGTCATGTCCGGCGTCGAGGGCATTCCTTTCCTGCTGTGCCGGCTTGCCCTGCTCGGACGCGCTCGCCCGGCGCTGGCGATGTGGCTGCACTGCAACCCGTCGGCTTATCTTCCGTTCCAGAACTGGCAAAACCGGCTCGCGATCCGGGCCAGCCTGGCGGCGGCGCCGCACGTCATCTGCGCGGCACCGGCCGAGGCCCAGCGGCTCCGCCAGCGCGGCAAGGATGCGCTGTATCTGCCCAACCTCAGGCGCCCGGGCGCGCTGCGGCAACATGCGGCCGTGCCGCGGCGGATCGTGCCGAACCTGGCCTTCGTCGGGTCGCTGGCCCCGCTGAAGCAGCCGCTCAAAACGATCGCGCTGCTGGCGTGTCTGGCGCGGCGCGGCGGCGCCGCTTACCATTTGGACCTATTTGGCGCCGGCGTGCTGGCGGCGGAGGTGACGGGGCTGATTGAGAGGGCTGGACAGCAGCGCTGTGTTACAGTGCACGGCTTTGTGGCAAATCCGTGGGACCGGATCGCGCCGGGCAGCATCTTGCTGCTGCCTTCGCTGACCGAGGCGATGCCGATGGTGGTGCTCGAGGCGTTCGAACACGGCTGCGTGGTCATTGCGAACACCTTCTCGGGGCACGGATTTTTCCAAGGGCACGGCGGGCTGTTCCTCGCCGCCGATTTCACCGATATCGAGAGCGTGGCGCGCTGCGTGGACGCGTGCGCGGCCTGGACCGAGTCGGAGCTGGTCCAGCGCGTGGCCCGTTCGCGCGCGTTTGTCCGTGCGGAATTTGACAGCGAGCGGTCGGTGGCGACGATGCGCGGCTATCTGGAACGAATAGCGGCAGCCTGAGGGCCCCTGCTGGGTAAATAGGAATTAAGGCGAATTGCCGGCCCCTGAATGATCAATCTCTTATTAATAGCTGTGGTGCTGTTTGCGCTCTGGAGGAGCGGCGGATATCTGTCCTATTCGCTGATTTTCCTGGCGTTGCTGATCGCATTCCATTACGTCCCACTGATCTATATCTACGTCAACTACGACGAGCTGCCGTTCATGCTTTCGCTCGGCGAAGTGGGCGACGGCATCACCAAGGTGGTAGCCGTTTGCGTCTTCATGTACGTGGGCGTGCTGCTTGCCAGCCGCCTGTTTGATCCGGGCACGCACACCCCCGCCACATCCCTCGCGCCTGGCATCACCGGGTGGCTGCGGCTGAACGTGGCGGTTGGCCTGTTGATCGTCTTTAACAATACATTGGCGGCCTACCAGTCGCTCAGCGGGGGATACCTCGACATGTATTCGGCCCAAAGCCTGTCTCCGGTGAAAACGATCACGGTCCTGCCGATCTACGCATTCACGGTGTTTTACCTGTACCTGGCCTGGACCCGCGCGCGCCAGACCTTCTCGCGCGGCGCCGCACTGACCCTGGTGTGGATGCTGGCAGCCGTGGTCGTCACTTTCGTCTTCACCGGATCGCGTTCGACCGTCATCTACCTCGCGGTCAGCCTGGCTGCCGTGTATTCGGTGCGCTTCAAGCGCAAGGTGTGGAAGTACGCCCCGCATGCGCTGGGCGTGATCGTCGTCAGCACCGTGATCGGCGTGCTGCGCGAAGGCGGCTTCAGCGCGGTCGATCCGGCGACCCTGGTACTGCGTCCGATCATGGAGCTGGGCAATACCGCGCTCGTGTTCCTGACCTCGGAGTCGGTGTCCGACGACCTGACCGTCTCCGCCGGCCGCTATGTCGCCGGATTGCTGTACCTGTTCCCGGTCAGCCTGCTGTCAGCGCTCGGGATTGAACCGCCCGCGCTGTTGTCGCAGCAGTACGTCAGCATCGTCGACCCGACCTGGTCCGACCTCGGCGGCGGCTTCGGCTTTTCCTTGATCGCCGAGATCTACTTGCTAGGCGGCGCCGCCGGTGCATGGTTTGTGGCACTGGTCATCGGCCTGTTCCTGGGCTGGATTGATGTCAACTTCCGTTCCGCCAATATCGCCAAGGCAGCGCTCGCGGCATCGCTCGGGTTCCTGATGCTGTTCGTGGTGCGCGGGGAAGTGATGGAGCTGTACCGGAACGTTTTCGTCGTGTTCGTTCTGTACCTGATCAGCGCCGTGCCCGCCAGGCGCGCCGTGCCCGACAGCCGCTGAGTTATAAAAACTGCCACCCGGCGCCGGCGCGCCGTGGTGAATATCCGGAATTGAAGATGCCATATTTAGAGTTGGACAATATAATTCGGAACGTGCAAAAATTCGGTGGTGCAACCACCTACTGGAACGAAGTCACGTCGCGTTTGCCGCAGTTCGTACCAGGCAAAATTATTTCCACCTCCGGACACAAGTACGCGCGCCTGTACTCGCCGCGCTCGCAAGCAAAGGTTTTTCATTCGAGTCATTTTCGGGTCTCGTCCAGCCGGGCCACCAGCAACGTGACGACCATCCATGACCTGATCTACGAGAAGGGCATGGGCGGCGGGCGCGGCAAGCTGCTCAACCTGTACGAGCGCCGGAAGTCGGTGGCGCGTGCCGACGCCATCATCTGCATTTCCGAGTCGACCCGCCGCGACCTGCACGAATGCTATGGCAGCCTGGTGGGATCGAAACCGGTCCATGTGATTCACCACGGCTGCACCCGGCTGCCGGTACTGCCGGCAGGCGCGCCCTCGGCCCTGACGCGGCCCGACCTTGCCGCGCTCGGCCTGAGCGAAGGGCGCTTCTTCATTTTCGTCGGCGGCCGCGGCGGGTATAAGAACTTCGCACTGCTGCTGCGTGCGTTCGTTATCGGAGGCTTCGCCCGCCAGGGCTTGCGCATCGTGTGCACCGGCGCGGGATTGAGCGAGGACGAGCAACGGTTAATCGCCGAGCTCGGTTTGGGCGGCGCCGTCAGCGCCATCGGATTTGTCGATGCCGCCACGCTGGGCGAACTGTACGAGGTAGCGCGGGCGCTGGTCTATCCGTCCGCCTACGAGGGCTTCGGCCTGCCGCCGCTGGAGGCGATGGCCGCCGGCTGTCCGGTCATCTGCGCCAATTCTTCCTCGTTGCCAGAGGTGGTCGGCGACAGCGGCCTGCTGATCGATCCCGGTTCGGCCGAAGAGCTGGCCGAGGCGATGAAGACCGCGCTCGACGCCACGCAGCGGGCCAGGCTGGCCGACGCCGGCCAGCACCGCGCCGAACTGTTCGACTGGGACACGTCGGCGCGCGCCCATGCCGCGGTGTATCGCTCGCTCGCGCCGTTTTGATTTTTTAATAATAATTGAGTGTCTATTTAATCTATGCCAAATCTCGTTCTTATCACCGGCGGTGCCGGTTTCATCGGCCAGCGGGTCGCACGCGCATTGCTCAAGCAGGGCGCCCGCGTACGCCTGATCGACAATTTCAACCCCCAGATCCATACCAGTGAAGCGCTGCCGGACGACCTGGCCGGCAATGTCGAGCTGATCAAGGGTGACGTGCGCGACCGCGCCGCCATGAGCGAGGCCTTGACAGGCGCCACCGCGGTGGTCCACCTGGCGGCTGAAACCGGCACCGGGCAATCGATGTACGAAATCGACCGTTACTTCAGCGTCAACGTGCAGGGCACGGCCACGATGCTGGACCTGCTGCAGAACGACGAGTGCGGCAAGGCCGTGCGCACGATCGTGGTCGCCTCAAGCCGTGCGGTATACGGCGAGGGCGCCTACCGGTGCGGCTCGCACGGCACCGTGTTCCCGCAGCAGCGCAGCAGGGAGCGCATGTCGGCGGGCGGCTTCGAGCCGGTGTGCCCGGACTGCGGCCAGCCAGTGGTGCTCGAGCACACGAAAGAATCGGCGCCATTCGTCCCGATGTCGATGTACGGCCTGACCAAGCAGGTCCAGGAGCAGGCAGTGCTGCTGTTTGCCCGTACCCGGGGCATCAATGGTTTCGGCTTGCGCTACCAGAACGTCTACGGTCCCGGCCAGTCGCTGAAGAACCCGTACACCGGGATCCTGGCGGTCTTTTCCAACCTGGCGCGCCAGAATCAGGACATCGAGATCTACGAGGACGGTCTGGAGTCGCGCGACTTCGTCTACATCGACGACGTGGTCGAGGCCACGGTCCGCAGCGTGAACCACGCGCAGCCGTTCGTCGGCGCCCTGAACGTCGGTTCGGGCCAGGCTACCACAGTGCTCACCGTGGCCGAGGAGATCAAGGCTTTCTTCGGCAGCAGCAGTGCGATCTCGGTCACCGGCGCCTTCCGCATGGGAGACATCCGCCATAACATTGCCGACATGACCGAGTGCGAGCGCGTGCTCGGCCGCCTGCCCGGGGTCGCCTTCAAGGAAGGCCTGGGCAACTTCCTGGGCTGGGCGTCGGATCAGGCGCCCCAGGACAAGGCGGCCTACCTGCGCTCGGTCGACGAGCTCGCAGCGCGCGGGCTGATGGGCAAGACTGCGGCCCGATGAGCGAACTGGCGCAAATCGACGCGGACGACAATTTCAGCCTGGCCGCCTTCCTCGCCGCCGACCTGCGGCGTGCGCGTTTCCTGCAGCATGGTGCGGCCGGGGCAGTGTCCGGCCCGCGCTTATGGCTGGGAATGGCATCGCCTCGCTTCATCCCGGTGCTGCTGTGCCGCCTGGCCTACCGGCTGTACCGGTGGCGCCTAGGGCCGTTCGCAAAATTATTGTCGCTGGTCAACTTTTTCTTGTTCGGCATCGAAATTGCGGTGCGCTGCCCGATTGGCAAGGGCGTCTTTTTCCCGCATACGCAGGGCACGGTGATCGGGGCCCAGGCGATCGGCGCTAACGCGACAATTTTTCAGGGCGTTACGCTGGGCGCCCGCGAACTGGATTTCTCATATGATGCGGCGTCGCGCCCGACCCTTGGCGACAACGTCACCATCGGTTCCGGGGCCAAGGTGCTGGGACCGGTGCAGATCGGCGACGGGGCGCGTATCGGCGCCAATTCCGTAGTGCTCAGTTCGATTCCCGCCGGAGTACTGGCGGTGGGCGCCCCGGCGCGCGTGGTGCAGGCGCCAGGCGGGGTGCCTGCATGATGCGGCTCGACGGCAAGCGGGTGCTGCTGATCGCCCCGCGGTTCTTCGGCTACGAGCGGGAGATCCGCGCCGAAATCGCGCGCCGCGGGGCGGTGGTCGACTGGCTCCCCGACCGTCCGTTCGACACGCCCTTGATGACCGGCCTGACGCGCCACAAGCCGGAATGGGTGCTGCCGGCGGCGGACCGCCTGTACCGGCGCGAGTTGGAAAAACTGGACGGGACGCCCTACGACTTGATCCTGGTGGTCAATGGCCAGACCCTGTCGAATGCGATGCTGCGCAGCTTGAAGGCCGATTTCCCGCGCGCCAAGCTTGTGTTGTACATGTGGGACTCGATCGAGAACCGCGGCGGCGTGGTGGCCAATCTGCCGCTGTTCGACGCCGCCTACAGCTTCGACCCGCACGACGCCCGGCGTTACGGGATGCATGCGCGGCCCCTGTTCTTTTCCAAGGGCTTCGAGCGGCCGCCCGCGCCGGATTTCGATTTCCATCTGAGCTTTATCGGCACCGCGCATACCGACCGCTATGCGGTGGTCAGCCGGATCAAGGCGCAGCTGCCGCCGCAGCTACGCCCTTACTGGTACCTGTACCTGCAGGCGCCCTGGGTACTGCAGGCTTACCGCCTGACCAACCCGACGATGCGCCAGGCGCGGCGCGAGGAATTCGAGTTCACGCCGCTCGACAAGGCAACCCTGCAATCGGTGTTCGCGCGCTCGCTGGCCGTGGTCGATATCGAGCATCCGCGCCAGCGTGGCCTGACGATGCGGACGTTTGAAACGATGGGATCGCATAAGAAGTTGATCACCACCAATCCGGAAGTGCGCGACTACGACTTCTTTAATGCGAGCAATATCTGTGTCGTTGACCGTCAGGCGCCGCGCATTCCCGCCGCGTTCCTCGAGTCGACGTTCGAGCCGCTGGCGCCCTCCCTGTACCGCCACTACAGCATCGAGGGCTGGGTGGACGAGGTGCTTCAGCCAGGAGGCGCCTTGGCCTGACGCCAGCGGCGCCCGAAAACAGCCCTGCCTGCAGCCGCCGTCGAATATGTCTTTTTTGCGCCACAAAGCGCCGGCGGCTAAAACCGGTGCTGGCCCCGGCGCGGCGGCCGGGTGTTGCGGCCAGCGCACTTCCTTCCCCTGTCGAAAGATGTTCTTGGTAAAATCAAGCTGATTACCAAAACAACTCGCGGTGATCTGATTTGAATCAATCAAATGGTGGCAGGCCGTTTTTGCCCACATTCCGGGTCAGGGCTTGAAAAACATGCAGACAGACGCGGTTAGCCGGCAGGTGTCCGAACGGAACCAGTTGCGCACAACGAAATTCCTAGTGACTGGCGCCAACGGATTTGTCGGCAGGGCCTTGTGCAAGGCGTTGCGCCAGGGTGGCGCGGACACGGTCGCCGCAGTGCGCGTGCGGCGCCAGCCGGACGAGGTTGCGCTGGGCGACCTTTCGGCAGCGACCGACTGGCGCCAGGCGCTGGCGCAGGTCGATGTCGTGGTGCACCTGGCCGCGCGCGTGCATGTGATGAACGACACCGTGTCCGACCGCCTCGCTGCCTTCCGTTCGGTCAACGTCGACGCAACGCTGAACCTGGCGCGCCAGGCGGCACAGTGCGGGGTGCGGCGCTTCGTCTTCATCAGTTCTATCGGGGTCAATGGCGCTGCGACCACTGCGGCGCCGTTTTCCGAATTGTCCGCCCCGAGGCCGCATTCCGACTATGCGCTGTCCAAGCTGGAGGCCGAAGAGGGGCTCAGGAAACTGTGCGCCGAAACCGGCATGGAATTCGTCATCATCCGCCCGCCGCTGGTGTATGGCGCCGATGCGCCGGGCAATTTCCACAGTTTGCTCAAGCTGGTGCGGCGCCGCTTGCCGATGCCGCTCGGATCGGTACGCAACCAGCGTTCGATGGTCGCACTGGACAACCTTGTCGATTTCGTCATCGTCTGCAGCGCGGCCCCGGCCGCCGCCAACGAGCTGTTTTTGGTTGCCGACCAGACCGATGTGTCGACGCCGGAACTGATCCGCCTGTTAGGCCAGGGAATGGACCGGCCTGCCCGCATGCTGCCGGTGCCGGTGGCCCTGCTGGCGGCCGGCGCGCGGATGGCAGGCAAGGGCAACGCGTTCCAGCAATTGTGCGGTTCGCTCCGGCTCGACACCGGCAAGGCTAGGCAACTGTTGGGGTGGAGGGCGCCCGTGCACGCCCATGAAGGCTTGCGGAAGGCCGCGGCCGGTTTTTTAAAGGATAAATGAATGAAACGATTATTTGACCTGATGTGTGCGCTGTGCGCGCTGGTGCTCCTGCTGGTCCCGATCTGCGTGGTGGCGCTGCTGGTAAAGCTGACCTCGAGCGGCCCGGCACTGTACTGGTCGGACCGGGTGGGGCGCCACAACAAGATTTTCCGCATGCCGAAGTTCCGCACCATGCGGGTCGAGACGCCGACGGTCGCCAGCCACCTGCTCGCCGATCCGAAACGCTTCCTGACCCCGGTCGGCGCATTCCTGCGCAAGTCCAGTCTCGATGAATTGCCGCAATTATGGAGCATCCTGCGCGGCGACATGGGCTTCGTCGGCCCGCGTCCGGCCCTGTACAACCAGGAAGACCTGATCGCGCTGCGCACCGAATACGGGGTCGACCGGCTGCTGCCGGGACTGACTGGATGGGCGCAGATCAACGGCAGGGACGAATTGCCGATTCCCCAGAAGGTGAAACTCGACGCCGATTACCTGGAGCGTTGGTCGATGGCACTCGACATCAAGATCCTGGTGTTAACCTTTGTAAAAGTGCTGCGCCAGGACGGCATCACGCACTGAGACAGCGCAGCGCACGGCCCGCCGCGTGCCTTCAGTCCTGGCACAGACGCAGCGCGGCGTCCCATTGCGGCAGGCTGCAGAATGTGTCCATGAAGCGTTGGCAGCCGAGTACCGAATTGGCGGGTCGGCGCGCCGGCAAGGGGAAGTCGGCGGTTGCGATCGGCGTCACGACCGGCTTGCGTTCGACCGAGCGGTGGGCCAGGATCGCTTCGGTAAAACCGTGCCAGCTGGTGCTGCCCTGCGCCGTCATATGGTAAATCCCCGATATCTCCTCCCAGCTGACCCGGTCCGAAGCGTTGCGTTGCAGCTGTGCCACGACGTGTGCTGTGCTGTCGGCGATGGTGCGGCACCAGGTAGGCGAGCCATGCTGGTCGGCGACAATGCGCAGTTCATCGCGCTCGCGCGCCAGGCGCAGTACCGTCAGCAAGAAATTCTTGCCGCGCGCGCCGTATACCCAGCTGGTGCGCAGGATCAGGTGGTCGATCCCCGCCGCCTGGATGGCCTGCTCGCCAGCCAGCTTGGTACGGCCGTAGACATTCACCGGGCAGGTCGGATCGTCCTCAGTGTATGGGGAAGCCTTGGTGCCGTCGAACACGTAGTCGGTCGAGTAGTGGATCATGGCGGCGCCGATGCGGCGGGCTTCTTCAGCCATCACTGCCGGCGCTTCGGCGTTGACGCGCATGGCCAGCGCCGGGTCGCTTTCCGCCGCGTCCACCGCGGTATAGGCGGCAGGATTGACGATCAGGGTCGGCTGCACCGCGCGGATGACCTCGCGGACGCGGTCGAGGTCGGCCAGGTCCATCCGGGCGCGGTCGACCGCGACGATTTCACCCAGGCCCTGCAGACTGCGCAGCAGCTCGTAGCCGACCTGGCCGCTGGAGCCCGTTAATAAGATTCGTGTCATGTATGGTTCGCGCCGGGGGCGCTCAGTCGAATAGTTCTGAGTCGGCAAGCAACTTTGCTTGGGCATCCTTCACCGACAGGATCGGTGCGAGTCCGGCAGGCCAGTCGATGCCGATCGCCGGATCGTTCCACAGGATGCTGCGCTCATGTTCGGGCGCCCAATAGTCCGTGGTCTTGTACAGGAATTCGGCCGACTCGCTGGTAACCACGAAGCCGTGGCCGAACCCTTCCGGTACCCACAGCTGGCGCTTGTTCTCGGCCGACAGCAGCACACCCACCCAGCGCCCGAAGGTAGCCGAACTGCGGCGCAGGTCGACGGCGACGTCGAACACTTCGCCGGCCACGACACGCACCAGTTTTCCCTGCGGCTGGCGGATCTGGTAGTGCAGGCCGCGCAGCACGTTGCGCGCCGACTTCGAGTGGTTATCCTGGACGAAGGTGGGCGTTTTGCCTGTTAGTTCGGCAAAGCTGCGGGCATTGAAACTCTCGTAAAAAAATCCCCGTTCATCGCCGTATGCTTTCGGTTCGATGATCAGGACTTCGGGTATGGCGGTCGGCTGCACTTGCATAATTGGTGGTTCCGGTGGGGTGGCGGACGCCTAAAAGACCTTGTCGCTTAACAGGCGCAACAGGTAAGAGCCGTACCCGTTCTTGCTTAATGGTTGGGCCAGGGCTTCGAGCTGGGCGGCGCTAATGTAGCCTTTGCGGAACGCGAGTTCCTCGGGGCACGCTACTTTCAGTCCTTGGCGCTTCTCGATGGTGGCAATGAAATGCGCGGCATCGAGCAGCGACTCGTGCGTGCCGGTGTCGAGCCAGGCCATGCCGCGTCCCATCACCTGGACATTGAGGGCGTCGCGTTGCAGGTAGACGCGGTTGACATCGGTGATTTCGAGCTCGCCCCGGGCTGACGGTTCGATCCCGGCCGCGATGTCGCACACGTCGTTGTCGTAGAAATACAGCCCGGTCACCGCATAGTTCGACTTCGGCACGGGGGGCTTTTCCTCGATACTGACCACGCGGCCGCCGCCATCGAACTCGACGACGCCGTAGCGCTGCGGATCATGCACGTGGTAGCCGAACACGCTGGCGCCCTTGGCGCGTTCGGACGCGGTGCGCAACTGCGTCTCGAAATCATGACCGTAGAAAATATTGTCGCCGAGGATCAGGGCAGACGGCGCGTTCCCGATGAAGCCGCGGCCGATCGTAAACGCCTGGGCGAGGCCGTCAGGGCTGGGCTGCACAGCGTAGCTGAGTTCGATACCCCATTGGCTGCCGTCGCCCAACAGCTCGGCGAAGCGCGGCGTGTCATGCGGCGTCGAGATGATCAGGATTTCCCGGATACCGGCAAGCATCAGCGTACACAGCGGATAATAGATCATCGGCTTGTCGTAGACCGGCAGCAGCTGTTTCGAAACCGTCATCGTGACCGGGTAGAGGCGCGTGCCGGAGCCACCGGCCAGGATGATTCCTTTGCGTTGCTGGGCGGCGGGCATCAGCGCAACTCCCCGGCCTCGGTACGCGCGGCATAGTTGCGCGTCATCCAGTGCAGGTATTCTCCCGACTGCACCTGCCGCACCCACTGATCGTTGTGCAGGTACCACTCGACGGTCTTGCGGATGCCGGTATCGAAGGTCTCTTCTGGCTTCCAGCCCAATTCACGCGCCAGCTTGGACGCGTCGATCGCATAGCGTCGGTCATGGCCCGGGCGGTCTGCCACGTAGGTGATCTGCGCGCGGTACGACCCTGACGCCTTAGGATCGAGGTCATCAAGGATGTCGCACAGCGTGTGCACGACCTCGAGATTGGTCTTTTCATTCAGTCCGCCCACGTTGTACACCTCACCCGGGCGGCCCGCCGCCAGCACGCGGCGGATGGCGGCACAGTGATCTGCCACGTACAGCCAGTCGCGCACCTGCTGGCCGTCGCCATAGATCGGCAGCGGCTTGCCCGCGCGCGCGTTGGCGATCACCAGGGGGATCAGCTTTTCAGGGAAGTGGTAAGGGCCGTAATTGTTTGAGCAATTGGTCGTCAGTGTGGGCAGGCCATAGGTATGGTGGTAGGCACGCACCAAGTGGTCAGATGCCGCTTTCGAGGCCGAGTAAGGACTGTTTGGCGCGTATGGCGTCGTCTCGGTGAACGGCGCATCGGCCGGCCCCAATGTCCCGTACACTTCATCGGTGGAGACGTGGAGGAAGCGGAACTCGGCCTGGCGGGCCGGCGTCAGTCCCCCCCAATACGCGCGCGCCGCTTCAAGCAGGGCGAAAGTGCCATTGACGTTGGTCGCGATGAATGCGCCCGGGCTGTGGATCGAGCGGTCGACGTGGCTCTCTGCGGCGAAGTTGATGATGGCGCGCGGCTGATGGCGCACCAGCAAGTCGGCGAACAGGCTGGTATCGCCAATGTCGCCCTGTACAAATTCATGCCGGGCGTCCCCACGCAAGGAGGCTAGATTGCTCAGATTGCCGGCATAGGTAAGCTTGTCGACGTTGACAATCGCTTCATCGCTTTGCGCGAGCCAGTCGAGCACGAAATTTGAGCCGATAAAGCCGGCTCCTCCAGTAACAAAAATCAATTTCTTGCCTTAAAAAGTGAGGGGGCGTTGGGGCCTCGGGCGTGGGAGTGCTCCCGGCTGCTCCACTATCCGCCTGCCGCCGCGCGATGCCGGCTCCGCCGCCAGCGGACCAGCGCGCAACGGGCGATACTATAACTGATCGCGGCCGGCATCAGTGAGTTACGCGGTGGCCTCGGTGAGAGGCTCGGCATGGAAGCGGGAAGGCAGGTTGCCGGCCTGCTTCCATACGTGGTCGTCAATCTCTGAGGATGGCACAAATTCCGGTACGATCTTGCGCAGCTGGTGGCGGATCTCTTCATGGTCGCCGCGCTCGCAGGCTTCCTGCAACTGCTTGAGCATGAGTTCCAGGAAGGGCCAGGCAATCTCGGCCTCCTGCGCGCGCATGATCAATGGATGATCGGTCCCGGCGACGTTATCGCCGATCAGCAGTTCTTCGTACAGCTTCTCGCCAGGGCGCAAGCCGACGAAACGCAATTCGATGCCGTTAGGAACAGTCTCGGAGCGAATTTCTTGCCCGCTGAGGTGAACCATTCGTTTCGCCAGGTCGGCGATCTTGACTGGCTCGCCCATGTCCAGCACGAACACGTCGCCGCCCTTTCCCATCGACCCCGCTTGCAGCACCAGCTGCGCGGCCTCGGGAATCGTCATAAAGTAACGGGTAATTTCGGGATGCGTCAGCGTGACCGGGCCGCCTGCGGCGATCTGGCGCCGGAACAGGGGAACCACCGAGCCGGAAGAGCCGAGGACGTTACCGAAACGCACCATGCAGAAACGCGTCTGGCTGTGTTGGCGCGAAAACGCCTGCAAAATCAATTCGGCCAGGCGTTTGGTCGATCCCATCACGTTAGTCGGCCGTACCGCCTTGTCCGTCGACACCAGTACGAAGCATTTCACTTTGGCTTCGACAGCGGCACGTGCGAAGCTCAGCGTGCCAAATACGTTATTGCGAATGCCTTCAATCGGATTTTGTTCGACCAAGGGGACGTGTTTGTAGGCGGCCGCGTGGTAAACCGTTTCGACCGCGAAGCGCTCGAAGATCTCTTTAGACTTGCCAAAGTCAGCAACTGACCCGATGAAAGGCACGATATCTACATTGAGCTGGTGACCGGCGGCATAGGTGCGCAGCTCTTGATCAATCGCGTACAGTGCATATTCGGACAGTTCGATGAGCACCAGCCGCGACGGCGCCAGCTTGATGATCTGGCGACATAGTTCGGATCCAATTGACCCGCCGGCTCCGCTCACCGCCACCGACTTGCCGGTGATGCAGACCGATAGCAAGGCCTCCTGCGGAACGACCGGGTCGCGACTCAACAAATCCTCAATCTCAATGGCGCGGACGTCGTCGACCCGGGACATGCCCTTGATAAGCTGCTTCATCGGCGGTGTGACCTTCACCTTCAGTTTGAGCGGGGTCAGCTTCTCGATGATCTGGCGCTGCTCCAGGCGGGTCAGCGAAGGCATCGCCAGCAGAATCGCACCAATTTCATATTCGGTTACCAGGCTTTCCAGTCGGGCTGGCGAATAGACTTTAATCCCTGCGATGGTGGTGCCAATCAGCTGCCGGCTGTCATCGACGAAAATGACGGGCGCATATTCTTCGCCCGGGAGCAGGGCATTTGCCAGCTGAACCCCGGCGCTCCCGGCACCGTAAATTGCGACGCGCACGCGACGGCTCGTTCGGCGGTTACCCAGGAAAAATCCCCGTGCAATAAACCGGCTGGCAAGCAGATAAAGGATCAGGTTTGCCCCGTAAATCACAAACGGGGTTGCTGAGGCGGTCGCGCCGGGCAACGCCTGCGCAACGAGGGCTAGCGACAGGACGGACAATACCGAACCGGTCACCGTTGTCAGAACGATCTTATGGTCGATGTAGCGAATGATCGCGCGGTAAAGTCCGATCTTCGCGAACACAGGGATGGCGATGATCGGCGCGGCCAGGATCAACCATTCATAGGCCGCGAGAACGTGGCTATCAAACCGGTCGAAGTGTAGCGTGAGCGCAACAACAAAGATTAACGGGACAAAGAACAGATCTGCGGCAGCCGCGATTGTCTGTTTTTGAAGCCTGGGAAGACCGAGAAACTTATTTTTCATTTTTTGTGCTTAACACGAGTTTTTCAATGCCAAATACTTACGAAATCTCGTAATGCCGCAGAATTTCGGGCCATTCGAGCGATTTGGTGCTTAAAAAGTGAGATGTTGCGAGTAGTGGACGGGTTGGAATTCTCACCAATGTCCACATGGTCGCAAGGGCGATCGTATTGTCTAGCGAGGAATTTGATATCAATCAAAATCATACGTTATCCCGGCGCAAATTGACAGAAGGGGATCCCTGCGTGCCCATGTTTTGTTGCAAGCGCGCGAAGCTGCGGAGCGGCTCGAAATACTTAAAAAGATGTCATTCCGGCCGGTCATGCGGCGCCTTTGCGCGTCGCCAGCAGTGCGCCGATTTTTGAGATAACCACTTGGCATTCGCCTTTGACGGTCTGGCGGGCCGGTTCAATGCGTGTTGGCGCGGGAGCAAACGCGGGAAGGGCGCGGATATGGCCGCGATAAACATTCAACTCGAAGCATCCGGTGTTAAAATCATGGCCTTTTCGCTTTTAACTCCCGATTCGGCTGTAGACGCCGAGTCTCGCGGGATTCACCAGTGCTCAATATTTTAAAAAAATCGTTCAAGCATACGTCGTGCGCGTGTGTATTCCTCGGGGTTGCCACCTCCGTCTCAGGCGCGCCAGCGCTTAATGGCCAGGATGGCTACATCAACATGCCGAGTGCCCGGGTTGAGCCAGATGGGACGTTCAGCATGGGCTACAGCTATGACCGTCCTTACGGCAGCCTGTGGATCACTGCGACGCCGCTGCCTTTCCTCCAAGTGACCGGGCGTTACGTGTCGATCAATGGAATCGCCGGTTTTTCTGACACCGAAGGGGAATACGGCAGTGAGTTCGGACGCTACAAGGACAAGGTGGTCAATGCCAAAGTGCGCCTGGTCAAGGAGTCGGCATGGGCGCCCTCGGTGGCCGTCGGAGCAACGGACCTGTTCGGTACTGAGCTGTTCAGTGGTCATTACGTTGTTGCCACCAAAACTTTTGGTAGTGCGAAGAATATTGAAGCCAGTATCGGCTATGGCAACCGGCGGCCTGACGGCGTCTTCGGCGGGATTCGCTGGAAGCCGTCAGCGATCCCGCGCTGGGCCGTCGTGGCCGAGTATGACGCCAACGACTATACGAGAGACTTCAGGGCAGGGGAGACGGAAGCTGGCAAGCGCAGCAAGGGGCCATCGGTCGGCGTCGAGTATCGCTGGGGCTGGCTCGGCGCGCAAGTGGCGCGCCACCGCGATCATTTTAGTGCGAACGCATATGTCACCATTCCGTTTTCCGAGCGCGAGTTCCTGCCCAAGTTGATGGAACCGGCGTACTTTCAGCCAAAAAAGGCGCCAGCGCGGGTCTCGGCGGCGCAATGGCAGCAGGATCCACAACACGGCGCCGCGCTAGTGAATGCGCTGGCGCAGCAAAATTTCCAGAATATCCGGGTTGTGCAGGACGGCGCCACACTCAGGCTTACACTGACTAATAACCGTATTTCGAACATGGGACGTGCGGTGGGCCGCGCCAGCCGAACCGCCCTCGCTTTCGCGCCAGAAGGTACCCGCGCGATTCACATCACCTATACGATGCTGGAGCAGCCGGTCACCACGTACGAGTTCTTCGATCTTCGCATGCTCAGCGACTACCTGACTGGTTTGGTCAGTCGCGATGCATTTATACCGACGGTACTGGTGCGCCACGCCAGGCCCGCCGACAGCATTGATTCCGAAGAGCAAGAAATGCTTGCTGGAATCAAGGATGGCGGTGGGATCGGCGTGCAGGTGGGCCGCGAAGGAGACATCGTCCAGATCAGCGCCCAGGACCGCGAGGCGACCCGTTTCAAGGTTGCCCCGAAGCTGGGCTTCTTCTTCAACGATCCAAGTGGCGCGCTGCGCTATGAGGTTGCCGCTGCCATCAATTACGACAAGCGCCTCGCCGATGGCTTGTACCTTAACAGCGCGCTACGACTGAACCTTGTCGAAAACATTTCCGGCGTTACCCAGCCGTCCAACAGCCTGCTGCCGCACGTGCGCAGCGACGTCGCGGAATATAAGCGCGGCGGGAAATTCAAGCTGAACAGGCTATTGCTCAACCAATACCTGAATCCGGCTGAACGCTGGTACGCACGCGTGTCCGGTGGCCTTTACGAAGACATGTACCGAGGCGTCGGTGGCCAGGTGCTCTACCTCCCGAAGGATGCGCGCTGGGCGGCTGACCTGACCGTCGATGCGCTACAGCAGCGCGGCTACAAGGGGTGGTTCGACAAGCGCGACTACACGACGGTGACAGCGCTTGGCGCGCTGCATTACAGGTTGCCGTATGACATTTCCGTCACCGCAAGAGCAGGGCGATTCCTGGCCGGCGACAAGGGCGCGCGCATGGAATTCAAGCGACGCTTCCGTTCAGGTGTCGAACTTGGCGTGTGGTATACGAAAACGAACGGGAACGACATCACCAGTCCCGGTACGCCGTCGGATCCGTACAGCGACAAGGGCGTGTTCATCTCTGTACCGTTGAACATCATGCTTCTGTCCGATACGCAGGTCAGCGCCGGTGTCGCCCTGTCGCCCTGGACGCGCGATGTCGGTCAGTTGGTCGCTTCGCCAGGCGACCTTTACGACATGCTCGAGCGGCCCCGACGGGACATGCACCTGGAGGATGGGCTGGGCAATTTCGGCGAACGAGCCGACGAAGTTAATCACCCCGCGGTGAACCCGCAGGTCCGGGAGGTCAATCCCTGGCCCGAATTCAGGGCGCGCATCGAGCAGTCGCGCGCCAACGGGCCTGCCGTATCGGAATGGGTCAAGGGAACCGGGGTGGCTGCAGGCGCCACCGTGCTGAGTGCGGTGCTCGACAGGCCTGTCGATCGTTTCGTCAAGAAGCATGACGACAGCCGGGTGGCAAGGCACTGGGGTAGCTTTGGGAAGAACATGCCCGTGGCATTAGTGGGTGCGGCGGGGGCCGCGATGGCCTTTGGCGACTCGCGGATGACCAATATTGGCTTGATCTCGATGCAATCGGTGGCCAGTGCGATCGGCGTGTCGGTCGTCGGCAAACAGATCATCGCGCGCGCGCGTCCGACCGAAGAGCGGGGCGCGTTTGCGCGGGTTGGAGACGGCTATTCGCGCTCGGATTCCTCGTTCCCGTCCGGGCACAGTGCGGTAGCGTTCGCCGCAGTAACCCCATTCGCGCAGGAATATAACGCGCCGTGGCTGTATGGCGTTGCAGCATTAAGCTCGCTGGGACGCGTCGCCAGCCGTGATCATTTCGTGTCCGATACGGTAGCCGGTGGCTTCATCGGCTATGCGATGGGTAGCTGGCTGTGGCATACGCAACGTAACAATGAGCGGTCGCGCCTGTCGGTCATGCCGGGACGGAAAGAAGTGAGCGTGGCCTGGCAGACAACGTACTGATTCATCTGCAGCGATCGTCATATCGGCACGAGGGGCGCGTGCCGTATTCTTGTACCCGATCCGGACTGGCGCCGGATTATCCCGCGACCAGGGCTTATAGGGCGAACGTATCGGCGACGAACGCGGCAAATACGCAAATAGCCGTCACGCTCAGTACCAGCACGGCGCCGGCGGCACAATCCTTGGCCAGTCCGATCGCAGGATGCATTTCAGGATGCAGGTGATCTACGACGTTCTCGAGCGCTGTATTGAACAGTTCTGCAGCCAACACCAAGCCGCAATTAATTAGCAGGAATGCCCACCACATGAGCGGCGGCTGTCGCCATGCCAATATGGCCAGGACGGACAGGGCCGCCATGCACTGTATCCGGAAGCTGTTCTCAGTCTTCCAGGCCGCACGGATGCCGTTGCCCGCAAAGCCGAGGCGTTTATGGAATGCTTGGTTTTTCATGACGGAGACCGGCGAATGCGAAGTGCTGCCGCAATATGACAGAGCGGCGAGTTGCCGACATCGAAAGGGAAATGTAGTCTGCCTGGATTGCCAGGCAGACTTCGTCTTGCGACGTTGAAGATTACTTGTGGTGCGTGGTTGGCAGGTGGGCAGCGGTAGCGCTGCTGTCCGATGCTGCGGCAGCGATGGCTGCAACAGCGATACCGATTGCGGCCATCATGCCGATCGACATTGGGGATTCCTTGGCGACTACAGCAGTTGCCGGTACTGCTGGCGTAGCTGGAGTTGCTGGCTCAACGACGGTGGTGGTCGTTACGGTAGCTGGGGTCGCTGGGACTGCTGGGGTTGCGGATTGCGCCAGGGCTTGTGCCGACAGCAGGCTCAGGATTGCGGTTGCAGCGATAAATTTCTTCATTATTAAATCCTTTAGTTGAGTTACACAGTCACTTGACGTGATCGTTCCCTATTATAACAACGAAAACCTATAGTTTTTTAAAAGGAATGTCGCAATTTTGCCACGTGAATATTGGTTAGAAATCTGGACGATTTTTCTGCCCTTATTTATCTTGCTATCAACATATCTATATTGGCATAAACAATAACATAGCTCGGTCTGTATACGGGTGCGAGGATTATGCGCGGTGAATGTTATCGCTGCACAGCGACCAGGCGAAATGCACCGTCTTTGCCCACCTGTTCGCTCGATTGTCCCAGAGCAATATGAAGAATAATAGCGCCTGTCACACCTGCTTGCCGCGTCGCTTCGACCGCGGCGCAGGCATGAGCAGGAGCCCGAATGTCCGACGAAAGCGACGCAGAAAAGACCGAACCCGCGTCAGCCAGGAAGTTGGAGAAGGCCCG
>DASWSX010000146.1:0-6436 GCA_036402435.1 Telluria sp. | reverse complement strand
TCCTCGATCGGCCTCGATATCGTGGCGCACCTGCACGCGCAGGGCAAGAAGATCCTGTGGGCGCCGGACAAGCACCTCGGCGGCTACATCCAGAAGAAGACTGGCGCGGACATGCTGCTGTGGCAGGGTTCGTGCATCGTCCACGACGAATTCAAGGGCGTCGAGCTGGAACTGCTGAAGGCCGAACATCCGCACGCCAAGGTGCTGGTGCACCCCGAGTCGCCAGCCAGCGTGGTGGCGATGGCCGACGTGGTCGGCTCGACCACGCAGCTGATCAACGCCGCGCAGACGCTCGACGCGCCCGAATTCATCGTCGCCACCGATAACGGCATCTTTCACAAGATGCGCATGGCGGCGCCGGGCAAGGTCTTCATCGAGGCGCCAACCGCCGGCAACAGCGCGACCTGCAAGAGCTGCGCGCATTGCCCATGGATGGCGATGAACGGCCTGCAGAACCTGGCCGACGTGCTTGAAAACGGCAAGAACGAGATCTTCGTCGATCCCGAAATCGGCAAGCAGGCGGTGCGCGCAATCGACCGCATGCTCGACTTCGCGGCCGCCAAAAAGGCCAAGGCGCTGCCTACCGGCGACCTGGCGACTGAAACCACACTGTTTTCCGGAGTTGGCCCTGCATGACGACGACGCTGCGCAATCCGTACGACCAATTTGACGAGCGCCTCCAGGCCTCGTTCGAACAGAACCTGCTGGCCGCGCTGCTGGAAGACGTCGGCACCGGCGACCTGACCGGCAAGCTGGTACCCGAAGATGGCCGCGTGCGCGCGCGCGTCCTGGTCCGCGAAGACGCCGTGCTGTGCGGCGCCCCGTGGTTCGAAGGCGTGATGCTGGCGCTCGACCAGTCCATCGAGATCGACTGGCAGTACGCCGAGGGCGACCTGATGACGGCAAACAGCGTGGTGTGCACCATCGAAGGTCCGCCGCGCGCCTTGCTGACGGCCGAACGGAGCGCGCTGAACTTCCTGCAGCTGATGTCCGGCGTGGCCAGCGCGACGCGCAAGTATGTTGACCTGGTCGCCGGAACCAATGCGGCGATCCTCGACACCCGCAAGACGCTGCCGGGCCTGCGCCAGGCGCAGAAGTACGCGGTGCGGGTTGGCGGCGGCAAGAACCAGCGCATGGCGCTGTACGACGGCATCCTGATCAAGGAAAACCATATCGCAGCTGCAGGCGGCGTGCGTCCGGCCCTGGCCGCTGCGCAGGCGCTTGATGCAGGCGTGTCGATCCAGATCGAAGTGGAGAACCTGGCGCAGCTGGACGAAGCGCTGGCCGCCGGCGCGGTGTCGGTGTTGCTGGATAATTTTGACCTGCAGATGATGCGCGATGCGGTGAAGCTCAACGCCGGCCGCGCCCTGCTGGAGGCATCGGGCGGCGTCAACATGGACAGCGTGCGCGCGATCGCCGAGACAGGCGTCGACCGTATCTCGATCGGCAGCCTGACCAAGGACGTGCGCGCGACCGACTATTCCCTGCGCATCCTCTGACCTTGCGGCGTCACGGCGCCGCGTGCGACACGTGGATCAGCTTCGACGTATCGAAACCAAGCGCCTGCGCCTTGTCGAGCAGGCGCTTTTTTGTTGCCGGGTCCATCGTCGGGGTGCGCGACAGCAGCCACATGTAATCCTTGTCCGGTCCGCTGATCATGGAATAGCTGTAGTTCTGCTGGTCGAGGTCAAAGACGACGTATGACCCGTAGAATGGCCCAAAAAACGACACCTTCAGGTACCCGACGTTGGGCGACTCGACGAACTTCGCCTTTCCTTCAGCATCCTTCCATTCCTTTTTTTCCGGGTTGTAGCCGCGGTTAAGCACCTTGATCGTGCCGTCGGCGTTCATGCTGTAGTCGGCCGTCACGTTGTTCAGGCCGCGCTCGAACGAGTGGTCCATGCGGGCGATTTCATACCACTTGCCGAGATACCTGGCGCTGTCGAAATCCTGAACCGGCGTGACATTGTCTGGCTTGCCGGCGCAGCCTGCCAGCAGCGCAGCGCACAGCAAAAATAGTATTCTCATCGTTCTGCTCCAGGAAAAAGATCTGGAACATTGTAGCGCTTTCGGCAAGAGTGTTACGCGCTTGTGGACTCGCTATGAGACAGATCGGCCCGTTCAGCCAGGCTCACCTGGTCGACGGCGCGAATGATCGTTTCCGGCCTGGCATAGTGGATCATGTGCCCGACACCTGGCTCGACCCTGAGCGTACTGCGCAGCACGTCATTGTGCAGCCGCGTCGAATTGTTGTCGGGATCGACGACCCGGTCGCCGCTGCCGGCGATGATCGCGACCGGCATCGCCAGCTCCGGGTAGTGCTTCTTGAGCATCATTGCCGACGGGATCATCAGCGCGCTCTCCGCCGCGCCAGCGCGCAGCTGGGACGGACGCAACATCATCCAGACAGGCAGCCGGCGGAACCGCTCGTCCACCGGGGCCGGGCTGAACATCTGCCTGGTGATCAGTGGCCAGAGCACGCGACCCAGCAGCGGCGACAGCGTATAGCGCAGCAGGTCGCCCAGGATCGGAATGGCTGGCGGCGACAGGATGGGGGTGTCCAGCCTGACACTTGGATAGTAATAGCCCGATAGCAAGACGAGTCCGCGCACGTACCCGGGGTACGCGATGCCCATGGCAACGGCGACCATCGTGCCCCAGGAGTGCCCCAGGACGACAGGGTGCTCGACCCCGAGCTGGCCGAGCGCATGATAAAGCAGCTCGGCCTGGGCGCGCGGAGTCCAGACCGTGGTGCGCGGACGGTCGCTGTAGCCATACCCTGGCCGGTCGAAGATATAGACGCGGTGATTGCGGGCCAGCTGTTCGGTCAGGCCGCTGGTGTCGAAGTCGCTGTGGGTGACGCCGTTGCCGTGCAACAGAAGCAGCGGCGGCCCGTCGCCATGCACGGTGTAGTGGAGCCGGATGCCATCGACCTCGATAAACTTGCCCTCAGGCGGATTGTCCAGTTCGGCCTGCTGCGTTTTGGCGCGGACGAACAGGAACGACGCGAGCAGCGCGGCGCTGGCCAGCAGGCCCGGGCCGCGCCATTTGCGCAGGAACGGTGTATGGGTGGGGTGGTAGGTTGTTATGCTATTCCTCACGGTGCTCTCCCTTTTCTGCAGCCACGCCTATGTGACTCGCGGGAGGGCAGCTTAGTTCAGGTAATCGCGCAGCAAGGGCAGCAGGCGCTCGGCGGGCGCCTCGAGCTTGAGCGACAGCAGGTCGTCGGCGCGGGTCTTGCCCAGGTTGACTGCGGCAATTGGCTTGCCATCGGCCACTGCCATGCGGCAGAACCGGAAGCCAGAGAACACCACCAGCGACGATCCGATGATCAACAGCGCGTCTGCTTCCTCCATACGCGCCATCGCGCTACGGGTGCAATCGGCCGGGACGCCATCGCCGAAGAAGACGACATCGGGCTTCAGGGTGCCGCCGCAATGGACGCAGAACGGTTCGTTGAACCCGGCCAGCGCCTCGGGTGCCAGCAGGGCGTCGCCATCGGGAAGTGACTGGGCGGCGATGCCGCGCAGCTGCGGATTGGCTTCCTCCAGCTGTCCCTGCACGAATGCGCGTGTGAAGCGCGCGCTGCAGTCCAGGCAGACCACTGCGTGGATGTTCCCGTGCAGTTCAAGGACGCCGTGGCTGCCCGCGCGCTGGTGCAGGCCGTCGACGTTCTGGGTCATCAGGGCGCCGACCACGCCTTTCGCTTCAAGCTCGGACAGCGCGCGGTGTGCCGCGTTGGGCTCGGCGCGCGACAAGACCGGATACCCGATCATGCTGCGCGCCCAGTAGCGGCGGCGCGTGGCGGCGAGCTTGCGGAACTCCGGGCCCTGTACCGGCGTTGGCCCGCGCCGCGCGCCGTCCTTGTCGCGGTAGTCGGGTATGCCCGATCCGGTGCTGATCCCGGCGCCGGTCAGCACCAGTACGTGGCGGTGGCCGGTGAGGAACGATGCCAGCCGGTCGAGCATCACGGGATCGAATTCTTGTTTGTCCATGACCGCATTAGCCTAGCGCCGGGCGGACACCACGATGCCGCCGACGATCAGCGCGAATGCAGCGGCGTGATACAGGTGCGGCGACTCGCCCAGGATGGCCGACGACAGCACCGCGGTGAACAGCGGCGTGAGGTTGACGAAAAACGCCGAGACGCTCGGCCCGGCCTGCTGCACGCCCGCCCCCCAGCAGCGGAACGCGATGATGGCCGGGCCGATGGCCACGTAGAGCAGGGCAGCGACGAGGGGCCAGCTCCAGGCGATCGGCGCCGCGCCCGCAGCCAGTTCCACGCCGGCGAAGGCGCCCGACCACAGCACGCCGTAAATCACCTGCGCCAGCAGGAAGGCGGCCCAGTCGGCGCGGATCGCGGGCGGGTCCTTAGGCTGCATCAGCAACCAGCTGTAGAACGACCAGGCGATGGTGGCCAGGATCATGTACAGGTCGCCCATCACCAGGCGTAGCGCGAGCAGCTGGTTCCAGTCACCGCGCGAGAGCACGATCAGCACGCCGGCGATCGACAGCAAGGCGCCGGCCAGCGGGCGCGGCCTGGCCTTGACGCCGAAGAACAGCGAGCCGACCAGCAGCATCCACACCGGCATGCCGGATGCGACCAGCGTGACGTTGATCGGGGTCGACGTCTGCAGCGCGAGATACTGGAACGAGTTGTACAGGCCGATGCCCATCAGGCCGAGCAGCGCAAAGCGGCGCCAGTTGGCCAGCAGGCCGGATCCTTCGCGCAGCGCGAGGCGGCCGAGCGGAAGCAGGATCGCCAGCGCGATGGTCCAGCGCAGCAGGTTGAGCGTCATCGGCGGCACCGCGTCGCGCACCATGCGCCCGACGATGGCGTTGCCGGCCCAGAGCAGCGGCGGGATCGTCAGCAGCGCCGCCGTGGAGGGTGTCAGTTTATGGTTCATCTGCCCTGGCCGGTGAACTGGCCCCGCATGCCTATCGCCGCGGCGGCGTCAGGACGCTCGGGAGCGCCTTCGGCAGCGTGTCCGGGTAGTCGCGGCTGAAGTGCAGGCCGCGGCTCTCGCGCCGCGACAGCGCACTGTTGACGATCAGCGAGGCCACGTCGACCAGGTTGCGCAATTCGAGCAGGTCGGGCGTGATGCGGAAGTTGCGGTAGTACTCGTCGATCTCTTCCTTCAGCAGCGCGATGCGGTGCTGCGCCCGTTCGAGGCGCTTGGTGGTGCGAACGATGCCGACGTAGTTCCACATGAAGCGGCGCAGCTCGTCCCAGTTGTGGGCGATGACCACTTCCTCGTCGGCGTTGGTGACGCGGCTTTCGTCCCATGCCGGCAGCGATGGCGTCTCGAACTGCTCTTGCGCCGCGATCTCCATCGCGCATGAGCGGCCGATGACCAGGCATTCGAGCAGCGAGTTGCTGGCCAGGCGGTTGGCGCCATGCAGGCCGGTGCAGGCGGTTTCGCCGACCGCGTACAGGCCCGGGATGTCGGTGCGCCCGGCCAGGTCGGTGACGATGCCCCCGCACGTGAAGTGCACCGCAGGCACCACGGGAATCGGTTCCTTCGTGATGTCGATGCCCAGCTCGAGGCAGCGCGCGTAAATGGTCGGGAAGTGCTCGATCAGGAACGGCGCGGGCAGGTGGCTGATGTCGAGGTTGACGTAATCGAGGCCGCGCTTTTTCATCTCGAAGTCGATGGCGCGCGCCACCACGTCGCGCGGGGCCAGCTCGCCGCGCGTGTCGTGCATCGGCATGAAGCGCGTTCCCGCCGCGGCGCCGGCTTCGGGCGGCAGCAGCAGGCGTCCGCCTTCGCCGCGGATCGCTTCGGTGATCAGGAACGACTTGGCGAACGGGTGGTACAGGCAGGTCGGATGGAACTGGATGAACTCCATGTTCGATACGCGGCAGCCCGCGCGCCACGCCATCGCGATGCCGTCGCCGGTCGCAGTATCGGGATTGGTGGTGTACAGGTAGACCTTGCCGGCGCCCCCGGTGGCCAGCACCGTGTGTTCGGCTTCCACGGTCAGCACGCGCCCGGTCTTCTCGTCCTGCACGTACAGGCCGTGGCAGCGCGGTTGGCTCGAGGCCGGCGCGCTTTGCGGCGGCAGCTTGTCCGAAGTGATGACGTCGATCGCGAAGTGCTGTTCGAACAGGCTGATGTTCGGATGTGCGCGCACTTTCTGTTCCAGCGTGACCTGCACCGCGTGGCCGGTGGCGTCGGCCGCGTGGATGATGCGCCGTTCGCTGTGGCCGCCCTCGCGGGTCAGGTGGAATCCCAGTTCGGCGGTCGGGTCGCGCGTGAACGGCACGCCCTGGGCGATCAGCCATTCAATCGCCTCGCGGCCGTGTTCCACGATGTAGCGCGTGGCCGCTTCGTCGCACAGGCCGGCGCCGGCGACCAGGGTGTCTTCGATGTGCTTCTGGTGGCTGTCGCCGGAATCGAGCACGGCAGCGATGCCGCCCTGCGCCCAGTTGCTT
>DASWSX010000145.1:0-9742 GCA_036402435.1 Telluria sp. | reverse complement strand
TGATCCGCCATATCAACGAAGACCCGAAAAGCTGGGCCGAGCTGTGGACCACCGGCGTGCGCCTCGGCGCCATCCCGTACTACATGTTCGTCGAGCGCGACACCGGCCCGAGCGAATACTTCTCGCTGCCGCTGGCGCGCGCGCACGAGATTTTCCAGGCCGCGTACCAGATGGTCTCGGGCCTGTCGCGCACCGTGCGCGGGCCGTCGATGAGCGCCTTCCCAGGCAAGGTCGTGATCGACGGCGTGGTCAACATCAACGGCGAGAAGCTGTTCGCGCTGCAGTTCCTGCAGGCCCGCAATCCGGACTGGGTCAGGAAGCCGTTCTTCGCCAGGTTCGACCCGCACGCCACCTGGCTCGACCACCTGGTGCCGGCCTTCGGCAAGCCGAAGTTCTTCTTCGAATCCGAAGAAGACGACAGCCACCGCGCACTGCCGGCCAAGGTGATCCCGATCTCGGTGGCCCACCGGGCACCCGGCAAGAGCTGCGACAGCGCGCACACGGCCTGACGCGAGGCTTGCTGCCATGGGCGCCGACCAGCCAGCACTGCGCCTGAACGGCACGCAAGTATTCTTCTACGTGTTCCTGCCGTTCGCGCTCGGGCACTACCTGTCGGCGCTGCTGCGCACCGTGAATGCGGTGCTGGCGCCCGACCTGGTCGCGTCGCTCGCCCTCGATCCTGGCCAGCTCGGCCTGCTCACCAGCGCGTTCTTCGTATCGTTCGCGCTGGTGCAGCTGCCGGTCGGGATCGCGCTCGACAAATACGGTCCGCGCAAGGTGCAGCTGGTGCTGCTGATGGTGGCCGCCGCCGGCGCGTTGATGTTCGCGCGGGGCGACAGCTTTTTCGAGCTGATGCTGGCCCGCACAGTGATCGGCTTTGGACTTGGCGGCTGCTTCATGTCGGCGCTCAAGGCCATCTCAACATGGATCGATCCGGCGCGGCTGCCGTCGGTGCAGGGCTTCCTGATCGCCGTCGGCGGCCTTGGCGCCGCCTCGGCCACCACGCCGGTCCGGATGGCGCTGCAGCACACCGACTGGCGCGGGCTGTTCATCATCCTGGCAATCCTGCTGGCCTGCACCGGCTTCCTGATCTGGTCCGCTACGCCGCGCATGGCGCAGCCAGCCAAAGCCAAGGCGCAAATTCCCGTCATGGAATCGCTCGCTGCTGTCTACCGCGACGCGGCATTCCGCAAAACGATTTCGCTGATACTGATTCCTCACGCGGTCTTCTTCGGCATCCAGGGACTGTGGATCGGCCGCTGGCTGGCCGACGTGGCGCGCTTTCCCGATTCGGCCGTGGTCTACCTGCTGTACCTGTCGATGGCGGCCGTCATTTTCGGCGCCATCGGCGTTGGGATGCTGACCGAATGGGCGGCCAAACGCGGGGTCAAGCCGATGGACCTGGCCGCGGTCGGCATCGCGCTGTTCGTGGCAGTGCAGGTTGCGATCGTGTGCAACTGGAAGCCAAGCTTCCAGCTGCTCTCGGTGCTGTTCACGCTGGTGGGAACGATCACTGGCATGGAATACGCGATCGTCGCGCAGAGCATGCCCAAGGGCCTGACGGGACGCGCCTCCACCTGCCTGAACCTGCTGATCTTCGTCGGCGCGTTTGTGGTGCAGGCAGGTTTCGGGCTGCTGATCGGGCTGTGGGAACCGAACCACCTGGGTCATTATCCGGCGGCTGCTTACCGCGTCGCGTTTGGTGTGCTGGTGCTGCTTCAGCTGCCTGGCCTGGTGTCGTTCGTGCTGGAAAAGCGCTCAGGCGCAGCTATCCATCATCAGCAGCGGCATGCTGCTCCACACGATGCCTGCCAGGGCGAGAACGCCTGAACCCAACGCCGCCCAGTCGTGCAATGCCGGATCGCCACCGGCTGCGCGCACGACGCACCACGCCCGCCAGGTCACGAAACCGCACAGCCCAAGCGCCGCGGCCGATATCAGCGCCAGCAGCCATACGCTTGGTGCGTCGCGCGTGATCGCCGCAGGGCTGCACTGCGCCGCCGCCAGTATGTAGAGGGCAAAGAAGTGGGCCGCCCACACGATCAACGGCAGCGCACCATGCAGCGCGCGCACGAAGAAGCGGTCGCGCATGCTCATCCCATCACCATCGGCACGAAGTGAACCGCGGCGGCGGCGGCGATTCCCTGCAGCGTGGTGTAATGCCAGATCAGCGCGACGTTGTCGATGGTTGCGCGGCTCGACTGGCTCACGTAACCGCACCAGCCGCGCGCGGCAAGGAACAGCCCCGCAAATGCGAGTACCACCACATGCAGCCCCTGGTACGAGACGATGGCGGCGATTGCGGCGCTCCATGCGTGGGCCTTCGGATCGAGGCCGGCCAGCCCGTAGCCGTTCAGGTCGAACCCGAACGCCGCGCACACGCAGCCCAGTGCCGCAAGCACCAGCAGCGGCATCGGCCAGCTGCCGATGAAACGCTTGGACAGCGCGATCAACGCCGAACCGGCCACCAGCAAGCCGCATGACAGCAGCGGCCACAGGGGATCGGGCAGCGCCGCGCCGGGCGGCGGGCAGACGTTCAGCCGCATCGAGATATGGATGTAGGCAAATACGAACGACGCGAAAATGGTCGCATCGACCACCAGCATGATCATCGTTCCCCACCACGACTGCGACGCGGTGCCGGTCGCGCCAACGGGCAGGACCAGCGTGTCGGACACCCTGGCGGTCGCCATCGGCGGCTGGCGGTCGAGCTGCCACAGCCACACGATGGTTGCGCCGACGGCAGCGATACCGCAAGCCCACGCCACCACGATCATCTTGATCGTCAACAGCAGGAAGAAGCCGGCGGTGCCGGCGGCGGCGATCAGCGGCCACCAGCTGTCGCCGGGCAGGATCATCAGGTAGCGCGGTTCGGCCGCGACCGGGCTGGTGGCGATGGTCTCGCGGCTTCCGGTGGCGGTGAACGGCAGGTAGTGCTGGGCCGACTCGACCTCGTGCGCCAGCGACGGCTGCTCCCACAGCGGATCGTCGGAAGTAATTTTCGGGATGCTGCGGTTGCCGTAGTCCTCGGACGGCAGCCACTCGAGCGTCGCCGCATTCCATGGATTACCCACTTCCTTGCCCGGCTTGCGCAGCGTGCGCGCCAGGTCGACGAGGAACAGCAGCACGCCGCCGGCCAGGATAAAGGCGCCCACGGTCGACACCATGTTCAGCATGTTCCAGCCGAGGTTCGCGTCGTAGGTGTAGACGCGGCGCGGCATGCCCAACAGGCCGGTGATGTGCATCGTGAAGAACGCGATGTTAAAGCCGCCGAACATCATCCAGAATACCCAGCGCGACACGCGTTCGGACAGCTGGTTGCCGTTGATGAGGGGGAGCCAGTAGTACAGGCCCGCGAACAGCGGGAACACCATGCCGCCGATCAGGACGTAGTGCAGGTGCGCGACGATGAAGTAGGTGTCGTGCACCTGCCAGTCGAACGGCAGCACCGCGACCATCACCCCGGTCAGCCCGCCCAGCACGAAGATGAACATGAAGCCGAGCAGGAACAGCGTCGGCGCGTTGATCCGCACCTTGCCGCGCCACAGGGTGGCGATCCATGCGAACACCTGGATCGCGGTCGGCACCGCGACGGCCATGCTGGCTGCCGACACGAAGCTCATCTCCATCACGCCAAGCCCCGCGGTGAACATATGGTGGGCCCACAGCGCGAAGCTGAAGAAGCCGACCGCCACCAGCGCCACGATGATCGAGCGGCGCCCGACCAGCGGGCTGCCGGCGATGGTCGGGATCATGGTCGATACCATGCCGGCGGCGGGCAGGAAGATGATGTAGACCTCGGGGTGCCCGAAGAACCAGAACAGGTGCTGCCACAGGATCGGGTCGCCGCCGCGGTCGGCGATGAAGAACGGCCAGTCGAAGGCGCGCTCCATCTCCAGCAGCGCCGTGCCGGCGATGATCGCCGGGAAGGCGAACACGATCATCACGGCCACCACCAGCATCGCCCATGCGTACACCGGCATGCGCGACAGCGTCATCCCCGGCGCGCGCGTGAACAGGATGCCCACGATGAGTTCAATCGCGCCGGCGATGGCGGAGATCTCGATGAAGCCAATCCCCAGCAGCCAGAAGTCGGCGTTCAGGCCCGGAGAATATTCGACGCCGGTCAGCGGCGGGTACATGAACCAGCCGCCGTCCGGGGCCAGCCCGACGAACAGCGTGCAGAAGAACGCCAGCCCGCCGATCGCATAGGCCCAGAACGCGTAGGCGGACAGGCGCGGGAACGGCAGGTCGCGCGCGCCGAGCATATTGGGCAGCAGGTAGACGGCGAGCGCCTCGACGACCGGAATCGCAAACAGGAACATCATCACTGTGCCGTGCATGGTGAACACCTGGTTGTAGGTGCCGGCGCTAAGCAGCGTGTTGTCCGGCACCGCCAGCTGGGCGCGCATCATCAATCCGAGCACGCCGGCCAGCAGGAAGAACAGCATCGCGGTCCCGATATACAGCAAGCCGATGTTGGTGTTGTTAACGCTCGAGAAGAAGCGCCACCCGGTGGGTGTCTTCCACACCGCCTCCAGGCGTTCCAGCTCGCCCTCCGGTCGCGGCAGGGAACTGGGCAGGGGCTGGTAGTCGGTACTTGTCATTTCAGGTGCTCGAGGTAAGCGGCCAGCGCGCTGAGCGTCTCGCCGTCGATGTCGCTGGCGGCAGGCATGCGCGCGCCAGGCTTGATGGATTGCGGATCGGCGATCCAGCCGGCCAGCGTGCCGCGGTGGTTGCGCAGGGTGCCGGCGGCGATGTGCAGCCGGCTGCCGACGTGAGTCAGGTCCGGGCCGAGGCGCGATCCGCCTGGCAGGCCGCGAACGGTGTGGCAGGCCACGCAGCGCTGGCCGATGAAGGCCTGGCGGCCGCGTTCAAGCACGGCGTTCGTGGGCGCGGCGGCGTCCTGCCGTTCGCGCGCCAGCCAGGTTTCGAAGGCCGCAGGGGTCTCGGCGACGACGTGCAGCGCCATGCGCGCATGCTGCGTGCCGCAATATTCTGCGCATTGGCCACGGTAGACGCCGGGCTTGTCGGCCATCAGGGTCAGTCCGGTCATCCGGCCCGGCACCATGTCGCGCTTGCCGGCCAGCGCCGGCACCCACAGGCTGTGGATGACGTCCGTGGCGGTCAGCGCGACGTAGACCGGACGGCCGGCCGGGATGCGGATTTCATTGGCGGAGATGATCTCGCGGCCGGTGGCGCGGTCGTGGTAGCGCACCTCCCACCACCACATCTTGGCCGTGACCGAGATTACCAGCGCCGCTTTCGACGACTGCGGCGTCATCTGTGCGCTGCGCCACGTGCTCCATCCGAGCAGCGCGGTCAGCACTACCACCGGGAAGGCGATGCCGGCGCCGGCGATCCAGCGCAGCGGGCGCACCTGGCGCGGCGCGCGCTTGACCGCGACCGCCAGCAGCACCATCACGCCGATAAAGATCAGTGTGCCGGCACCGAACATCACCCACGCGAACTGGCTAATGATCTCGGCGTCAGGCCCGGCCGGATGGAGTACGGATTGCAGCTGCCCCTTCATCGGAGCGTGTACAGGAAAGCGGCCATATGGCGCGCGTCGTCGGCCGATACGCCCAGGTCGGGCATCAGGGTGCCTGGTTTCATCGCGGGAGGGTTGGCCAGCCAGCCGGTGAGGGCGTCCGCGTTGTTCGGAAAGCGCCCGGCGATATAGCTGCGCCGGCCAAAGCCTTCGAGCGCTGGCCCGGTGGTGCCGCGCGCGGCGGGCACTTCCGGGATCGCATGGCATGAGCCGCACTGGTACTGCTCCACCAGCTTCTTACCGACGACGGCGTCGCCGCCGGCCACGCGCGGGGCGGCATCCTTTTTACCGCACGCGGCCAGGACGAGAATGCATACGGCGGCAAGGGCGGGCCTTGCGATCGACATCGGTAACACGCGCACGGTTGGATCCTGCGAAAGGCTGATTGATATATATAATACAAGAAAACAATAATGGCATTTTTTCAATAGAACAGCCGATCGCCCGCCCTGCTTATGCCTTCGAACCGCACCCGACTCATACTCAAGACCGCCGCCGCGACGCTGATCGGGGCTGCTGTATTGGGCGCTGCGGCGGGATTCGTGGTGTTCAAGGCTGGCTGGTACAACATCGGCGCCACCGCGCTGCACACGCAGCCGGTGCACGACGTGCTGGAGCAGGGCATGCGCGAATCGGTCGAGTACCGGTCGCGCGACATCGCTGTGCCGGCGGCGCTGACCAGTACCCAGCGCATCAGCGCCGGCGCGGCGGTCTATCACGGCAAATGCGCACAGTGCCACGGCGCGCCGGGCTTCGCCCAGTCCGACCATGGCCAGGCGATGCAGCCGGTGCCCGGCCCGCTGGTCGACGCCGCGCGGCGCTGGACGCCGGCCGAGCTTTACTGGATCACGCGCCACGGCATCAAGATGAGCGGCATGCCAGCTTGGGAATTCCACCTGTCCGACGATGACCTTTGGGCCGTGGTCGCGTTCATGCAGCACTTGCCGACGCTGACGCCGGCGGCCTACCGCGAGATCACGTCCCGAGCGGCAGCGCCGGCGATTGCGCAGGCCAGCGCGCCGCCGCGGCAGCCCGACGTCGCGCGCGGACGAATCGCGCTGGCGCAGTACGCCTGCCAGTCGTGCCACATCATCCCGGGCGTGACCGGGCCGCGCGTTTATGTCGGACGCTCGCTTGAGGACCTCGCCGCGCGCAAGTACATCGCCGGCACGCTGCCGAACACGCGCGACAACCTGGTGCGCTGGATCCGCGACCCGAAAGGAATCGACCCGCACACCCCCATGCCGGTACTCGGCGTGACCGAAAGGGATGCGCGCGACATGACCGCCTATTTGTTAACCCTGCGATAAAACATGAACGATCAAGACAGCCGCGCTCCGGCCACGAAAGAGGAAAACCAGCGCGAGGCCAGCGAACGCAAGTTCCTGCACCGGGTCGCGCTCGTCGACGGCCTCGGGCTGGTGTTCATCCTTGTGCTGGCGGCGCTCTGGTTTGCGGCCGATGCGCTGCTGCTGATCTTCGCGTGCATCCTGTTCGCGATCCTGCTGTACGACGCCAGCCGGCGCCTCGCCAGCAACCTGCCGATACCGCGCCAGATTGCGCTCGGTATCGTCGTCCTCCTCCTGCTGGTTGTCATTGGCGGCGGCGGGTGGCTGATGGCGCCGGCGATCTCCGAGCAGGCCGACCGGATGGCCGCGATGGTACCCAAGTCGATCGAACAGCTGCAGCAATCGTTGAAGCGCTATGACTTCCTCGAGAGCATACTGGGCGGGATGCCGTCGGCGGAGCAGATGCGCAGCACCCTGGGTGACATGCTGCCGCGCGCGGGCCTGTTCTTCTCGGGCGTGTTCGGCGCGCTTGGCAACGTCCTGATCATCACGTTTGTCGGGATCTACTTTGCCGCGCAGCCGTTCATCTACATCAATGGCATCGTCACGCTGGTCCCGAAGGACAAGCGCGCCCGCGCGCGCGAGGTGCTCGACGAGATCGGGCTGACCTTGTCGAAGTGGCTGTTCGGGAAAATGTGTTCGATGCTGCTGGTTGGCGCGGCGACCGCCATCGGCCTGACGCTGCTTGGTGTCCCGCTCGCGCTCATCCTCGGCATCATCGCAGGCCTGCTCGACTTTATTCCTTATCTCGGCCCTCTGATGGCCGGGGTGCCGGGCGTGCTGATCGCGCTGACCATCAGCCCGCAGCTGGCGTTGTACACTGTCGGCCTGTTCGTATTCATCCAGCTGGCCGAAGGCTACCTGCTGCAGCCGCTCGTCGAGAAGAAGACGGTGGCGCTGCCGCCGGCGCTGACCATCACCATGCAGGTGCTGCTTGGCGCGCTGTTCGGCCTGGCCGGCGTGGCGCTGGCGACGCCGCTTACCGCGGTGCTCGCCGTGCTGGTGTCGATGCTGTACGTGCAGGACGTACTCGGCGACAACGTGATGACACCGAGTGAACTCAGCGATCAAAAAAAGTAGGTAACAACAAATGAAATTAGTGCGTTACGGCCGCCCGGGCAAAGAGAAGCCTGGCATGCTCGATGAAGAAGGCCGCCTGCGCGACCTGTCCTCGCTCGTCGACGACATCGACGCCTCGATCCTGTCCGACAAGGCGCTGCGCAAGCTGGCCAAGGTCGATTACAAGACGCTGCCGGTGGTGCGCGGTAACCCGCGCTTTGGCGTACCGGTGCGCGGCATCGGCAAATACATCGGCATCGGCCTTAACTACGCCGACCATGCGGCCGAAGCCGGCCTGCCCGAGCCGAAGGAGCCGATCGTGTTCATGAAGGCGACCAGCTGCCTGTCGGGCGCGGACGATCCGATCATGCTGCCGCAGGGGTCGAAGAAGACCGACTGGGAAGTTGAACTGGGCGTGGTGATCGGCACGCGCGCGCAGTACGTCAGCGAGGCGGATGCGCTCAACTACGTGGCGGGTTATTGCGTGGTGAATGACGTGTCCGAGCGCGCCTACCAGTTCGAAGCGGGCCCTCAGTGGGACAAGGGCAAGGGCTGCGATACGTTTGGCCCTGTCGGGCCGTGGCTGGTCACGCGCGACGAGATCTTCGACGAGCAGGACCTCGACCTGTACCTGGAAGTGAACGGCAAGCGCATGCAGACCGGGAATACCGGGACGATGATCTTCACGGTCGCGCAGCTGGTCAGCTACGTGTCGCGCTACATGACGCTGGAGCCGGGCGACCTGATCGCGACCGGAACGCCGCCAGGCGTGGGGATGGCACGCAAGCCGCAGCGCTTCCTCAAGCGCGGCGACAAGATCCGGCTTGGGATTCCAGGTTTGGGCGAACAGCAGCAAGAGGTTGTGGCGTTCGCAAAGCCGTGAGGCGTACGGCGGATGCGGCCGCCGGCCTTATCCGCCCTACGATAGTCGGCCGGCTGTCTTATTGACCCGGCTACTCGGCCTCGGCGCTCGCCAGCGCTTGAGTCCAATACTGGAGCTGCGGTTCAGCCTCTGGTCGCCGTACAGCGTAGAGTTGATCCAGGATTTTTCTCGCTTTTACGAACTCGCCCAGCTCGACATGGGCGCGAATAAGATTGCTGCCAACATGAACACCGTGCACTTTGGGTTCAAACGCTGGCTCGACGATCTCCTCGATCTCCCTGAAATATCCAGCGCTGCCCAAGACCGCGCTGATATCGGCCAGTGCATCCATGGGCACCGGCCGGTTCGCATTCGCGACGGACTCCCTGAACAGCTCCAGGGCGCGCTCCGGCTGCTCCGAATGCATGGCGTGCTGGCCGAGCCAGAGCTGGGCGCGCCACGATCCTGGAACTGCGGCCACTCGCGAAAGCGCCGCAATTCCATCTGCTTCGCTACGTTGCCGGTACGCCGATGCGTAGCAGTTAACGGCCTGTTCATGGTTCGGGTCACGTTGTAGTGCTTTCCAGAGATCCGGCAGCGGCTCGTCGAGCTCCACTTGCGCGTTACCCGAGCTGCCGAATAGTCTTTTCAGGAAGTTCATGGTCGATTGCCCTTTCATGGAGATGTTGTGAAGAGATTCGGACACGTGCCTATCTTGCCTCCAGCGCCGCATCCACTGACTCGGCCAGGCGCGAAACAATCTCCGCCAGATCCGCATCGGTCGCAATAAACGGCGGTGCAAGGAGGACATGGTCGCCGTTTTGACCATCGATCGTTCCTCCCATCGGGTACACCATCAGTCCGCGCGCCATCGCCTGCGACTTGATCGCGGCGTGCAGCTTGCGCTCCGGCGAAAACGGC
>DASWSX010000144.1:0-8978 GCA_036402435.1 Telluria sp. | reverse complement strand
GATCAGGCCCATCTCGTTGGACGACATCAGCTTGTCGATGTCGACCAGGATCAGCATGCGCTCGTCGATCGTGCCCAGGCCGATCATGTAGTCCGAGTTGAACGCGCTGCCCATTTCCGGGGCCGGCTTGACCTGGTCCGGAGTCAGCGTGGTCACGTCGGAGACGCTGTCGACCACCATGCCCATGATGCGCCCGGCGATGTTCAGGATGATCACGACGGTGAACTGGTCGTACACCAGGGTGCCGAGGTTGAACTTGATGCGCATGTCGACCACGGGGATGATGATGCCGCGCAGGTTGATGACGCCCTTGATGAATTCAGGCGCGTTGGCGATGCGGGTGACCGCTTCGTAGCCGCGGATCTCCTGGACCTTCAGGATATCGATGCCGTACTCTTCCGAGCCGAGGGTGAAGGCCAGGAATTCGTTGCCTGCGCCGTCCTTGGCGTCGATCGCTTTAGTGATGTTCTGGTTGATGGACATGGTCAGTTCCTATCTATGTAATCGCAAAAAAATTAAGAGAAAATGGCGTCGTCGGCCAGCTGGCGCGACGAACGGATAAGCGCCGACACATCGAGGATCAGCGATACGCCGCCGTCGCCGAGGATGGTGGCGCCGGAGATGCCGGTCACCTTGCGGTAATTCGATTCGAGGTTCTTGACCACGACCTGCTGCTGGCCGACCAGGTCGTCCACGAACAGCGCCGCCTTGCGCCCGTCCGACTCGAGGATCACCACGATGCCCTCGCACGGATCGGTAAAGCGCGGCGCGATGTCGAACATCTGGTGCAGCGGGATCAACGGCAGGTACTCGCCGCGCACCTTGATCACGCGCCCGCGCCCGGCGATTTCCTTGATGTCGTCCGGCGTCGGCTGCAGCGATTCGACCACGAAGCCGAGCGGCAGGATGTAGACTTCCTCGCCGCAGCGGATCGACATGCCGTCCAAGATGGCCAGCGTCAGCGGCAGCGAAATGGCGATGGTGGTGCCGAAGCCCTTGGCCGAACGGATTTCGATGGAGCCGCCCATCGCGGTGATATTGCGCTTGACGACATCCATCCCGACGCCGCGGCCCGACACGTCGGTGACTTCCTCCGCGGTCGAAAAGCCCGGCGCGAAGATCAGCTGCCAGACGTCGGCGTCGCTCATCGCCTCCGACACCGCGATGCCGTTCTCGGCCGCCTTGGCCAGGATGCGCTCGCGATTCAGCCCGCCGCCGTCGTCGGCCACTTCAATCATGATATTGCCGCCCTGGTGGGCCGCCGACAGGAACAGGCGCCCGGTGTCGGTCTTGCCGGCCGCGCGCCGCACCTCCGGCATCTCGATGCCATGGTCGATGCTGTTCCTCACCAGGTGGGTCAGCGGGTCGACGATACGCTCGATCAGGCCCTTGTCCAGTTCCGTCGCGGCGCCGTTGGTGATGAAGTCGACCTTCTTGCCAAGCTTGCCGGCCAGGTCGCGCACCATGCGCGGGAAGCGCGAGAACACGAAGTCCATCGGCATCATCCGGATCGACATCACCGCTTCCTGCAGGTCGCGCGTGTTGCGGGTCAGCTGGCTGACGCTGTTGAGCAGGCGTTCATGCACCATCGGGTCGAGCGAATCGCTGCGCTGCTCGATCATGGCCTGGGTGATCACCAGTTCGCCGATCAGGTTGATCAGCTGGTCGACCTTCTCGATCGATACGCGGATCGACGACGATTCGGCGCCGTGCGCCACAGCCTTGTCGTCCTTCTTGAATGCTTTCTTCTCGGCTGCCGCGTCAGGGTCGGCCGCGTCAAGCGCCACTTGCGCGGCCTTGGCCGCATTGCTCGAGGCAGCGGCGCTGGCGGCAGCGCGAATCTGCTCGATCGGCTGGAAGAAGCCGTAGCCGCGCTCGTCGTCGCTCAGCTCGGGGCCTGCCGTCTCGGTATTGTCGTCGTGGTCGAAGAAGCCATAGCCCTGCTCCCGCTCCACCTTGGCGCGCGCGGCGTCTTCGATCGCGCGCTGCTCCGGCGTAAGCGCCGGCGCTTCAAAAATCTTCAGGTCGTCCGGGTCCAGCACGAACGAGCAGATGGCGATGATGTCGTCCAGGCTTTCGTGCGTGGTGACGGTGATGGCCGAGCAGCCGCCGGCAATCGGCGCGACCGACACGCGGCCCATCAGGCCCACTTCGTCGACCAGCGCGTTGACGTCGCGCTGCTCGACTTTCGGCAGCTCGATGCGGAAGCGGCGCGCGCCCTCCCCTACCGCGGCTTTCTGCGCGCCAGGCAGCGCGAACGAGGCGCCGCTTTGCACCGCCGCGCACACCGCATCCTGCGACAGCTCCTGCAGCATCATGCGCACGTTGGCAACCGCGTCCTGGTCGACCGGCGCGCCGTTGCGGTGGCCGTCCAGCTGCATCTTGAGGATGTCCTTGGCCGCCAAAAAGGCGTCCACGTGCTCCGCCGTCAGCGGCATTTCGCCCTTGCGGATGCGGTCCAGCAGCGACTCGAGGATGTGCGTCACTTCGGTCATGTCGTTCAGGCCGAACGTCGACGCGCCGCCCTTGACCGAGTGGGCCGTGCGGAATACCGCATTCAGGTCCTCGGCGTCGGGGGCGTCGATGTCGACGGCCAGCAGCAGGCGTTCCATTTCAGCCAGCAGTTCTTCGGCCTCATCGAAAAAGACCTGGAAAAACTGGCTTATATCGATGGTCATGATCGAACCCTAAGAATTTCGCGATGCATCATTGCTCGTGCTCCCAGCCGCTATCAGCCGATGACTTTTTTAACGACTTCGATCAGGCGTTGCGGGTCGAACGGTTTCACCAGCCAGCCATTGGCGCCGGCGGCGCGGCCCTTCGACTTCATTTCGTCGGACGACTCGGTGGTCAGCATCAGGATCGGGGTCTTCTGGTATTCCGGCAGTTCGCGCAGCAGCTTGATCAGCGCCAGGCCGTCCATGCGCGGCATGTTCTGGTCGGTCAGCACCAGGTCCACCGCCTGCAGCTTGGCCTTGTCGAGGCCATCCTGGCCGTCCACCGCTTCAACGACGTTGTAGCCAGCGGCCTTCAGGCTGAAGGCGACCATCTGGCGCAGCGAACTGGAATCATCAACTGCGAGAATTGTTTTTGCCATCTTTTTGCTCCTGCTATTTTTAAAATCGAGGCTTGCGCCCTGTGGTGGTTAAACGTAGGGGACCTAGAACAACTCTATGTCGCCGCTTTCCAGATGCTGCTGGTTCACTGCTTTTCTTAATGCGCTGCGCAGCTCGAGCGACTGGATCGCCAGCGCCATGCTGACTTTTCCGAGCAGGTCGACGATTTCTTCGCTGCCGCTCTCGGGCAAAATGTGCTGGCCGTGCGCGCCTACCGTGTCGAGGAAGTCGCGCAGGCCAGAGACGCGCTTCAGGGTGCGGTCGAGCAGCTGGCTGGTCATGTCCTGGAACTGCATGCTGGTGATCGCGGCATTCACGTGCACGCCGATCTCGCCCGACATCGCGCCCAGGCGCTCGCTGTCTTCGGCGCTCGGGGTGCCGCCGGCCAGCAGCATGTCGATGGTGCCCTGGCGGTTGTCCACCGCGGTATGGATCGCCATGAAGCTGCTCGTGAGCTTCTCGATCGCTTCCTCAAGCAGCACTTCGGTCTGGCGCAGGTCGGTTTCCACCTCGGTCAGGTGGCGCCGGCCGTGGTCGGACACGCCCGAGAGCAGGCGCTTGACGTGCGATCCCAGTATTCTTTTTCTTGGCATTGACTTCTCCAGTTCCCGGTCCCGGCCGTCAGTTCGCGGCCGCAGCGGCGGGTGCGGCCGCGGATGCGCCGGCCGGCGTGCCTGCATCGCCCTCGACCTCGATCGAGGTGCTGTCGCGCATGACTGCTTCTTCGGTTTTCTTGTTCATGACGATGATGCTGATGCGCCGGTTGATCGGGTTGAACGGATCCAGCTTGTCGAGGTGCGCGGCCGAGGCCAGTCCCACCACGCGCAGAATCTTGTCGTCGGACAGGCCGCCCATCACCAGTTCGCGGCGCGAGGCGTTGGCGCGGTCGGCCGACAGCTCCCAGTTGCTGTAGCCGGCGTCGCTCAGGTACGGCGTCGAGTCGGTGTGGCCCGAGAGCCCCACCTTGTTCGGCACTTCGTTCAGCACAATCGCGATCACGTGCAAGATCTCGCGCGTGTACGGCTGCAGCTCGGCCTTGGCCAGTTCGAACATCGGGCGGTGCTTCTCGTCGACGATCTGGATGCGCATGCCTTCGCTGGTAATGTCGAGCAGCAGCTGGTTTTTGTATTTCTTGAGCAACGGATTGGCTTCGATGGTAGCTTCGATCTTGCCCTTGAGTTTGCGCAGGCGCACGGCTTCCTCGCGCTCGAGCACAGCCTTGGCCGCTTTCAGGTCGTAGGTCTTCTTTTCCGGGATCGTTTCGCCCTTCTTGACCTGGCCGGTGCGGCGCGTCATGTCGGCGCCGCCGCCCTGGATCACCGACGAGCTGTCGCCGCTGCCCGAGCCGCCCGACATCGCCACCTTCAGCGGCGTCTGGAAGAACTCCGAGATGCCGTTCAGGTCGCCCTTGGTGGTCGAGCCCAGCAGCCACATCAAGAGGAAGAAGGCCATCATCGCCGTCACGAAGTCGGCGTAGGCGATCTTCCACGCGCCGCCATGATGGCCGCCCGCGGTCTTCTTGATGCGCTTGACGATAATCGGGCGCAGGCCTTCATCGGCCATAAAGGCTCCGCGTGGTTGAGGTGTGGCGGTTCATGTCGTCGACGCTTATTTGGTCTTCGACTTCTTGATGTGGTCTTCCAGCTCGGCAAAGCTCGGGCGTTCGGTCGAGTACAGCACCTTGCGGCCGAATTCGACCGCCAGCGCCGGTGCGTAGCCGTTCAGGCTGGCCAGCAGCGTGACTTTGACGCACTGGAACATCTTGGCTTCTTCTTCCAGCTTCTGCTCCAGCAGGCTTGCCAGCGGGCTGACGAAACCGTAGGCCAGCAAAATACCGAGGAAGGTGCCGACCAGCGCCTTGGCGATCAGGATGCCCAGCTCAGCCGGCGGGATACCCACCGATTCCATCGTGTGGACCACGCCCATGACCGCTGCGACAATACCGAACGCCGGCAGGCCATCGCCGATCTTTGCGATCACGTGGTGCGGCACCGCGCCTTCGTGATGGTGCGTCTCGATCTCGTTGTCCATCAGGTTCTCGATCTGGAACGCGTCCATGTTTCCCGAAACCATCAGGCGAAGGTAGTCGGTCATGAATTCGATGATGTGGTGGTCGGCCAGCACGGCCGGGTATTTCGAGAACAGCGGGCTTTCTTCCGGGCTTTCGATGTCGCCTTCGATCGACATCAGGCCTTCCTTGCGCACCTTGGAGAGCACGTCGAACAGCAGCGACATGAGTTCCATGTAGAGTGCCTTGGTGTGGCGCGACCCTTTGAATACGGTCGGCATCGCCTTCATCGTCGCCTTGATCGCCTTGCCGTTGTTGCCGACAAAGAAAGCGCCAAGCGCGGCGCCGCCGATCATCAACAGCTCAAGCGGCTGGAACAGCGAGGCCAGGTGGCCACCGCTCCAGGCGAAGCCGCCGAACACCGATGCGACGACAATGACGTATCCGATAATGACTAACAAACAGGTACTCCCGGGTGGAATTTGTTCTGGAGGATGCAATGCGCGAAGGCATGGTGCGGCTCAGCGTGACGCGGCCGGCATTCAACTCAATTATTTACGTACGGAATCACAATAGCGTGAGAATGGCCGTGGAGCAAGTAAAAAGGCCCCGATTGTCTCTTAAAAGTGCCATACGAAAACATTTGGCCCGCGCCCTGTTGGCTTAATAATATGGTCGGGTGTTTTTTCCGTTATCAGGAATTCATAACTGACCAACACTGTCCCAGGGCGCATCTCGGCACTGGCCTTGCGCCACAGCGCGCTCATCGCGGCCGGGGACAGGTAGGCGAACACCAGGTCGAAGCGGGAAAAGTCGAGCTGCTCGTAGTCGCCGCGGATGAAATGGGCGTTGCCTGGGCCGGCCAGCGTGCGCAGGCGGCTGGCCAGCCACGGCAGCGGCGCCAGCTCGATGCCGGTAAAGCGCGACTCCGGGCGGCGCTGCGCCAGTTCCAGCACCAGCCCGCCCAGGCCGCTGCCAATGTCGATCATCGACACGGGACGCCCTGGCGGGAGCAAGGCAGCAACCTCATCCCAGACGCGTTTTCCCGACGGGTAATACGGCACCTGGGTGCGGAAGGTCGACCAGTACAGCGTGAGCAAAAACACAAAAGCACCGAAATACAGCAGCGGAGGCAGGCCGAGCGTCAGGGTGGCGTAGGCCGCCAGCGGAAAAATGAACTGGATTGCGCACCACCAGCGCGCCAGGCCGCGCCACCAGGTGAAGGCGGCGGCCAGCAGGCCGTGGATCGCCGCGGCGCCAAGGTAGGACACCGGCATGCCGGTGCGCGCCAGCAGCCACACGCAGCCCAGGGTGGGCACAAAGGCGCCAAGCTGGATCAGCAGCGCCTGCAGCGCGGGGGTGCGCCAGATGCGCAAAAGGGCAAGGCTCATGCCCTGCCCTTCAGGAATGTTGGTGCGGGGAAGATCACGCTGCCAGCAGCGCCTCGGCTTCACGGGACTTCTTGGTCTTGCCGGCGCGCGAAGGCATATGGCACAGGCCGCACAGGTAGCCGTGGTTCAGGTCGAGGCAGTTGACGACGAACTTGCCCTGGCATTTGTCGCATGGCGCCACGGCCAGCATCTTGCTTTGGAAGAAGCGCGCCAGCGTCCAGGCGCGGGTCAGCGACAGCACCGGCTCGGTACCCGCCTCCGGCGGCATCTGTTCGAGGTAGAGTTTGTAGGCCTTCATCACCGCGTGGATACCGGTGGCGCCGGCGTGGTCGACCAGGAACTTGTGGATATTGATGAACAGCGAGGAGTGGATGTTCGGCTGCCAGGTCAGGAACCAGTCCGCCGAGAATGGCAGCATGCCCTTTGGCGGCGACATGCCCTTGAGTTCCTTGTACAGCTTGAGCAGGCGCTCGCGCGACAGCGATACTTCGGTTTCGAGCAGCTGGAGGCGGGCGCCAAGCTGGATCAGTTCGATCGCAAGCTGGATTTCCTGGGCTTCGGACACAACGCTTTTCTTGGTCATTTACTCTACTCCCCGACGTTTAGCTGACGACAACTTAGCTTAATTAAGCGATTTCTTCGGCTGGCTGGCCGGCCATCAGGATGGCGGCGTGCGACTGGGCCAGCGAGCGGTCTTTGCTGTAGTTGGTGAGCATCGACAGGATGGCGCCGTCGTCGAAGCGGAAGCGGGCCAGCATCATGTTGCCGCCGGCAAGCTTCAGGATCTGGGCGTTGCTCATCGCTTCGATCAGGTCGGCGATTTCAGCGGAGATGCCGAGGCGGAAAATAGCCGTGACCTTGTCCGAGCGGATCATCTGCTGTGCCAGCATCAGGTAGCTCAGGTTTGCATCACGAATTTCCGCCATCATGTCGTTCGCCGTCATTTCCATCTCCTTAAATTCACGCTGGCTCGTTTTGTGTTGCCAGTGAGATAGATTCTGGACTCACGGCAACAAACCGGGAATAGGCGGGACGCTGTATTTAAGATCAGGGAATGGCGAAGTCGATCCGTAGGTGTTCGTCTGACAGACGCCCTCGAATCGTGGTCGCGCCCCTATGAAGCGGGGCGGAAATGAAGCTGTATTTGACGGCCTGGAAGGGGCACCTTGCGGCGCGGTCTTTTCGTCGTCTTGTACCGTTTACGTCAACGGTTTTGAAAACTTTAGGGTCAATTTGAACTTTTTTCGCGATTTCGCAAAAAACTTTCATTTCCCCGTGTCTGAACCTATAACGTCATCCGGTGCAGGAACTTTAGGGTGGGACGCAAATATTTTTGAAATTTCTTCAAAAGCCCTGCGGACTTCCCCTTGTCTGAACCGGTTACGGCTGAGTTTGGCCAAACTTGAGGGCCAGGCGCATCTTTTTTTCATTTAATTACATTCAGGACCGAAACCCGATACACAAATGCAGCCAGTGTTGTAAAAATAGTATCATTTTGCATGGCGAAAGGTGGCGGTTTCTTGGTACACTCCCAGCACTTTGCATTTGAACAAGGCAGTACATGACCACCAAGCAAGAATGCGTCGCCCGCGACGCCCAGGACGCCCTCGCCCCGCTGCGCGGCCAGTTCGACCTGCCGGCAGGCGTGATCTATTTAGATGGCAACTCGCTCGGCGCCCGCCCGAAGGCGTCGCTGGCGCGCGCGCAGGACGTGATCGCGCGCGAATGGGGCCACGACCTGATCCGCAGCTGGAACACGGCCGGCTGGTTCGACATGCCGCGCCGCCTTGGCGACCGGCTCGCCCCGCTGATCGGCGCCTTGCCCGGCGAAGTGGTCGTCACCGACAGCACCTCGCTCAACCTGTTCAAGGCGCTGGCCGCCGCGGTGCACCTGCAGGCCGGCGGCCCGAACGCCGCGCGCCGCGTGATCGTCACCGAGCGCAGCAACTTCCCGACTGACATATATATGGCGCAGGGGCTGGCCAGCTGGCTTGCCCGCGGCTACACCGTGCGCCTGGTCGACTCGGTCGAGGAGCTGCCCGCCGCGGTCGACGCCGACTGCGCCGTGCTGATGCTCACCCACGTCAACTACCGCACCGGCTACCAGCACGACATGGCCGCCCTCACCGCCCACGCGCACGCCATGGGCGCCGTCACGGTCTGGGACCTGGCCCACTCGGCCGGCGCGGTCCCGGTCGGCCTGAATGACGCCGGCGCCGATTTCGCGGTCGGCTGCACTTACAAGTACCTTAACGGCGGCCCGGGCTCCCCGGCCTTCATCTGGGTGCCCGAGCGCCACCAGGCCCGCTTCACCCAGCCGCTGTCAGGCTGGTGGGGCCACGCCGCCCCGTTCGCGATGGCGCCCGATTTCGCGCCCAGCGAAGGCATCGGCCGCGCGCTGTGCGGCACCCAGCCGGTGGTGTCGCTGGCGATGGTCGAATGCGGGCTGGAGGTGTTCGAGCA
>DASWSX010000143.1:0-1586 GCA_036402435.1 Telluria sp. | reverse complement strand
CGCCGGTCTGTTCAGCGATCCACTGCGCCGCTGCGTGAAGCTGCGATGCCTGTGGATGCTGGCTGACCGAGTTGCCGAGCAGGATGGCGCCCGGCAGGTCTGCACTGGTTTGCGACAGGCTGGCGGCGATGGCCTTGGCTGCGTCGGATGCTTGTACGTTTTCGAAACCGCTTGGCGCCGAGATACCTTTGGCGCCGGCGATAGCGCTGACCACTTCCGACAGGGCTGCGAGCCAGTCGGACGGTGCGGCGATCATCTTCGAGCTGGTCGGGATCAGCAGGTCGTCGTCCGACGCGTGCAGGATCGAGAGCTTGCCGCCGCTCTTGACGGCAGCGCGCAGGCGCGTGGCGACCAGCGGGTGATCCTTGCGCAGGAACGAGCCGATGACGAAGGCGCGCGATACGGTCGACAGGTCGGCGATCGGCATGCCCAGCCATGGGGTGACGGCGCCGTCGTTGGCGAAGTCGGTCTGGCGCAGGCGGAACTCGATGTTCTCCGAACCGATGCCGCGCATGGCCTTGGCCAGCAGGGTCAGTTCTTCGACGGTCGAATGCGGGGTCGCGACAGCGGCGATAGCGTCGGCGCCATGCTCGTGCTTGATGTTACGCAGACCGTGGGCCACGTACTCGAGCGCGGTCTGCCAGTCGGTCTCGGCCCACTGGCCGCCCTGCTTGATCATTGGCGAAGTCAGGCGTTCGGCGTTGTCCAGCGCTTCGTACGAGAAGCGGTCCTTGTCCGAAATCCAGCATTCGTTGATCGCTTCGTTTTCCAGCGGCAGGACGCGCATGACCTTGCCGCCCTTGACCTGGACGATCAGGTTGGTGCCGAGCGAATCGTGCGGGCTGACCGACTTGCGGCGCGACAGTTCCCAGGTACGGGCGGTGTAGCGGAAAGGCTTGGAGGTCAGTGCGCCGACCGGGCACAGGTCGATCATGTTGCCCGACACTTCGGAGTCGACGGTCTTGCCGACGAACGAGGTGATTTCGGCGTGCTCGCCGCGGCCCAGCATGCCCAGTTCCATCACGCCAGCAACTTCCTGGCCGAAACGTACGCAACGGGTGCAGTGGATGCAGCGGGTCATCTCTTGCATCGAGATCAGCGGGCCGGCGTCTTTCGGCGGCACAACGCGTTTTTCTTCTTCGTAGCGCGAACCCGACTTGCCGTAACCGACAGCCAGGTCCTGCAACTGGCATTCGCCGCCCTGGTCGCAGATCGGGCAATCCAGCGGGTGGTTAATCAGCAGGAATTCCATCACGGACTTCTGTGCCTGCACCGCCTTGTCGCTGTTCGAGCGCACGATCATGCCCGCCGAAACCGGCGTGGCGCAAGCCGGCAAAGGCTTCGGCGCCTTCTCGACTTCTACCAGGCACATGCGGCAGTTAGCAGCGATCGACAATTTCTTGTGATAGCAAAAATGCGGGATGTAGGTGCCAAGCTTGTTGGCTGCGTCCATCACCATGCTGCCTGGTGGGACTTCTACCTTTTTACCGTCAATTTCAATTTCAACCATGAGCGTTCTCTGGCCTTAGAGATAAGTCGGCACGAGGCAATGCTTGTGCTCGATGTGATATTCAAATTCTTCGCGG
>DASWSX010000142.1:0-9461 GCA_036402435.1 Telluria sp. | reverse complement strand
AGGGCGCATCCGCCGGTTCGCGTAGCGTTGACGCATGCAGGCGGATGCGCCCAGCGGGCTTATCCGCCCTACGAAAACCTCACTTCGTTCCCCTGAACTGGCGAATCGCAGCATCAACCATCCCCTCGGCGCTTCCCTGCGCCTCGAACTCGCGCCGCAGGTAGGTCGCGTCGCCCCCTTCCTGCACTACCTGCGCCAGATGGCGCAGCGCGTCCATGCTTCCCAACGCCTCGCCATGCGGCTCCATCTTGCGCAGCGTGGTCAGGATATCTTCGCGCAGCGACATCGTTTCGTATGTCTTCGGATGCGTGATCGCGCCATCGAGTCCGAACCGGCAGGCCTGGAAGCGGTTGAAGTTATACACCAGGTAGTCGTCCTCGGCCGGCGTCGCCTCGCGACGCTCCAGCAGGTGCCGGCACAGCGCCTGCAGGTAGCCGGCCAGCGCGGCGGCGCGTTCCACCGTCAGCGGCGTGTCGCACACGCGCAGCTCGATCGTGCCGTACTCCGGCTTGGGCCGCACGTCCCAATAAAAATCCTTCATGCTCTTGATGATGCCGGTCGCTTCCATCTTGGCGAAGTAGACGTTGGCGAAATCGTCCCACGACAGCGTGAACGGGGCGCGTCCACTCATCGGAAACGCGAACACCGAGTTCAATCGCGCCGAGTCGAACAGGCTGTCGTGTCCCTGCACGAACGGCGACGACGCCGACAGCGCGATGAAGTGCGGGATGTAGCGGTTCAGCGAATGGAGCAGGAACATCGCATCGTCCCCGTTGGCGCATCCGATGTGCACGTGCTGCCCGAACACCGTGAACTGCTTTGCGAGGTAGCCGTACAGGGCCGACAGCTCCTGGAAACGCTGCTTGGGGAAGATGCGGCGCTCGGACCAGTGCTGGAACGGGTGCGTGCCGCCGCCGGCCAGGCCGATATTGAGCTGGTCGGCGGCGGCGACCAGCGTGTCGCGGATTTCCTGCAGCTCGGCCAGCAGCGGCGCGTAGCGCGATTGCACGCTCGAGTTAATCTCGATCATGCTCTCGGTGATTTCAGGCGTGACGTTGCCGGGGAACGGCTTTCGCGACAGCAGGTGCAGCAGGTCGGGGCTCGACGCGTTGAGGTCGAAATCGGCAAGGCTGACCAGCTGCAGTTCGAGCTCGACCCCGAAAGTGAGCGGCTCGGATTGGGCGAAGGGTTCGAGTGGCATGTCAGGACTCCGGAGCTTCTTTGGCCAGCAGCAGCGCGCGCTGGACGATGATCGGGCCGAGCACCTCGAGCATGATGGTCACCGCGGCCATGGCCTGCAGTTCGGCGGCCACGTGCACGCCGCGCTGGCGCGCATGCTCCAGCAGCAGGATCACGAACACCGACACAGGCGTCAGCGCAAGCCCGGTCAGCACCCCCTTTTTCCATGAAATGCCCGACAGGTGCGAGAACGCGGCCACGCCCGCCGTCTTGGTCACAAGGCGCACTGCGACCACTGCAAGCGCCAGTGCGCCGCCGGCCACGATGCTGCGCCAGTCCAGCAGCGAGGCGGCATACACGAACAGCAGCACCGTCAGCAGCTCGCCGAGCGCGCCGAAATTGCGCTGCGCATGGCTGAACGCGATGCGCCGGTGGCGCGCCGTCAGGCCGAACGCCAGCGTGGCGACCACCGGCGACAGCTGCGCGGTATAGCTGATCGTCACCAGCAGGATCACCGCCAATGCAAAGGCCACGGTGGCGTCCTGCGATACGTTGCCGAGGCTGCGCAGCAGGGCCGGGACGGCGACGCCAAAGAAGGCGCCGGTGGCCGCCGATATCGCCAGCGCCGCCATGCTGCTCAGGATCGCGTCGCCAATGTCTTCGGAGGTATGGAAGATCCAGAAGCCGACGATGATATTGAAGGTGAAGACGGCGAGCACGCAATTCAGTGCCGACAGGTGCAGCACGCGCTCGGTCACCTGCCCGGAGCTGCGCAGTTCATTGACGACCCGGACGACGGTGGCGGGGGAGGTGGACATCGCCAGCGACGCGAGCATCATCGCGGCCATGGTCGAACTGCCGAACCCCGTCGCGACGAAATACACGGCCACGAAGGTGAGGGCGGCTTCGGCCAGGCCGGCGATGCCGAACCAGGGATTGGTGCGCAGCCAGCGCAGGTTGATGCGGTAACCCAGTTCGCACAGGATCAGGCCAAACGCGACGTCGGCCAGCAGCAGCACCGGGCCGGCGCCGCTGGCCGGCAGGACGCCGACCTGGGTGCTGGCGAGGATGAAGCCGACGATTCCGTAAAAGCTGATTTTGGGGAGGCCAGTGAGGCGATGTCCGAACTCGCCGGCGAGCCACGCCAGGCAGATGGCAATCGGCCAGGACAGGTTCGTGAGAATCGTAAGCAGTTCCGGCATGGCGTCCTTTTGGTCTCAACGCGCCAGTTCGACGCTTGACAATTGTACAAGGCGGGGATGGGCGCACGATTCAACGGGCGCAAGCGGTAAAACCAGGCGGCCATGATGGCCCGCGGATACGCTTCCACCGGCATGGAAATGCTTTTCAGGAATCAGACAGTGTATAGTGGGGCGGTATTCCCAGACTCCGTTGTCTTCTCCAGGGGCCCCTCCCCTCCGCTCCCGCACCGTCCCGTAGATTGGCAAGCCCGCATGGACGAACCCTCCAAATCGCCTGACCTGGCCGCCGACTACATCGCTGTCAGGCAGAAGGTCGAAGCGCTGCAACGGGAGAACGACGCCCTGAAGGAGACGGTCGCGAGCCTGCAGCAGCGATTGCGCGAGATGGGTGAAACCGCGTCGGTTCACCTTGTCCAGCAACAGCAGCTGAACCACCTGCGTGAAGCGAATCAACACCTGGTGCTGGCGACCTTCGGCGCCCGCGACTCGCAAACGGCGGCCGAGGCGGTGAACGAGCGCCAGACCGTGTTCCTGTCGATGCTGGCCCATGAGCTGCGCAATCCGATGGCCTCGATCGCCATTGCGACCACCGTATTGGAGAGCCTGAACCTCGTGCACCCAAGTGTGGCCAGGCTGCTTGCCATCACGCGGCGCCAGGTCAGCCACCTGGTGCGCCTGGTGGACGACCTGCTCGACGCCTCGCGCATCAGCACCGGCAAGATATCGCTGCAGACCCGGATGATCCTGCTGAGCGAGGTGATCGACAGCGCCATGGAGACGGCGCAGCCGTCGCTGGTCGAGCGGGGGCAGTCGGTACGGGTCGACCTGCCGCAGGAACCCGTGGTCGTGCTCGGCGACATGGTCAGGCTGTCGCAGCTGTTCGCCAATTTGTTGATTAACGCGAGCAAGTTTTCAAACGCGGACGATACCATTTCGGTAACAGCCGCGGTCCAGGACGGCCGGCTCAGCGTGGCCGTGAAAGACCAGGGCAAGGGAATTGCCCCCGAATTCCAGCCAGGAATTTTCGACCTGTTCTCGCAAGGGGGGGAGGCACTCGAACCTTCCCTGGCCGGCGGCCTGGGGATCGGCCTGTCGTTGGTGCGAACGATTGCCGAAATGCATGGCGGCTCGGTGGCGGTAACAAGCGCCGGCGTCGGGTGCGGCAGCGAGTTCGTCGTCATGCTTCCATTGCCGGCTGTTTGCGCCGGCAACGTGAATTCGGCCGATGACAAGGGTTTGGCCGCGGCTTAATGACTTCAACAGACCCTATGGCCACAGACGAACAATTACTGCGCGAGCTGATCGGACGAGCCCTTTCCGGCGGCCCGGATGCGTGCGCCGATGCGAGCATCGCGCTGTTGCAGGGTCTGGCCAAATCGCTGAGCGGCATTATCGGAGACGACGGCTTCCATTCCCTGCTGCTGCGTACCACGCATCGCGTCGGCAGTGATTTCCCGTGGCTACGATTCGATCCGGGCATGCTCCCTGCCGATCTGGACTTTGCGCAACTACGGCGCCGCTTCGACGGGCAGGAGCCTGGCCAGGTCCGGGCTGCGAGCATGCTCTTCTTCAGCACCTTCACGGATGTTCTCGCATCGTTGATCGGCGCGCATCTTACAACGTTAATTTTTAACTCTGCACTCGGCGGCGCAAGCGCCGCTACAAGCAGCAAGGAGCAGAATGATGAGTAAGCGGGTAAAAATCAGGCGCCTGGTCACCGGGATACCCGGATTTGACGATCTGCTGGGCGGCGGCGTCCCGGAATTCTCGTTCAACCTGATTGCAGGTACGCCTGGCAGCGGCAAGACGACACTGGCCCACCAGATGATGTTTTCGATGGCCACGCCGACCTGCCGCGCGCTGTTTTTCACGGTCCTGGGCGAGCCGCCCCTGAAAATGCTGCGCTACCAGCAGCAGTTCGACTTCTTCGATTTCGATAAGCTCGATACCTGCATCAGGTTCGTCAACCTGTCGGCTGAAATGGTCGACGGCGATTTCGAGCGTGTGCTCAAGCGCATCACCGCCGAGGTGCGTGACTTTGAGCCGAGCCTGGTGTTTGTCGATTCCTTCCGTTCCGTGGTCCATTCGGCGCGCTCGACCGACCAGGGAGCGGCCGACCTGCAACAGTTCGTGCAGCAACTGGGCATGCAAATGACCAGCTGGCAGGCGACGACTTTCCTGATCGGCGAATACCTGCAGCCCGAAGCGGAATCCGGGCCGGTGTTTACGGTCGCCGACGGCATCATGTGGATGTCGCAACTGGTGCGCGGCGACTCGATGGTGCGCAAGATCCAGCTGGTCAAGATGCGCGGCGTATCGCAAAAGCTCGGGACCCATACCTTCCGCCTCGACGACAGCGGTGTGCAGGTGTTCCCGCGCGCGGTCCTGCAGCCGCCCGAAACGGAGCAGCCGCGTTTTGAAACAGGCCAGCGGCTGTCGCTGGGGGTAGCCGAACTCGATGCCATGATGGGCGGAGGGATTCCAGCGGGCTATTCCGTGCTGGTGGTGGGGCCATCCGGTTCCGGGAAAACCATCCTGACCACGTCCTTCCTCGCCGAGGGCGCACGCCTGGGCGAGACCGGGGTGATCGCCGCCTTTGAAAAAAGCCCGAACCAGCTGTTGAGCCACAAGCTCAATCAACTGGTCGAAGATGGCAGTGTCGGCATCATCAATACCCGTACCCTGGACTTGTCGCTCGACGAAATCCTGCACGACCTGGTCGGGATGATCAAGGAAAAGAAAGCCACGCGCGTGGTGATCGATTCCCTGTCCGGCTTCGAGCTCGCGCTTTCGCCCATCTTCCGCGACAATTTCCGCGAGTCGCTGTACCGGCTGGTGGCGGTGCTGACCGGGATGGGGGCGACGGTGCTGATGACGGCGGAACTGGAAGACCGCTACACGGTCCTGCGGTTCAGCTCGTACGGAAATGCGTTTCTTGCCGATGCCATCATCATGCAGCGCTATGTCGAGTTAAGCGGACAGTTCAAGCGCGTGATCTCGGTGGTGAAGGTGCGCGGCAGTTCGCACAGCAAGGATGTGCGTTTCTTCGATGTCGAGGGCGATATCATCGAGATCGGCGAGCGCCTGACCGGCTACAGCGGAATCCTGTCGGGCCAGCCGGTGCGCCGCAAGCGCGCCGACCGCTTCAAGAAGAATTTGAGGCTGACCTGACCGGCACCGCGCGCCTTATTTGCTGAGCAAGCGCATGGCTCGTTCGAGGCCTTCGATCGTCAGCGGGAACATGCGGTTGTTCATGATCTGCAGGATCACGGAAATCGACTGGCGGTAGTGCCAGGCCGCTTCCGGTTCCGGGTTCAGCCAGACGAACTTGGGGAAGGCATTGCAGAAGCGCGCCAGCCATTCGGCCCCGGCTTCCTCGTTGTTGTACTCGATCGAGCCGCCCGGCTGCAGGATCTCGTACGGGCTCATGGTCGCGTCGCCGACGAAAATCAGCTTGGTGTCGGGCGGGTATTTGCGCAGGATGTCCCAGGTCGGGAATCGCTCGCTGCTGCGGCGCCGGTTGTGCTTCCACAGGTAGTCGTAGACGCAGTTGTGGAAGTAGAAGAACTCCATGTTCTTGAATTCGGTGCGCGCGGCCGAGAACAGTTCTTCCGTGCGTTCGATATGGTCGTCCATGCTGCCGCCGACATCGAGCAGCATCAGCACCTTGATCTTGTTCTTGCGCTCGGGCTGCATCCTGATGTCGAGGTAGCCTGCGTTGCTGGCGGTGGCGCGGATGGTGGCGTCGAGTGCCAGTTCTTCGTCCAGCCCCTCGCGCGCGAACTTGCGCAGCCGGCGCAGCGCGACCTTGATGTTGCGGGTGCCCAGCTCGCGTTCGGCGTCGTAGTCGCGGTAGCTGCGCTGCTCCCATACCTTGACCGCGGTGCGGTTGCGGCCAGATCCGCCGATGCGCACGCCCTCCGGGTTGGTGCCGCCGTTACCGAACGGCGAGGTGCCGCCGGTGCCGATCCACTTGCTGCCGCCTTCGTGGCGCTCCTTCTGCTCCTTGAGCAGTTCGTTGAGGCGGTCCATCAGCTTGTCGTAGCCGAATTTCTCGAGCTGCGAGCGCTGTTCGTCGCTCAGCTCGCGCTCCATGCGCTTGAGCAGCCAGTCGAGCGGGATCGCCTTGTTGCCCTCGAACGCAGCCTGCACGCCCTTGAAATACTGGGCGAAGGCGCGGTCGAACTTGTCGAAGTTGGCCTCGTCCTTCACCAGTGTCAGGCGCGACAGGTAATAGAAGTCGTCCATCGACGGCGCGATGACGCTTTTTTCCATCGCCTCCAACAGGGTGAGGAACTCCTTGATCGACACCGGTATCTTGGCGTCCTTCAGGGTAAAGAAGAAGTCGATCAGCATGGTGTCGGGTGCCGCTGGAGCCTGTCATGCAGGTGCGATTTAATCTCGGGCCATTCGCCGCGCACGATACTGTACATGACCGTATCGCGTACGGTGCCGTCGCGCCGCAGGCCGTGGTGGCGGATGACGCCGTCCTTCTTGGCGCCGAGCCGTTCGATGGCTGCCTGCGAAGCGTGGTTGAAGTTATCGGTGCGCAGGCCGACGACGGCGCAGCCCAGCGTGTCGAATGCATGCGACAAAAGCAGCAGCTTGCAGCTGGTGTTGACGTGGCTGCGCTGGCGGCTTTGGGCGTACCAGGTCCAGCCGATTTCGACGCGGTCGACCGCCGGCAAAATGTCGTGGTAGCTGGTGGTACCAATGACCGCGCCGCTCGACATGTCGACAACGGCGAACGGGACCCGGTCCTGCATCCCGAGCGCGGTGTCGATGTACTGCTCCACCTTGTGAGGCTCGGGCACCGATGTGACGCGGATGTTCCACAGTGCGCCGTCGCTGGCCGCCGCGCGCAGACCGTTGGCGTGGCCGGGCGTCAGCGGCTCCAGGCGGATGCCGTTGAATTCGAGCGGGATCGCCTCGACCTGGATCATCAGCGGTTTGTCCTCGACATATACACCAGGCGTTCGAACAGGTGCACGTCCTGCTCGTTCTTCAGCAGCGCCCCGTGCAGCGGCGGCACCGCGGCTTTCGCATCCGGGTTGCGCAGCGCTTCGGGCGGAATGTCCTCGGCCAGCAGCAGCTTGAGCCAGTCGAGGAATTCCGACGTCGACGGCTTCTTCTTCAGGCCCGGCACCTCGCGCAGCTGGTAGAAGGTCTGCAGCGCGGCGGCCAGCAGGTCCTGTTTCAGCGTCGGGTAGTGGACGTGGACGATCTGCTCCATCGTGTCCTTGTCCGGGAATTTGATGTAGTGGAAGAAGCAGCGGCGCAGGAAGGCGTCCGGCAGTTCCTTCTCGTTGTTCGAGGTGATGATGACCAGCGGGCGGTGTTTGGCGACCACCATTTCGCGCGTCTCGTAGACGTAGAACTCCATCCGGTCCAGTTCGCGCAGCAGGTCGTTGGGGAACTCGATGTCGGCCTTGTCGATCTCGTCGATCAGCAGCACCACCGGCTCGGGGGCCGTGAACGCCTGCCACAGCACGCCCTTGACGATGTAGTTGTGGATGTCGCGCACGCGCTCGTCGCCCAGCTGCGAGTCGCGCAAGCGCGAGACGGCGTCGTATTCGTACAGGCCTTGCTGCGCCTTGGTGGTGGACTTGATGTGCCACTGCATCAGCGGCATGTCCAGGGCCTGGGCGACTTCCTCGGCCAGCATGGTCTTGCCGGTACCCGGTTCGCCCTTGATCAGGAGAGGGCGTTGCAAGGTGAGGGAGGCGTTGACGGCCAGTTTCAGGTCGTCGGTGGCGACGTAGGTTTCGGTGCCTTCAAAGCGGTTCGGATGGTGCGGTGCGTGCATAGTGTCTGCCCTGATGTGATTATTTTGAGTATATTCCAGAACCGCACGGGGTGTTGTCGGGCGCCCAGCCTCGCACCGCGAATGTGGACGAGGCACACCTGTTTGGGTTAGAATCGCAGGTTGATAGTGCGAAAGATGTCGTTTTTGCACGTGCGGTACCCGATTACCACTTACCATCGCCACCATGAAAAAATTCTTCGCACTGCTCATGTTTGCCAGCATCGCCAACGTCGCTGCCGCGGCTGACGTCGTCGCAAATGCCAAGGCCGCCAAGGTCGACATGTGCATCGGCTGCCACGGCATCCCAGGCTACAAAGCAACTTTCCCTGAAGTGTATTCCGTACCGATGATCGGCGGCCAGTCGGCCAAGTACATCGAAAACGCGTTGAATGCGTACAAAAAGGGCGAGCGCAAGCATCCGTCGATGCGCGGTATCGCCGCCTCGATGAGCGACCAGGAAATTGCTGACGTGGCCGCGTACTACGCGCAGCAGACCGCACAAACCGCGAAGAAATAAGGACTGAACCATGAAAAAAACGATTGCAGCCCTGATCTTCGGCGCGATGTCCATGAGCGCCTTCGCAGGCGGTAATATCGCCAACGGCGAAGCCCTGGCCAAGAAATACAACTGCGCAGCCTGCCACGGTGCGGACTACACCAAGGCAATCGACCCGAGCTATCCAAAGCTGGCCGGCCAGCACGCCGACTACCTGAAGCAGGCGCTGGTGGCCTACAAGCGCGGTGCGGGCGCCCACGGTCGCAACAACCCGATCATGACCGGCCAGGTGCAACCATTGTCGAACGCCGACATGGCCGACATCGCAGCGTACCTGCACAGCTTGCCTTCAAGCCTCGTCGTCAAGCGTTAATTTCCGCGTCATCTGCGGATGACCTTAGAAATCCTTTCCTCTGGTGCACCGCGCCGGTCGAGAGGATTTTTTATTTCCTGCATGCGTTTTGCGATGACAAGCAGGATCGGGTGAGGCACACTGCACGCATTACTTGTGATTTATGCAACCAGCGTGCCGACTTCAATCCTGTCCCTGTTGTTCCTGATGGCGATCGGCCAGGGCTTGTTCCTGGCCGCGGCGCTGTTGCTGTCGCGCCAGCCGGCCGTGCGGGGCGCCAACCGACTGCTGTCGGCGCTGCTGCTCGTGTGCGTTGCGGTCATCGGGCACGCATGGCTTGGGATTAACGGCCTGTATCAGACATACCCGCATAGCGCGCTGGCCGTGGCGACACTCGGCCTGCTGACCGGCCCGCTGCTGTACCTC
>DASWSX010000141.1:0-41548 GCA_036402435.1 Telluria sp. | reverse complement strand
GCGCCGGTGCTGCGGGTACTTCGGGCTTGTTACTCTGTTCTGACATCGTTTTTTGCATGAATTTGGCGCGCAAGTCGCGCAGCGAATTATAATGCGGCAAATGGAAACCCCTACCCAATTCGTCCAATGGCTGCGCTCCGTCGCGCCCTACATCCACGCCTTCCGTGGCAAGACCTTCGTGGTCGCATTCCCGGGCGAACTTGTCGCCGCCGGCGCATTGTCGGTTTTGGCGCAGGACCTGTCGCTGCTGGTGGCTCTCGGCATCCGCGTCGTCATCGTGTACGGCTCGCGCCCGCAAGTGGCCGAACAGCTCGCGCTGCGTAACGTCGAAGGCCGCTTCCACAATGGCCTGCGCATCACCGATACCGCCGCACTCGAATGCGCCAAGGAAGCCGCGGGCGAACTGCGGCTCGATATCGAAGCCGCGTTCAGCCAGGGCCTGCCCAACACGCCGATGGCGCACGCCTCGATCCGCATCATCTCAGGTAACTTCGTCACCGCGCGTCCGCTTGGCGTGATCGACGGCGTCGACCTCGAACTGACCGGCATCACCCGCAAGGTCGACGCGGAGCGCATCCACGCGATCCTCGGCACCGACAGCCTCGTGCTGTTGTCGCCGCTCGGCTTCTCGCCCACCGGTGAAGCGTTCAACCTGACGATGGAAGACGTCGCCGTATCGGCCGCGATCGCCCTGCATGCCGACAAAATCGTCTTCATCACCGAAACCTCGATGATGCTCGACGAAGGCGGCTCGGAGATCCGCGAACTGTCGTCGCACCAGGCCGAAGCCGTGCTGGAAGCAGGCTTCCTTGCCACCGACGCCTCGTTCTACCTGCAGCACGCGATCAAGGCCTGCAACAGCGGCGTACCGCGCGCCCACATCGTGCCGTTCGAAATGGACGGCTCGGCCCTGCTCGAACTGTTCACCCACGACGGCGTGGGCACCATGATCAGCCACGAGAACCTCGAAAGCCTGCGAAAGGCCACAATTGAGGACGTCGGCGGAATTATCAAGCTGATTGAGCCGCTGGAAGCCGACGGCACCCTCGTCAAGCGCGGCCGCGAGCTGATCGAACGCGAAATCGACCAGTTTTCGGTCATCGAGCACGATGGCGTGATTTTCGGCTGCGCGGCGCTGTATCCGTTCCCGGAAGAGAAAATGGCCGAAATGGCATGCCTGACCGTCAACCCCGAGGTGCAAACCCAGGGCGACGGCGAGCGCATTTTGCGCCACATGGAGAACCGCGCGCGCGCCGCCGGGCTCAAACAACTGTTCGTCCTGACCACCCGTACCTCGCACTGGTTCCAGAAGCGCGGCTTCAAGCCGGCGACCGTTGATGCGCTGCCCAAGGACCGCCAGCGCATGTACAACTGGCAGCGCAAATCCCAGGTACTGGTCAAATCCTTATAATCGTACTTTCACACATCGCATCAGGAGCAGAAATGGCCCGCACCGTCCATTGCATCAAACTCAACAAAGAAGCCGAAGGGCTGGATTTCCCGCCGTACCCTGGCGAACTGGGCAAGAAGATCTACGAATCGGTCTCGAAGGAAGCCTGGGCGGCATGGCTCAAGCACCAGACCATGCTGGTCAACGAGAACCGCCTGAACCTGGCGGACCAGCGCGCGCGCAAGTACCTGGCGGCGCAGATGGAAAAGCACTTCTTCGGCGAAGGCGCCGATGCGGCTGTGGGTTACGTGCCGCCGCCAGCGGAGTAATAGCTGCCGGGAACAGAAGGCCGAATTCGTCAACGGCCTGACGGAATCGTTAAATATCTTCAATTCGTGGGGATAATCTTCGATATCCATCGGTTTTGCAGTCGGATTTGCGCCTTGGCTACAACTGGTTCAGGCGCGTCTTCAGTGACACGAACTCGAAGCAGCAAGACATCCTCAAAATCTCGTTCTACGCAGCACGCGCCACGCATAAATGGCCCAGGGCCTCAGATGGCACCTGGCGCCGCCAAGGCGGCCGTAACAACATCCCCGCTTCTCGAGCGCACATAAGTGCTCTCTGCCATGGCAATCGACGAACAAGCTGATCTATTCGGCATGCGCGCCTGGTTTCACCCTATCGGCGCTGTGTGGCGACAAATTTCCTGAAAATCGACAGCGTACCTTAACTGATGGTAGCGCTAGCATCTTGCAAGCCATTGTTTCTTAACGGCTTTTCATGTGGATGCGAAACAGTCTGGGCGTGGCCCCGTGGTCGTGTGCGGGGTGTTGTGCGGTACCGGGGAACGCCCGTCATAACGGGCTTGACAGGACGGCGGGCGTGCCCTCGCCATGCTCAGCCGTCATTCACTTCTGGAGATGATCATGCAATGGCGTAACCGTATTTCGCTGTTCCTGCTGTCGTTCAACCTGGCTGTGGCCAATGCCGCCTGGGCCCACCCCGAATACCGGGTCACGGTAATGGGCCCCGCCAACAGCGCGGCCACCGACATCAACGATGCCGGCGTCGTTGTCGGCACCTATCCGTTCAGCCCCACCACCACGCACGGCTTCCTCAACCGGGGCAAAGGCTTCGTGGACCTGGGCACGCTGGGCGGCACTTCCAGCAATACCGTGGCCATCAACGACAATGGCAAGGTGCTCGGCCACTGGACCACCAAGGCCGGCCAGCAGCGCGGCTTCATCTATTACCGTGGCAAGCAACGTGACATCGGCATCATTCCCGGCCGCCCCACCACCTTCACGGACATTAACAATGCCGGCTATATCACCGCAATCGGGTACCCGCGAAGCTTCTTGCGCTCCCCGACGGGCACGTACACCGACATCGGGTTCCTGCCGTACGACGATCCGGTCACCAATGCTTATGCCCTCAATAACAGAAACCAGATCACCGGCGAGTCGGGGCCGCTGACGTTCCCGGAGCAGACCCTCCGCACCTTCATCTGGGCCAAAGGCGTGATGCGCGAGCTGGCTGGCCTCGGCGCCGAGCCCACTGCCGGACTGGCGATCAACGACCACGGCCAGATCACCGGTTACGCGGCGCTGCCGCTGGGCTTCTTTGACCGCCATGCCGTCTTGCACAGCAACGGCCGCGTGATCGACATCGATGGTCGCCCCGACACGGGCGCCCCGGACGACAACACCAGCGAAGGCACCGGTATCAACAACCACGCTCACATTGTCGGCACCAGCAACCACCTGTCCGGCTTCATCTGGCGCGGCAAGCGGATGCAGAGCCTGAATGCGCTGATCGACCGCAAGTCGGGCTGGAACATCGGCAGCCCGCAGGCCATCAACGATGCCGGCCAGATCGCGGCCACCGCGACCCGCAAGGGGGTGCAGTACGCCGTGCGCCTCGACCTGATCCGTCCGATTGTCACGACGGCGCCGCAACCTCAGCTTGATGAAGAGGGCGCCCTGCCCGCCCAACGGATGTCGCCGGCAGAAGCGGCAGCGGAAGCCGAGGCGCAGGCGCGCGAGGTGGTGCGGCCAGTGTCGCAGTGAAGAAGGCGAGGGACCAGTTGGCGCGGAGAATACGCACGTGCCGCGCCAACTGGTCCCGTCGCAAGCATCGCGAACGTTGGGACCCTACATTGCCATGCACTGGCGTAGTTCGCACCGCGCCTGCTTCAGTCACCAGCCCAGCGCCCGGTCAGAACGTCAGCTTCTTGACGCCTTCGCTGGTGCCAAGCAGGCACACGTCCGCGCCGCGCTGCGCGAACAGGCCAACGGCGATCACGCCGACGATCTGGTTGATCTGCGTTTCGAGCGCCACCGGGTCGGTGATGTGCAGGCCGGCCACGTCGATGATCTCGCCGCCGTTGTCAGTGATGAACGCGTCATCCGTGCCCGGCTTGGTGCGCAGGCGCGGCGTGCCGCCCAGTTCCGCCAGCTTGCGCATGACCGCATTGCGCGCCATCGGCAGCACTTCCACCGGCAGCGGAAACTTGCCCATCACCTCAACCAGCTTCGAGCCGTCCGCGATGCAGACGAACTGCTTCGACACCGACGCCACGATTTTCTCGCGCGTGAGCGCCGCGCCGCCGCCCTTGATCATCGCGCCCGTGGCCGTGATTTCATCGGCGCCGTCGATATACACCGCGATCGACGCCACGTCGTTCAGGTCAAACACCTCGATGCCGTGGCCGCGCAGGCGCGCCGCGGTCGCTTCCGACGACGCTACCGTGCCCTTGATACGGTCCTTGATCCTGGCCAGTTCGTCGATGAAGAAATTGGCGGTCGAGCCGGTGCCGACGCCGATGATTTCGCCGTCAACCACGTAATCGATGGCGGAACGCGCCACGGCCTGCTTGAGTTCGTCTTGAGTCATGATGTGCGTCAAAATGAGGAATCCGCCATTTTACCGGATACAACCCCGCAACATCGAACAAAGACGTAGCGCAAACTGCGTGCTTGTAGGCAATAAACGCGGCCGGCTTGATGACAGAATGATTGGTGCGACAGTTTTCAGGGAAGCTGAAATGAACGACACCAAAACAATTCTTGTAGTCGACGACAGTCGCGTCTCGCGCCTGATGGCGCGCCAGTTCATCCTGAGCAAGCGGCCCGGCTGGACTGTAGTCGAGGCCGCCAACGGCGAAGAGGCCATCGCCCTCGCGCGCGGGCTCGCTCCGGCGCTGATCCTAATCGACGTGAACATGCCAGGCATGGGCGGCATGGCCGCGGCCGAGCAGCTGCGCGCCACCTGCCCCGGCAGCCATATTTCGCTGGTGACGGCCAACGTCCAGAACGCGACGCGCAACCGTGCCCACGAGCTGGGAATCGGCTTCATGGAAAAGCCGATCACCGAAGCGCGCATCCACTCGCTGCTGTGCGCACTGGGCTAGCCGATGTACTACCTCAGCGACCTCCAGCACGATGCGCTCGTCGAGATCTTCAATATCGGCGTCGGCCATGCGGCCGGTGCGATGAGCGAGATCGTCGGCGAGGAAGTGACGATGTCGGTGCCATCGATCTCGTTCCTGAACCGCGCCCAGGCCGCCGCCCTGCTGTGCAACCAGGAGCGGCGCAGGGTGTGCGGCGTAAGCCAGCGCTACGAAGGCGCGTTCACGACGGAAGCCATCCTTATGTTCCCCGAGGAGAGAAGCCTCGATATCGTCCGCCTGATGGTGGGCGACGCCATCGCCCTGACGGAGCTGAGCGAAATGGAGCAGGAGGCAATGAGCGAAATCGGGAACATCATCCTCAACTCCTGCGTCGGCACGCTCGCCAACATCTTCGCACAGGAGCTGCGCGGTTCGCTGCCGCGCTACCACGTCGGGACCAGTGAAGAAATCCTCGCGGCCACCGGCGACAATGCCAGCACGATCGTGCTGATGCTGCACATCGACTTCGTCCTCGAGAAGCACCAGATCCATGGCTACGTCGCGTTCGTGCTCGACCTCTCGGCGCTGAACGACCTGCAGGAGCAGGTCGACCGCTACCTTGCCAAGATCATGGGCGCGGCCTGACATGGACGGTACCGCCATGCTCAAATCCGCCCTCGGTGCGATGAATCTCGGTATCGTCGTGCTCGATAACGACCGCCGGGTCGTGCTGTGGAACCGCTGGATGGCGCAGCACTCGGGAGTCGATGCGGACTCGGTGCTGGGCCGCGACTTCCTCGACGTATTCGACGGCATGCGCGGTCGCCGCATCGACGCCGCGGTGCGCCACGCCCTGCAGGACAACTTCCCGGCGATCCTGTCGCAGACGCTGCACAAAGCCCCCTTCCCGCTGTTCGCCGACGCCGCAGCGCGCGCAGGCGGTGAACGGCTGCAGCAGGCCGTTGCGGTCACGCCGATTGAGATCGCCGGCCGTCTGCGCCACTGCCTGATCCAGGTCAGCGACGTCAGCATCGCGGTGCACCGTGAGCGCCTGCTGCGCGACCAGGCGATGGAACTGCGCCTGCAAAGCTATTCCGACGGGCTGACCGGCATCGCCAACCGCCGCCATTTCGACGCAGCCATGGAAAACGAGATGCGCCGCGCCAAACGCGCCGGCAGCCCGCTGTCGCTGCTGATGATCGATATCGATTTCTTCAAGCCGTATAACGACCACTTCGGCCACCAGCAAGGCGACGACACGCTGGCAAAGGTGGCCGCCGCGCTCTCGGCGATGCTGCAACGCCCGGTCGACCTGATCGCCCGTTATGGCGGCGAAGAGTTCGCCGTCATCCTGCCGGACATGGATCACGTGCAGGCGCGCCAGCTGGCCGAAGCGCTGCGTGCATGCGTGGCGAAGCTGGCGATTCCAGCCGCTCCAATAACTGGCGCGGCACACGTCACGGTCAGCATCGGCATGGCGACGCGCACATTGCAGAACACCGTTGAAACAGCGGCGCTGATCGGCGCGGCCGACCGCGCCCTGTATGACGCCAAGCGTTCGGGCCGCAACCGGATAGCCATGGAAAACCCCAAATGAACGCCAGCTACCCGCCATGAGTGGACGGGGCCATCGGCTCCGGATATTGTCTGGGTCACCAAAATAAAAAGGGATCCTGATATGTCCAACAACCTCGCCGCAATTCCATTCCAGATTTTCTACGAACCCGGGAAGGCTTTCGCCGCCTTGCGCGAGAAGTCGCACACCTGGCTCCCGCTGCTGGCCCTGATGGTCGGCAGCGCGGCAATGATGTACTGGTACTTCCAGACCGTCGACTTTCCATGGATGATGGAACAAACCGCCGCTGCGAATCCGGACATGACCGAAGAGCAGCGCGAAGCGATGAAGAGCATGATGTCGGTATCGGCCATGACCTGGACGACACTGGGCGGCATCCTGATCGGCACGCCGCTGATCTACGCCGTCTATGCGCTGTACTTCCTGCTGGCCGGTAAATTCCTCGGCAGCGAGATCAGTTACGGCAAATGGTTTGCCCTCACCGTATGGACCTCGCTCCCGCGCCTGCTGGTACTGCCGCTGATGGCGCTGCAGATCATGACCTCGGGCGGACGCGTCGCGATGGAAGACCTGTCGATGGTGTCGCTGAACTTCCTGCTGTTCCAGCTGCCCGTCGGGCACCCGTGGGCCGGCTTGCTCGCCAACCTCGACTTGCCGCTCCTGTGGTCCGCCGCGCTGACCGTTATCGGCCTGCGCGTCTGGACCGGCCGCAGCCTGGCCACCTGCATCACGATCGCCGTGCTGCCACTGGCTCTCATCTTCGGCGTTTGGGCTGCCAAGATCGCACTATTCGCATAACCCCTGAAGAAAAATGAAACGTAAAATTATTGCCGCGGCCGTGGTACTGGCCTTTATCGGCGTGCCGGTCGCGGTCAAGCTGTCAAAGAATAAGACTGTCAAGGAGGCGGAGCTGGCCAAGGTCGAACTGCGCCAGATCCAGCCCACCATCCTCGCTTCCGGCAACCTGGTGTTTCGCCAGGAAGTCCAGCTCTCGAGCGAAGTAATCGGCAAGGTCAGCGAAGTGCTGGTCAAGGAAGGCGACAAGATCGAGCGCGGCCAGGTCCTGCTCAAGCTCGACCCGACCACCTACCGCGCCGAAGTCGCGCAGCAGGACGCCAACCGCCGCAGCGCCGCCATTGCCATCGAACGCGCCCAGCTAAACCTGGCCAACCAGAAGCGCAACCTGGAACGCAATGCCAGCCTGGCGAACGCGAAGTTCATCGGCGCCAGCGCGTACGAAGACGCGCGCCACAAGGCCGACCTGGCGGCTGTCGAACTGCGCGCCAGCCGCGAAGCACTCCAGCAGGCCGAGGCCATGCTGTCGCTATCGAAGGAGCGCCTGGCCAAAACCGAAGTGCGCGCGCCGATAGGGGGCACCGCCACTTCCGTACAGATCAAGGTCGGCGAAACCGCGGTTGCCAGCGCCACCGGGATCGCGGGTTCGAGCCTGATGACGATTGCCGATGTATCGGGCATCATCGCCGAGGTGAGCGTCGATGAAGCCGATATCGCCGGCGTCGCCGCCGGCCAGAGCGCGCGCGTGTATCCGTCCGCTTACGCCGACAAACCGGTGAACGGCAAGGTCGAAAGCGTGTCGCTGACGCCCAAGGTCAGTACCCAGGGCCGCAACTACATCGTCAAGGTACGCCTCGATGCCAGCCCGCTGTCGCTGCGCACAGGTATGACGGCGCGCGTCGAGATCGTGCTTGGCGGCGGTATCCCGCGCCCGGCCGTGCCGCTACAGGCAGTGCTCACCGAGACAGGCGCCGGCGCGAAAGAAAAGGCCGGCAGCTACGTCCTGGCGGTCGTCGACGGCGTGGTGAAAAAGCGCACCGTCGAACTTGGGCTGGCCGACGACAACAACCAGGAAGTGCTCAAAGGTGTGGTCCGGGGCGACACCGTCGCCATCGGCCCGGCGCGCCTGCTGCGCGAGTTGAAGGACGGCGAATCGGTCGACCCAATCAAGGCCACGGCAAAACCGGCCAGCACCGCCAGCGCCGCAGCGGCAAAGGACAGCCTGTGATCCGTTTGTCAGGACTGGCCAAGACCTACCGGATGGGCGACCAGGAAGTGCACGCGCTGAAGGGGGTCGACCTGCATATCGCGCGCAACGAATATCTTGCATTTATCGGCGCATCCGGTTCGGGCAAGTCGACCATGATGAGCATCCTGGGTTGCCTGGACCGCCCCACTGCCGGCACCTACCTCCTGAATGGCCGCGACGTCGCAACGATGGAAAGCGACGAACTGGCACTGGTGCGCAACGCCGAAATCGGCTTCATCTTCCAGAGTTTTCATCTGCTGCCGCGGTCGACCGCGCTGGCCAACGTCGCGCAGCCGCTGATCTACCGGGGTATCGGCCTAAAGGAACGCGTGCGCATGGCCGAAGAGGCGCTGCAGCACGTGGGCCTGGGCGAACGCATGCACCACCGTCCCAACGAACTGTCGGGCGGCCAGCGCCAGCGGGTAGCGATTGCGCGCGCGCTGGTCGGCCAGCCATCGATCCTGCTGGCCGATGAGCCGACCGGAAACCTCGACTCGGCCACCAGCCGCGACATCCTGGCGCTGATCCGGGAAGTCCACGCGCAGGGCCAGACCGTCGTGATGGTCACGCACGAGCCGGAAATCGCCGCCCAATGCCAACGCGTGGTGCGGCTGCATGATGGCGTCATCGTCAGCGACATCGTCAACGCACCCCGCGCCGCTTAGAAGGAATCACGATGTACGTATTCATTGAAGCGCTGCGCTCCGCGCTTGCAGCCATCCGCGCGCACCGGCTGCGCAGCTTCCTGACGTCCCTTGGCGTAATCATCGGCGTAGCGTCGGTCATCGCCGTGGTGTCGCTGATCCAGGGTATGTCTCAAAGTATCAGCAAGCAGTTCGAGGGCCTCGGCAGCAATGCGATCACCGTCAGCGCCAAGAACGATTTCAAGGATGTCCTGCGCGGGAAAATCAACACGCTGCGCTTCGAAGACGTCGAACAGCTGCGCGCGCACGCAGGCGGCATCCGCGACCTGTGCCCGGTGTTCTCGCCCGGCGGAGGAGATATCCGCGTCGGTAACAACAAGGCCTTCGCCCACGTGCTGGCCACCACGCCGAGCTACCAGGACGTCCACCAGCGCTACGTGGAGAGCGGCCGTTTCCTCAGCGCCGCGGATGAAAACAATGCGCGCCGCGTCGCGGTGATCGGCTCGAAGCTCATCGAGGATTTGCACCTGAAAGGCGATCCGCTGGGCCAGTTCATCCAGTATTCCGGGGAGTGGTTCAAGGTGGTCGGCGTGATGGAAAAGCGCGGCGAGTTGTTCGGCATGTCGCAGGACGACTACCTGATCATCCCGTTCAAGACTGGCCGCAGCATGATCGGCAATAACCAGAAGCCGAACATCCGGATCAACGTCAGCAGCGACAGCGCTACTGCGTCCGATGAAGTCAAACGCCAGATCACCGCCGCCATGCGCGCGTCGCACAAGCTGAAGGCCGGCGATAAGGACGACTTCGAACTGGTCGCATCGGACCAGCTGTCCAAAAGCTTCGGCGAGATCAGCACGATGGTCACCATGGTCATGGCCGGCATCGTCGGCATCGCGCTGCTCGTTGGCGGCATCGGCATCATGAACATCATGCTCGTCTCGGTCACCGAGCGCACACGCGAAATCGGTATTTGCAAGGCGATCGGCGCACGCAGCCGCGACATCATGCTGCAGTTCCTGATCGAGGCGGTCATCCTGGCGATGTTCGGCGGCCTGATTGGCGTGGCGCTTGGCTACGCGATCGGCATGGGCGTTGCGGCCATCATCCCGAACTTCCCCCCGGCCTTCGTGCCATGGTGGGCGATTGCGGTGTCCCTGCTGTTCTCGGGGGGCGTCGGCGTGCTGTTCGGGGTTTTCCCGGCCAGTAAAGCGGCTAAGCTCGACCCGATCGACGCCCTGCGCTACGAATGATGACTGATCGACCTGCGCACCACCACGCTGCCACAGCCTGTGTAATTCAGGCTAGGCGCGGATGAACCGGCGTGGCAGGTTCGACTTGTCAGCCGGATCGGCCAGGAACCCTGACAGCACTTTTTCAAACAAGGCACGGCTATCCGCATAGCGCGGCTGGCGCATGGTGCGCGGGGCACGCAGGTGCGTCAGCACGAAATAATCGGCCAGCAGATCGCCCTGCGCTTCCATGTTGTAATCGGCGAGGGTTTTACCGGGCGCGAGCTCGTAACGGTAGCCGAGCCCGATACGGATGGCGCCGCGAATACGGACCGGATAACCAAGCTGGTGCTGCCACACGTGGACCATCTCGTGCATGAACCAGTGCTTTGCATGGTCGTCGCCGCGCGAGAAATCGGTCAGGCAGCACGAACGGTGGAAGTAGATGCTGCCGTTGGGCGACATCGCACAGTTGCGCGGCTGGAGCCCGAACGGCAGGTAGCGGCGCCCGAAAATGCGTACGCGCGTGTAATCGACGGCGTCGCCGAAGATGGTCGAGGCCATGCAGACCTCGCCGTCCGTCATCGGACGGTGAGGTCGCGCCGCCGGGCGTACTGCCGGCGTGATCAGAATATGCGGCGGATCGTGTGACATCCAGTCATTCTAGCGCGGCCCGCGCTGCGCACGCGCCGCGTTAGTTTGCTCTAGCGCAGGGCGGCGGCCGCCCTTGCCAGCTCGGTAATGTGCGCCCAGTTGCCCGCCTTGATGGCGTCTTTCGGCGTCAACCACGATCCGCCGACGCAGGCGACGTTCTTACACGCCAGGAACTGCGGCGCGGTGTCGATCGAGATGCCTCCGGTCGGGCAGAAGGTCACGTCAGGAAGCGGACCGCCGATCGCGTTGAGCATGCCGACGCCGCCCGCCGGCACCGCCGGGAACAGCTTCAGCTGGCGGAAGCCCGCCTCGCGCGCGGCCATCACCTCGGACGGCGTCATCACGCCCGGCAGCAGCGGCAGGCCGCTCTTGCGCGCGGCTTCGATCAGCGCCGGCGTCAGGCCGGGCGAGACGCCGAACACTGCACCTGCATCGCGCGCCGCGGCGAACTCCTCACCCTGGGTCAGCGTGCCGACGCCGACAATCGCCCCTGGCACCTGCGCCATCGCGCGGATCGCGGCCAGGCCATGCTCGGTGCGCAGCGTGACTTCCAGTACGCGGATGCCGCCGGCCACGAGTGCCTGCGCCAGCGGTACCGCGTGCTCCGGATCGTCGATTGCGATAACAGGGATTACGCTCGCCGAGCGCATGATGTCGAGTAGGGTCATGGTCATTTGTTTGCCTTGATCAGAAAGTCTTCGTCGGAGCCGGGCACCGTGTTGCCGATGTCGGCGCCTTCGTGCACGTTGAGGGTACTTGGAATCGGCGCCGGCAGCGGGAACGTCGCGGCGCCCTGCTCCGCCGGGCTGGTGGCGGCGCGGAACATCGCGAACAGCTCACGGCCCATGCCGACCTGCGACGATCCCAGGTTGGCGGTGGCCTGCGAGCGGGCGGCCCACACTTCGGCTGGCACCAGTGCTTCGAGCGTGCCGGTACCGGCGTCGAGGCGGATGATGTCGCCGTCGCGCACCAGGCCGAGCGGACCTCCCGCCAAAATCTCGGGCGACACGTGGATCGCCGCCGGCACCTTGCCTGACGCGCCCGACATGCGGCCGTCGGTCACCAAGGCCACCTTGCGGCCCGCATCCTGCAGGTTCGCCAGCGCGGGCGTCAGCGCGTGCAGTTCCGGCATGCCGTTGGCGCGCGGGCCCTGGAAGCGCAGCACCGCGACGAAATCGCGGTCCAGCTTTCCTGCTTTATATGCGTGCATGAAGTCTTCCTGCGAGTCGAAGGTCAGCGCGGGCGCTTCCACCACGCGGTGCTCGATCTTCACGGCCGACACCTTCATGACCGCGCGGCCGAGGTTACCGTCGACCAGCACCATGCCGCCGTCCGGCGAGAATGGCGCGCTGGCCGGGCGCAGCACGCTGTCGTCGCCCGTGGTTTCCGCCACCGGCTTCCAGATAACCTGGTCGCCGTCGAGGAAAGGCTCGGTGCAGTGGGCGCGCAGGCCTTTGCCGAGGATGGTCGTGACGTCCTCGTGCAGCAAGCCGGCGTCGAGCAGTTCGCGGATCACGAAACCGGGGCCGCCGGCCGCCTGGAAGTGGTTCACGTCGGCGTCGCCGTTCGGGTAGATCCGGGTCAGCATCGGGATCACCGCCGACAGTTCGTTGAAGTCGTCCCAGTCGATGACGATACCGGCCGCGCGCGCAATCGCCACCAGGTGCAGGGTGTGATTGGTCGAGCCGCCGGTGGCGAGCAGGCCGATGATGGCGTTGACGATGCACTTCTCGTCGACGACATGGCCAACCGGCGTATAGCTGCCCTGCTCGCTGATCGCCACCGCGCGCTGGGCGGCGGCGGCCGTCAGCGCGTCACGCAGCGGCGTGCCTGGGGTGATGAAGGCCGCGCCAGGCATGTGCAGGCCCATGATCTCCATCAGCATCTGGTTGCTGTTGGCGGTGCCGTAGAAGGTGCAGGTACCGGCGCCGTGGTACGACGCCGCTTCGTTTTCCAGCAGCTCTTCGCGCGTGGCCTTGCCCTGCGCGTACAGCTGGCGGATGCGCGCCTTTTCCTTGTTCGAGATCCCGGTGGTCATCGGGCCGGCCGGGACGAATACCGCCGGCAGGTGCCCGAAGTGCAGCGCGCCGATCAGGAGGCCAGGCACGATCTTGTCGCACACGCCGAGGTACAGGGCCGAGTCGAACATGTTATGCGACAGCGCCACCGCGGCCGCCATCGCGATCGCATCGCGGGAGAACAGCGACAGCTCCATGCCGGGCTGGCCTTGGGTAACGCCGTCGCACATGGCCGGCACGCCGCCCGCGAACTGGGCCACCGCGTCCACCTTGCGCACGGCGTCCTTGATAATCGCCGGGAAGCCCTCGAATGGCTGGTGCGCCGACAGCATGTCGTTATAGGACGAGACGATGGCAACCGAGGGCTTCTTGAATTCCTTCAGCTTGAGCTTGTCGTTGGCCGGGAAAGCGGCAAAGCCATGGGCCAGGTTCGTGCACGACAGCGCGCCGCGCTGAACGCCCTTCATGCGCGCAGCGTCGAGGTGGCCAAGATAGGCTGCGCGCGACGGCTTGCTGCGCTTGATGATCCGCTCGGTTACCGAGTCGACAACGGGGTGCAAGGCCATGTTCTTTCCTTTTGAATTAATTTTGTGAAATTTTACTACAAAACCGTCACGAACGCGCATTTTGGAATTTTCCGTCTAACCACCGCGGGCCGTAGGGCGGATAAGCCCCGGCGCATCCGCCGAGCGCTACGTTGACGCACACAATGGCGGGTGCGCGCTCCGCGCTTACCCGCCCTACGGATCGCTAGAATGCTGCCGTTTGTAGTGAATTTACGAAGCAATCATGTATCATTCGATTATCTACGCGTCATGCGCGAAGCGTCCTTAACCTATCACCGTACGAGATCCATGCGCCAGCCTGCCCTCACCCAAACCGCCAGCTTCCAGGCCCTTGAAACCCACGCAACCGAAGCCAGGGACTGGCAACTGCGCGGCCTGTTCGCCGAAGATGGCGAGCGCTTCCCGAAGCTGACCATCGACGCCGCCGGCCTGTTCTTAGACTATTCAAAAAACCGCCTTGACGGGCGCACGCTTGAACTGCTGGCCGACCTGGCGCGCGAGCGCGGCCTCGAAGCGCGCCGCGACGCCATGTTCTCCGGCGAGAAGATCAACCTGACGGAAAACCGGGCCGTGCTGCACACCGCCTTGCGCGCGCCACGCACCGCCGAGCTGACCGTGGACGGGCAGGACGTCATCGCCGACGTGCACGCGGTGCTCAACCGCGTGCGCGCCTTTTCCGACACCGTCCGCGCCGGCACCTGGCTGGGCTACACAGGCAAGCCGATCACGGACGTCGTTAACATCGGCATCGGCGGATCCGACCTCGGCCCGAAGATGATCTGCCTGGCGCTGCGCCAGTACACGCACCCGCGCCTGACGATGCATTTCGTGTCCAACGTCGACGGCCACGACATCGACGCCGCATTGGCCAGGGTGAATCCGGAAACCACGCTGTTCATCATCGCATCGAAAACCTTCACCACCGCCGAAACCATGATGAATGCGCAGACCGCGCGCGCATGGTTCCTGCAGCATGCGAAAGAGTCCGAACTGTCGCGCCACTTTGTCGCGGTATCGACCAACACCGAAGCGATCAAGACCTTCGGCATCGACCCGGCCAACATGTTCCCGTTCTGGGACTGGGTCGGCGGCCGTTATTCGGTGTGGTCGGCGATCGGCCTGCCAATTGCGCTGGCGGTAGGGTTTGGCTACTTCAGCGACCTGCTGGCCGGCGCGCACGCGATGGACCTGCACTTCAAGGAAGCGCCACTGGACAAGAACATGCCGGTGCTGCTTGGGCTGGTCGGCTTCTGGAACCGCCAGTTCCTTGGCTGCCCGTCCGTGTCGATCGCGCCCTACCACCAGGACCTGAACCGCTTCCCGGCCTATCTCCAGCAGCTCGAGATGGAAAGTAACGGCAAGCGCGTCACGCGCGACGGCCTGCCAGTGGACACGCCGACCTGCCCGGTGGTCTGGGGCGATTGCGGCACCAACGGCCAGCACGCCTACTTCCAGCTCCTCCACCAGGGCACCGACGTGACGCCGATCGACTTCATCGCGGCGCTGCGTCCCGCCCACGACTACGAAAACCACCATGCGGCGCTACTGGCGAACTGCTTCGCCCAGTCGGAAGCCTTCATGCGCGGCAAAACGCTGGACGAAGTACGCGCCGACCTGCAGCAGCAGGGCCTGGCGCCGGCCGAAGTCGAACGACTCGCTCCGCACAAGACCTTCCCCGGCAACCGCCCGAGCAATACGATCCTGATGGAGTACCTGAACCCATACACGCTGGGCGCCTTGATTGCGCTGTACGAGCACAAGACCTTCGTGCAAGGCGTGCTGTGGGACGTGAACAGCTTCGACCAGTGGGGCGTGGAGCTTGGCAAGGTACTGGCCAAGAATATCGAGGCGGAGCTGACCGGCGAAGCCAAACCGGAGCGGCACGACAGCTCCACCAACGGCCTGATTGCGATGGCCAAGGCAGCTACTTAGGATGACGACCATGACCAGCGACGACATCAAGGTCGCCTACGACGCGCCGATGAACGTGGGCGAATGCCCGGTCTGGCACCCGACCGAATCGTGCCTGTACTGGGTCGACATTGGCGGCTTCACGATTCACCGCCTCAACCCGCTGACCGGCACACATGACGAGTGGCGCATGCCGACCGAGCCGTCGGCGATCGCCTTGAACGCCACTGGCGGGCTAGTGGTGGCGATGCGCGCCGGCTTCTACACGTTCAATCCGCACGACGGCAGCATCGCCGAGATCGCGCCCGCGCCGTACGACATGACCACCACCCGTTTTAACGACGGCCGCGTCGACCCGGCTGGCCGGTTCTGGGTCGGCACCATCTACGAGCCGCGCGACCAGCAGGCGGCGCAGATGTTCTGTCTCGAAAAAGGCAAGGTAGAACTCAAATGGTCGGGCGGGATGACGGTATCGAACGGCCTCGCCTTCTCGCTTGATGCGACATCGATGTACCACGCCGACACAACCACCCACCGCGTCGACCGCTACCAGTTCGACAGCGCCACCGGCACCGTCTCCCACCCGTCGCGCTTCCAGCAGTTCTCGACCGACAAGACGCGCAACTACGGCGGCCGCCCGGATGGCGCTGCGGTCGACAGCGAGGGCGCGTACTGGGTCGCCATGATCGAAGGCGCGCGCCTGCTGCGCTTCGCGCCCGACGGCGAACTGCTCAATGAACTGAAGCTCCCGGTCAACTGCCCGACCATGATGGCATTCGGTGGCGACGACATGCGTACTCTCTTTATCACCAGCCTTGGCAACCGCCCGGCCGAGGAAATCGCGCAGTTCCCACTCACCGGCCGCCTGTTGTCGTTGCGCGTCGACGTCGCAGGCCGCGTAGAGAATGCCTATCAGCCATGACAAAAACAACCTTCTCCCTTCGCACGCTGGCTGCGGCCAGTGCCCTGTGCCTCGCCGCCCACGCGAACGCAGCGACTGAAAGCCACAAAGGAATCTGCGCGTTCATCCAGCAGGAAGACGCCCGGCTTGCAGCGCTCGTCGAAGGCCGCAACGGCGCAGCGCCCGACCGGCTTATCGGCAAGGGAGGGAATGGTTCGACCTACCGTTACGAGGCGCGTGACGCGCAGGTCGACTACCGCGTGACGGCGGACGGCCGGCCATGGGTCGTCAGTTCGGTCATGGAGCGTTCCCACATCGCTGCGCGCGGATGGTCGCAAGACAGCGTGGCGCAGCAGTTAAACCTGCCGCAGCCACTGCCTGAAAGGCTTCAGCTGAGCTGCGAAAACCGCACTTTGTATATCGCCAGCGCCGCTGGTCGCATCGAATCGATGTCGCTCGAGGCAAGAGCTGACTAAAAGGATCCGGCGGCGATAGGGGACAGACCCCGATCGATCAATATGTAGTAGATTTACTTGCAAAGCAGATATTGATGTAGTAAATTTACATAAACGTTGCGCTCAGATGCCCTTGCGTGCGCCAGCGCAGTCTTGAACGCTGCATCATCTCCCCTCAGCACCTAATCTGCAGACAAACACTATGGCTCTTACCGATTTCGACCTCGTTCTCTTTGGCGGCAGTGGCGACCTGGCGATGCGCAAGCTGCTGCCGGCCATGTATTCCCGCGACGTGTGCAACGACCTTCCGGCTACCGCGCGCATCATCTGCGTCGGCCGCCATGAATGGTCGCAGGACGAGTTCCTCGCCACGATCGAGAGCAACTCGAAACCTCACCTGAAGCACGTGGACGAGGCGGCATGGTCCAAGTTCACCAAACGGGTGGTCTACGTATCGCTGAACGCAACCGAGGCAGCGACCTACGGCCCGCTGGTAGAGGCGCTGCGCAAGGACGAGTCGCTGACCCGCGTCTATTACCTGGCAACCCCGCCGCACCTGTTCGCGCGCATCTGCGACAACCTCGCCGCCACTGGCCTCGCGACGCCGAACTCGCGCGTGGTGCTCGAAAAGCCGCTTGGCCGCGATCTCGCCAGCGCCAAGCAGATCAACGCCGACGTCGGCAAGGTGTTTGCCGAAAACCAGATTTACCGGATCGACCACTACCTGGGCAAGGAGACGGTGCAGAACCTGCTGGCTCTGCGCTTCGGGAACATCCTGTTCGAGCCGCTGTGGCGCCGCGAATGGATCTCGGACGTGCAGATCACCATCGCCGAAAAAATCGGCGTGGGCAACCGCATGGGCTACTACGACACCTCCGGCGCGCTGCGCGACATGCTGCAGAACCACCTGCTGCAGCTGCTGTGTATCGTCGCGATGGAGCCGCCCACCTCGATCGCGCCGGACGCGGTGCGCGACGCCAAGCTGCAGGTGCTGCGTTCGCTCAAGCGCTTCACGCCAACGACGCTGTCGCAGAACATCGTGCGCGGCCAGTACCGCGCCGGCCACGTCGACGGCACCGCGGTGCCAAGCTACCGCGACGAGCCGGACGCGCCGCAGCAGTCGCGCACCGAAACCTTCGTCGCGCTGAAGGCCGAAATCGACACCTGGCGCTGGGCGGGCGTGCCGTTCTACCTGCGCACCGGTAAGCGCATGGCCGACCGCCTCGCTGAAATCGTCGTGCGCTTCAAGCCGATCCCGCATTCGATCTTCAACCAGCCGACCAACAGTTTCCAGCCAAACAGCCTGGTCATCCGCCTGCAGCCCGACGAAGGCCTGCGCATGAACCTGATGGCCAAGACGCCGGGCGACGGCATGCGCCTGAAGCAGGCCGAGCTCGAACTCGACTTCAAGGAACAGTTCAAGGCGCCGCGCATGGAGGCCTACGAGCGCCTGCTGCTCGACGTCCTGCGCGGCCAGCTGACGCTGTTCATGCGCGGCGACGAGCTGGAAGCGGCATGGGAATGGGTCGAGCCGATCCTGAACCACTGGGAACACGAAGACAGCGTGCCGGTACCTTATACCTCCGGCACCTGGGGCCCTGCCGCATCTTCGGCGCTGATTGGCCGCGACGGCCTTCAGTGGCGTGAAGAAGCGCTTCCTGAAGACTAATATGGAAGCGCAAGGAGCCCCGCCATGCATGGCCAGGCCGTTCCGCAGGCGTGGCGCGGCGCGCCACGAAACCCCTGCTTCACCGTTACCTGAGGACTGAGCGCAATGCTGCTCGATTCAATCCGCACCCAGCTCGACTCGCTGTCGCGCTCCGAGCGCAAGGTCGCGCTGGCGGTGCTCGACAACCCGGGCGGCACGGTCAGCCAGAACATCACTGCGCTGGCCAAGGCCGCGCAGGTGTCCGAGCCGACCGTGGTGCGTTTCTGCCGTACGCTGGGCTACGACGGCTGGCATGAGTTCAAGTTGAAGCTGGCGCAGGGCCTTGCGCTTGCGCTGCCCGGCGCGAACGAGCAGCCGGCGCAGGACGACCTCGCGGCCGACCTGGTCAACAAGATCTGCAGCCGCTCGATCAACACCCTGCTCGACCTGCGCAACAACCTCAATCCGGAAGCGATCCAGCGCGCGCTCGACATCCTGTCGCGCGCGAACAAGATCGAGTTCTATGGCCAGGGCACGTCGGGCATCGTCGCCACCGACGCCCAGCACAAGTTCTTCCGCTCCGGCGTGCCGACCGTGGCCTACGCCGACCCCGCGATCCACAGCATCGCCGCATCGCTGCTGCACGCCGGGGACGCGGTCGTCGCGATCTCCCAGCGCGGCAACAACTCGGCGCTGGTTCGCTCGGCCAAGCTGGCGCGCCGCGGCGGCGCCGACGTGATCGTGCTCGCGCCTTCCGGCACGCCGCTGGCCGACATGGCCACGGTGCTGATCCCGATCGACCTCGTTTTCAACATCGACCCGTACACGCCGATCTCGGCGCGCCTTGCCTATCTCGTCGTCATCGACGTGCTGGCGGTCGGCCTCGCGTTGCAGCGCGGCCCTGAATTCCGCCGCAAGATGCAGAACGCCCAGAAGGCGCTGCAGGAGTTCGATATGCAGTTCGATTCGTTCATCGGCTAAAATCGACGGTTTCGACTGTCGAAGCCACCTGCCATGCACACCAACCCAGAACGCAGCACCCGCCCCGATTACTCCATGCTTACCCGCCAGGTGACCAGCATCCTCGAGGGCGAGCGTGACCTGACCGCGAACGCGTCGCAGTTTTCCGCATTTGTGTACGACACCATCGCGGACCTGAACTGGGCGGGGTTTTACCTGACCGTGCCATCCAAAAAAGGCGAAGGCCAGGACCTGCTGGTCGGGCCGTTCCAGGGCAAGGTTGCCTGCGCGCGCATTCCGTTCGGCCGCGGCGTCTGCGGCGCCAGTGCGGCGGAGCGGCGCACGATCGTGGTGCCGGACGTGCATGCCTTCCCCGGCCATATCGCCTGCGATTCGGCGTCGAACGCGGAAATCGTGATCCCGCTGATCAAGGACGATAAGCTGATCGGGGTGTTCGATATCGACAGCCCGTCACTGAACCGCTTTTCCGACGAGGATCGTGCCGGGCTCGAAGCAATGGTGACGGCGTTCCTGGACGCGACCGACTTCGCATAAGCCGTGGTTGTACAATAGCGGCTGATTTTCTTCACCATTGGCCAGCCATGAATCAACTCGAACAACTCAAGCAATTTACCAAGGTTGTCGCCGACACCGGCGACTTCCAGTCGATCAAGCAGTACACCCCGCTCGACGCCACCACCAATCCATCGCTGATCCTGAAGGCAGTGCAGAAGCCGGAATACCGCCCGCTGCTGGACAAGGCCGTGCAGGACAACCCGAAGCTGTCGATCGATGAAGTGGTCGACCGCCTGCTGATCGCATTCGGCACCGAGATTTTGAAGTTCGTGCCTGGCCGCGTGTCGACCGAGATCGACGCCGCCCTGTCCTTCGACACCGAAGCCACCGTGGCCAAGGGCCGCGACCTGATCGCCCTCTACGAAGCGTCCGGCGTGTCGCGCGAGCGCGTCCTGATCAAGATCGCCTCGACCTGGGAAGGCATCCGGGCGTCGGAGATCCTGGAAAAGGAAGGCATCCGCACCAACATGACGCTGCTGTTCTCGCTGTGCCAGGCCATCGCCTGCGCCGAAGCGGGCTCGCAGCTGATTTCGCCGTTCGTCGGCCGCATCTACGACTGGTACAAGAAGTCGAGCGGCCAGGAATACACCGGCGCCGACGATCCAGGCGTGCAGTCGGTCAAGCGCATCTACAACTACTACCGCAAGTTCGGCTATAAAACCGAAGTGATGGGCGCGAGCTTCCGCAACACGTCGCAGATCCTCGAACTGGCCGGTTGCGACCTGCTGACCATCAGCCCCGACCTGCTGCAGAAACTGGCCGATACCGAAGGCGCCGTGGAGCGCAAGCTGGACGCCGCTTCCGCCTCGGTGGACATGGACAAGCTGTCGGTCGACGAGAAAACCTTCCGCTTCATGCTCAACGAAGACGCGATGGCGACCGAAAAGCTGGCCGAAGGCATCCGCGCGTTCTGCGTGGATTCGGGAAAACTGAAGGAAATGATCGCCGGCATGCGTTAAGCATGGACGCCAGGGCCGCGCTGCAAAAGCGGCCCTGGCAGATGAAAAAGATAGCGACGTTAAGGCGGAATCGGTATAGTCTAATGGGAAATATTCCCACTTGGAACAAACTACTTATCGCCTGATTTCACGGCGCGAAGGCATTCCAGATGCATATCGATGATCTGCTCCCCTGCCTTGACCAGGTCGAACGACTGTGGCTCAAGCAGCCACGTGCGCAGCAGCCCGTCGATCAGCGCGAACATTCCGAGCGCGACCACATGCGGATCGACATCGGGTTTTAGCAAGCCATGTTCGACGCCGCCCCTCAGCTTGCCTTCGAACACGTCCATCCACTGGGCCTTCATTTCCATGCGCCGCCGGCGCACGGCATTCATCTCTTCCACAAACTCGAGCTTGAGCGTTGCGATTTCGAACGCGCGGCGCGCCCTCAGGTCGTTGACCGTCAGCCGCAGCACGCACATCGTGCAGTGTTTCAGGGCCGCCAGCGGATCGTCCTGGTCGCCGCCTTCTTCCGGGTTCAGCGCCGATTCCAGCGGCATCTTGGCGCGTTCCATCAAGGCGTTGAACAGTGCCGCCTTGTCTTCGAAGTGCCAGTAGATGGCGCCGCGCGTGAGCCCGGCCGCGGTGGCGATGTGCTGCAGGGTGGTGTGCGACACGCCCTGTGTCACAAACAGCTGTTCAGCGGCGTCGAGGATGCTGTCGCGGGTGGCGAGCGCATCTTCTTTTGTCTTGCGGACCATGGTTACTCCAATTTCTCTGGGGGCCAAACATTAAACATACATTCATGATAGTATATTCGAAAATCTCGAAGCCAGCGGCAAGCTGAACAAATATATCCAATATTGTTTTTGTTCAGCCTGCTCATTTTAAGGATGTACACGCATGCGCCACACCCAGTCGTTTTCCCCGTCCATGAAGCGGATCGCCATCTGCACCCTCGCCGCGCTGACCTTGCTGTCGGCCTGCGGTGACAAGAACGCCGCGCCAGCCGGGGCCGCAGCTGCCGGCAACCGCCCGCCGCCTGAAGTGGGCGTTATCGTCACCCGCAGCCAGCCGGTGGCGCTGCAGACCGAATTGCCCGGGCGCGTGGAGCCGGTGCGGGTCGCCCAGGTGCGCGCGCGTGTCAATGGCGTGGTGCTCAAGCGCGAGTTCACCGAAGGCAGCGAAGTCAAGGCCGGCCAGGTACTGTACCGGATTGACCCGGCGCCATACCAGGCGGCGCTGAACAGCGCCCGCGCCGCGCTGGGCAAGGCCCAGGCCAACCTGACCCAGGCCAGCACCCAGGCCGACCGCTACAAGCCGCTGGTGGAAGCGAACGCCGTCAGCAAGCAGGAATACGTGAACGTGGTCGCGGCCCAAAAGCAGGCCGAAGCCGACGTTGCCGCCGCCCGCGCATCGCTGCAGATCGCCCAGATCAATTCCGGCTACGCCAACGTGGCCGCCCCGATCTCGGGCCGCATCGGCCGCGCGCTCGTCACCGAAGGCGCGCTGGTGTCGGCCGCCGAAGCGACCCAGCTGGCCGTGATCCAGCAGACCAGCACCGTGTACGTGAACTTCACCCAGTCCGCCACCGAACTACAGCGCCTGCGCAAGACCGCCGGCAGCAAGTCGCGCGGCAACGGCGCCGTTCCCGTGACGGTGGTGCTGGACGATGGCACTGAACTGGCGCAGCGCGGCAAGCTGCTGTTCTCCGATGTGACGGTCGACCCGACCTCGGGCCAGGTTACCCTGCGCGCCGAAGTGCCGAACCCTGACAACTCCCTGCTGCCTGGCCAGTACGTGCGCGTGCGCCTGTCGCAGGCTGAACTGCCGTCCGGTATTTTGGTACCGCAGCAGGCCGTGACCCGCGGCACCCAGGGCGACACGGTGATCGTGGTCGGCGCCGACGGCAAGCCTGCCCCGCGCCCGGTCAAGATCGGTTCGCAGCAGGACGGCAACTGGATCGTCCTCGAGGGCTTGAAGGACGGCGAAAACGTCGTCGTCGACGGCTTCCAGAAAATGATGGTCCCTGGCGCGCCGGTCAAGCCGGTGCCGTTCAAGGCACCACAAAATGGCGCCGCGCCTGCAGCAGCCGCCGCCAGCCGCTAATAGAAACAGGAATAATTCATGGCTCGTTTTTTTATTGACCGCCCCATTTTTGCGTGGGTGATCGCCCTGTTCATCATGGTGATCGGAGCGGTGGCAATTACCCAATTGCCGATTGCGCAGTACCCGGCCGTCGCGCCGCCATCGATCGTCATCAACGCCGCCTACCCTGGCGCATCGGCACAAACGCTGGAGGACAGCGTCATCAGCGTTATCGAACGCGAGATGAATGGCTCCCCCGGCCTGATCTACATGGAATCGGTCAGCCAGGCTAACGGCACCGGCTCGATCACGCTGACCTTTGAAACCGGCACCGATCCGGCGCTGGCGCAGGTCGACGTGCAGAACCGCCTCGGCCGCGCCACCCCGCGCCTGCCGCAGGCGGTGGTGCAGCAAGGCGTGCGGGTCGACCAGGCCCGCTCCAACTTCCTGATGTTTACCATCCTGTCGTCGGACGATCCGAAGTGGGATCCGATTGCGCTCGGTGACTATGCCTCGCGCACCATCCTGCCAGAAATCCAGCGTATTCCAGGCGTAGGCCAGGCGCAGCTGTTCGGCACCGAAAAGGCGATGCGCATCTGGATCGACCCTGCCAAACTGGTTGGCTTCAACCTGTCGCCGGCGGACGTCAACAGTGCGATCCGCTCGCAGAACGCGCAGGTCGCATCGGGCACCATCGGCGACCTGCCGAACATCGGTGGCACCGCCATCACGGCAACCGTCGTGGTTTCGGGCCAGCTAAGCAGCATCGAACAGTTCGGCAACATCGTCCTGCGCGCGAATCCGGACGGTTCGAGCGTGCGCCTGAAGGACGTGGCGCGCATTGAAATCGGCGGCCAGAGCTACGCGACGTCGGCGCGCCTGAACGGCAAGCCGTCGACCGGTATCGGGGTCCAGCTGTCGGCCACCGGCAATGCGCTGGAAACAGCGCAGCTGGTGCGCGAGCGCATGGACGAACTGGCGCCGTACTTCCCGCCAGGGACCAAATACGCCATCCCTTACGACAGCTCGGCCTTCATCGACATCTCGATCAAGCAGGTTGTGACGACGCTGATTGAAGCGGTCATCCTGGTGTTCCTGGTGATGTACCTGTTCCTTCAGAACTTCCGCTACACGATCATCCCGACCATCGTGGTGCCGGTGGCGCTGCTTGGCTCGCTGGGCACGCTGCTGGCGCTGGGCTTCTCGATCAACGTGCTGACCATGTTCGGCATGGTGCTGGTGATCGGCATCGTCGTCGACGATGCGATCGTGGTGGTCGAAAACGTCGAGCGCATCATGAGCGAGGAAGGCCTGCCGCCCCTGGAAGCAACCCGCAAGGCGATGGGCCAGATCTCCGGCGCGATCATCGGGGTGACCGTGGTGCTGATGTCGGTGTTCGTGCCGCTGGCGTTCTTCGCCGGCGCGGTTGGCAACATCTACCGCCAGTTCTCGGCGGTGATGGTGTCGTCGATCTTCTTCTCCGCATTCATGGCGCTGTCGCTCACGCCTGCCCTGTGCGCGCACCTGCTCAAACCTGTCGAAGCGGGGCACCACCACGCTAAGACCGGCTTCTTCGGCTGGTTCAACCGCGGTTTTACCAAGACCGCCAAGAACTACGAAGGCTGGGTCGCCCGCATCCTGCGCCGCACCGGCCGCGCGCTGGTCGTGTTCACCGCGCTGATCGCCGTCGTCGTGCTGTTCTTCATGCGCATGCCGTCGTCGTTCCTGCCGAACGAAGACCAGGGTTCGATCATCGCCAACTTCCAGCTGCCGCCTGGCGCCACGCTGGAACGTACCGGCGCGGCCCTGAAGCAAGCAGAGGACTTCATCCTCAAGCAGCCGGAAGTGGCCAGCATGGTCGGCGTCCAGGGCTTCAGCTTCTCGGGCCAGGGCCAGAACATGGCGCTCGGCTTCATCACGCTCAAACCGTGGGATGAACGCACAGGCGATGGACAGGGCGCAGCAGACCTGGCAGGCCGGCTGACCGGTCAGCTGTCGAAGATCCGCGATGCGTTCATCTTCGTCATCAGCCCTCCTCCAATCCCGGAACTGGGGCGCGGCACCGGCTTCTCGTTCCGCCTGCAAGACCGTGGCGGCAACGGCCGCGAAGCCCTGCTGGCGGCGCGTAACCAGCTGCTCGGCATGGCGTCGCAAAGCAAGGTACTTGCGGGCGTGCGTCCGGAAGGCCTGGAAGACGCGCCGCAGGTCGAGCTGCAGATCGACCGCGACAAGGCCAACGCCCTGGGCGTGAGCTTCGATGCGATCAACAGCGCCATCTCTACCTCGCTCGGCTCGGCCTACATCAACGACTTCCCGAACGCCGGCCGCCTGCAGCGTGTGGTGGTCCAGGCCGATGCGCCGTCGCGCATGCAGCCGGAAGACCTGCTCAAGCTGAACGCGACCAACAACAAGGGCCAGCAAGTGCCGCTGTCGGCTTTCGCCAGCACGAAATGGGTGACCGGTCCGATGCAGACCGTACGCTACAACGGCTATCCGACCATCCGGATCTCCGGCGACGCAGCCCCTGGCAGCAGTACCGGTGAAGCGCTGGACGAGATGGAGCGCCTCGCTGGACAGCTTCCTCCGGGCTTCGCGTTCGAGTGGACCGGCCAGTCGCGTGAAGAAAAACTGTCCGGTTCGACCGTGGGCATCCTGCTCGCATTCGCACTTCTGGCAGTGTTCCTGTCGCTGGCGGCGCTGTACGAAAGCTGGTCGATCCCGGTCGCCGTGCTGCTGGTCGTGCCGCTGGGCGTACTGGGTTCCCTGATCGCCGCATCGCTGCGCGGGCTGGAGAACGACGTGTACTTCAAGGTCGGCCTGATCACGATTATCGGACTGGGCGCAAAGAACGCGGTGCTGATCATCGAATTCGCAAAGGACCTGCAGGCCAAGGGCGTGCCGCTGGTTCAAGCGGCGCTGGAAGCTGCCCACCTGCGCTTCCGCCCGATCATCATGACGTCGCTGGCCTTCATCCTCGGCGTGCTGCCGCTGGTGATCGCAAGCGGCGCCGGATCGGCCAGCCAGCGCGCCATCGGTACCGGCGTGATGGGCGGGATGATCTTCGCGACGGCACTGGGTGTGTTCTTCGTCCCGGTGTTCTTCGTCGTGGTACGAAAACTATTCGCAGGCAGCGAGCGCCAGCGCAAGAAGTATGCGCACGAAGACGACGTTCCCCCTGCAGCAATCGAGGTAAAAACATGATTAAGCAATTCACACGCACCGCCACACCGCTGGCGCTCGCGCTGGCGCTGGCAGGCTGCATGTCGCTGGCGCCCAAGTACGAGCGGCCGGTGGCGCCGGTTGCCGCCAGCTTCCCTGAACTGGCGCCGAGTGCCGCAACCGGCGCCGCGGCGTCGAGCATCGCCTGGCAGCAGTTCTTCGCCGACGCCCGCCTCAAGCAGCTCATTGAGCTGGCGCTGGCGAACAACCGCGACCTGCGCGTGGCGATCCTGAACATCGAGCAGGCCCGGGCCCAGTACCAGATCCGCCGCGCCGACACGCTGCCGACGCTGAACGTTGGCGCCAGCGGCAACCGTGCCACCGAGGGCGAGGACAACATCCGCACGACCTACTCGGCCGGCCTGGTGGTGTCGGCCTTCGAGCTTGACCTGTTCGGCCGGGTGCGCAGCCTGTCCGATACGGCGCTGGCGCAGTTCCTTGCAACCGAAGAAGCGCGCAAGGCCACGCATATCAGCCTGGTGGCGTCGGTGGCCAACGCTTACCTGCAGCTGCTGGCCGACGAGGAACTGCTGGCGCTGACGCAGAAGACGCTGGACGCGCGCCTTGAATCGCTCAAGCTGGTGCAGCTCAAGTACGACAATGGCGTTGTGTCGAAGCTGGACCTGCAGCAGTCGCTGTCGCTCGTCGACAGCGCCCGCGTCACGCTGGCGCAGCAGCAGCGCCTGCGCGCACAGGACGCCAACCTGTTGACTTTGCTGGTTGGCCAGACCCTGCCCGCCACGCTGCCCCCTGGCGCGACGCTGGCGCAGACCTTGTTGAGCGAGCTGCCAGCCGGCCTGCCGTCCGACTTGCTCACCGTCCGTCCCGACATCCGCGCGGCGGAACAGCAGCTGATCGCGGCCAATGCCAACATCGGCGCGGCGCGCGCCAACTTCTTCCCGCGCATTTCGCTCACGGGAAGCGCGGGCAGCGTCAGCTCGGAGCTGAGCGGCTTGTTCAAGAGCGGTTCGTTTGGCTGGTCGTTCGCACCGCAGCTGGTGCTGCCGATCTTCGACTTCGGGCGCAACACCGCGATTCTTGGCAGCGCCAAGGTGGGCCGGGAGATCGCCGTGGCGCAGTACGAAAAATCGATCCAGATCGCATTCCGCGAAGTGGCGGACGGGCTGGCGGGACAGGCGACGTTCACAGAGCAGTTGCGTGCGCAGCGCGCGGTGGCGGCTGCCGAAGCCGAGCGCTTCAACCTGTCGGACCTGCGCTACCGCAGCGGTGCAGCCAGCTATCTCGATCTGCTGGATGCGCAGCGGTCGCTGTTCGCGGCGCAGCAGGCGGCTGTGCAGGCTAACTTGCAGCGCTTGCAGAACCAGGTGACCCTGTATCGCGTGCTGGGTGGCGGCTGGACGACGGCCCAGTAAACCGTAGGGTGGATAAGCGGAGCGCATCCGCCGTTGCAAGCGTTTCGACAGCGCGAGCAATGGCGGATGCGCATTCGCTTATCCGCCCTACGTATTTAGAACGGCATTACAGGAACATCTGCTGCAGATCGTTCAGGAACCGCATTCCCAGTTCCGTCGGCTTGATCAGCTTGTGATCGCGGTAAATCAGCCCCTTCGCTTCTGCGGCATTGAGCTGCTTCTCAATCGCATTGATGCTTAGCCCTGTGCGCTCGCCAAACAGGTTCGGCGAGAACCCGCCGGTCAGCCGCAGGGTGTTGAGCATAAATTCGAACCCCATATCCTCCCGCCCGATCTCGTACTCTTCCTGCACCGGATTGCCGCTGCGCGCGGCCTCCATGAACGACTTCGGCTGCTTGAAGCGGGCCTGGCGCAGTACGCGGTGCGGGAACGAGATCTTCGAATGCGCGCCGGCGCCGATACCGAGGTAGTCGCCGAACTCCCAGTAGTTCAGGTTATGGCGCGCCCTGCGCCCTGGCTGCGCATATGCCGACACCTCGTAATGTTCATACCCCGCCGCCGGCATCACCTGCGCGATCATGTCCTGCATATCAGCGCTGGCGTCGTCGTCCGGCAGCGCCGGCGGATACTTGGCGAACACCGTGTTCGGCTCCATCGTCAGGTGGTACAGCGACAGGTGCGGCGGCGCGAACGACAGCGCGGTGTCGATATCCTGCCTTGCTTCTGCCAGCGTCTGCGTCGGCAGCGCGTACATCAGGTCGAGATTGAAGTTATCGAAATTGGCGTGCGCGATCTCCACCGCGCGGCGCGCCTCGTCGCCGTCATGGATCCGGCCCAGCGCCTTGAGGTGATGGGGGTTGAAGCTCTGGATGCCGATCGACAGCCGGTTGATGCCGCTCTCGCGGTACGACCTGAACTTCTCGGCTTCGAAGGTGCCCGGATTGGCTTCCATCGTGATTTCGCAGTCGCCGTCGAGCGGCAGCAGCGACCGGAGGTCCGACATCAGCCGGTCCAGGCCCTTGGCCGACATCAGGCTGGGCGTGCCGCCGCCGATGAAGATCGTGTAGATCTTGCGACCCCAGATCAGGGGCAGCGACTGTTCGAGGTCGAGCCGCACGGCGGCCAGGTATTCCTCTTCCGGCACCTCGCCTTTGGCTTCATGTGAATTGAAGTCGCAATACGGGCACTTGCGCACGCACCACGGGTAGTGGATGTACAGGGAGAGCGGCGGCAGCGCCGCCAGGTTCAGCGCGCCCGGTTGCAGGTACTGCAGCGCGCTGGCGGCGGGCGAACGCGGCTCGCGCTTGAGCTCACCGCTGACGACTTTAATCGGGATCATTTCAGCTTCTCTACCAGCGCGCGCAGCGCCTGGCCACGGTGCGAAAGCGCGTTCTTCTCGGACGGCGTCAGTTCGGCCGTGCATTTGCCCAGCGACGGGATCCAGAAGTGCGGGTCGTAGCCAAAGCCGCCATTGCCGCGCGCTTCCGCCACGATTTCGCCGGCCCAAACGCCGTCGGCAATCACTGGCTGCGGATCATCGGCATGGCGGACGTAGACCAGCACGCAGTAGTAGTAAGCGGATTTGTCGGCATGCTGCGCCAGGTCGGCGACCAGTTTTTCATTGTTGCGAGCATCGGACTTCGGCTCGCCCGCAAAGCGCGCTGACCAGACACCGGGGGCCCCGCCCAGCGCGTTGACGCACACGCCGGAATCGTCGGCCAGCGCGGGCAGGCCGGTCAGGCGCGATGCATGGCGCGCCTTTTCAAGTGCGTTTTCGACGAACGTCGCGTGCGGCTCCTCGGCTTCGGGAACGTTGAATTCGCCCTGCGGATGCAAGGTGAAGCCGATGGGACCGAGGATTTCGCTGAATTCCTTGAGTTTGCCTGCGTTGTTCGACGCGAGGACGAGGCGTTGGGTCATGGGGATTGGGAGTAACAGGTCTGGGACGCTATTTTAACGTGAACGCGCCCTGCCCTCCGGCCGCGCGCTTATTCGTCGGCGTCCTCGAGCTTGTCGAAACTCGCCAGCGCGGCCTTGCCGAGGCCGGCCACGACGAAGGGGTCGTCACGCAGGAACTGGGTCGCGTCGACCAGCACGCGCAGCTTGCTCACCCGGTCACCCTGGGCCAGCGCCTGCGCAAGGGCTGGCGCAGCCGGCTCGCCAGCAGTTTCGATTGCCACCATCACCGTGGTCGGGAACTCCCACAACCCGGCGATCCGCGCCGACAAGATGCGCGCCTGGGCGAACAATCCCGCGATGAACTCGTCGGACTGCGGCAGCGCGTCTTCCGGCGCCATCTGGTCGATCAGGCGGAAAGCGACGACCAGGCCGACGTTCGACATCAGGCCGGCCAGGTAGGCTTCAAACGCATTGGCGCGCAGCGGCGCGGCGAGGAGGCTGGCCGCCAGCGCGGCCTTCTCGGACTGGCGCCAGATCAGCGGGGCGGCCCGCTTGGCCAGCGCCCCGCTCTGCATGCTGATAATGGGGCGGAAGGCGACGCGCGCGAGCAGCATCCGCATGCCGCTTTGCCCCAGCAGCATGATCGCGCCGTCGACGGTGCTGATTTCCGGGCCCGAGTGGTAGCGCGGGCGATAGCAAGGCCGGTTCGCTTCGCGGTACACCTCAGCCACCAGTACCACGTCCTCAGACAACTGGCGCGCCAGGTCGGCCACGTTCATGTCCTCGTCCTGCAGCGTGCGCATCAGCTTCGGGATAATGGCCGGCACGCGCGGCACCAGCGCCGCGCCTTCGGTCGGCGACTGGGCGATGCGCGTGAGTTCATCGAGGATCAGCTTTTCGGTCTCGGGCGACGCCGCCTTGGGGCCTGCCTCGGAGAGCCATCGGTAGTAGACCGCGTCGATTTCCTCGGCGGTCGCCGGTTCCTGCGCTTCCATCTCGGACGTATTGGCCGCTACGGGTGCTGATTTGGCCTCGCCTTCACCACCGAACATCTTTCCAATCCAACTCATGTTTCGCCTTTGCTGCAGGGAAATTTAATGGGCTTGATTCTAACTGAGGAAAACCCCTTGCGGACAACTCCCGGAATTAATAGAAGCAAGCGTGCGCCGAATGGCGCCTGACCGGTGCAACATCGACAACAACGATAACATGGTGTGGAAACGGCGATGAACAAGCAGACACTCACGGGTGCGGCCGAACTGGTCGCGCATCTTCCCCACTCCCATATTGAAGAGACCTTCACCTACCGCGGCATGTGTGATGCGTCGGCTGCCGCGGCGCTGGACGCGCACCACTTCGTGGTCGCGAACGACGAGCGCAACCAGCTGAAGATCTATCAGCGCGGCGCGGCCGATCCGGTTGATGTCGTCGACCTCGCCCCTTTCCTCGGGACGAAACAGAACAAGGAATCGGACCTGGAAGGCGCCGCAACCATCGGCGAACGGATTTACTGGATCTCTTCGCATGGACGCAATGGCAAGGGCGAGGAACAGGAGCGGCGCTACCGGTTCTTCGCGACCGAAGCACTCACGCGCGAGCCGTGGGTAAGGCCGGTCGGTAAGCCGTACACCCGGATGCTCGACGACCTGGTCGCCGCCGATGAACTGAAGCCTTACAAGCTGGCCGAGGCGGCAAGCCGCGCGCCCAAGCTGGACGGCGGGTTCAATATTGAAGGCCTGGCCGCGACGCCGGACGGCGACCTGCTGATCGGCCTGCGCAACCCTGCGCCAACGGGGAAGGCGCTGGTGGTCCACCTGCGCAATCCGGCCGACGTGGTCGAAGGCGAAAAGGCGCAGTTCGGGCAGGTGGCGGAACTCGACCTGGGCGGGCGCGCAATCCGCAGTATTGAACTGGTAGGACTGGCCTACATGATCGTGGCCGGGCCGACCGGCAAGACAGGCGACTTCGCGCTATACCGGTGGTCGGGAGATGCGGGCGAGGCGCCGCTGGAACTGGGCCACGTGGATTTCAGGGAAGCGCGCCCGGAAGCGCTGTTTGCGATTCCGGGAACGCATATGGTGCAGATACTAAGCGACGACGGTGGCGATCACTGCAAGGATATCCCGGAAGAGGAGCAGTCGTTTCGAAGCGTCGTCGTCAGGCTTTGACGGGTGCGGTCAAGCCAGCCCCAGCGCCTTCTTCTGCAGCCTGACCAGGTCCCCGATACCGGCGTGCGCCAGGTCGAGCAGACGGTTCATGCCGGCGCGGTCGAACGCTGCACCTTCCGCCGTGCCCTGCACCTCGACAAAGTGGCCGGCGTCGGTCATCACCACGTTCATGTCGGTATCGCAGCCCGAATCCTCGACATAGTCCAGGTCCAGCACCGGCATGCCCTTGTACACGCCGACCGAGATCGCCGCCACAAAATGCTTGACCGGCACCGCGGCGATGTCGCCGCGCGCCACCAGCTTCGCGAATGCGTCATACGCGGCGACCATCGCGCCGGTGATGGACGCGGTTCGCGTGCCGCCGTCGGCCTGGATCACGTCGCAGTCGATATTGAGCGTGCGCTCGCCGAATGCCTCGAGGTCGAACGCGGCGCGCAGCGAGCGGCCGATCAGGCGCTGGATCTCCTGCGTGCGGCCGGACTGCTTGCCGCGCGCGGCTTCACGGTCCATCCGTGTGTGCGTCGAGCGCGGCAGCATGCCGTATTCGGCCGTCATCCAGCCCTGCCCTTTGCCCTTCAGGAAGCCAGGGACCTTATCCTCGATGCTCGCCGTGCAAATGACCTTGGTATCGCCGCACTCGATCAGCACCGAACCCTCGGCATGCTTGGTGTACTCGCGCGTCAGCACAATGTTGCGCAACTGGTCGACGGCGCGGCCGCTCGGGCGGGTTTCGAATGTCATGGTGAACCTTTACTTGAGTATTTGGGATGATTTTTCTATCGCGCCGCGAATCTCGGCAATCGCTTTTTCGATCTCGTCGTCGCTGAAGGCGTCCACTTCCTGCACCGCCTGTGGCTCCGGTGCCGCCAGGACCGTGGTGCTGATCGCGTCTTCGGGCAGCATCATGGTCGAGATCATGCTGTCGTCATGTGCGTCGGGGGCGTCATCCGAGCCTTGCCACATGATCGCCAGCGCCGTCGTGTTGTCGCTGCCCGCGCCGGCGATCTCGGTGGCCATGGCGATCATGTCGGGCACCGCGCGCACCACGGTCTGGGTCGACAGGCGGTGCGTGATTTCTTCGTCCGGCAGCATCGACCAGAGCCCGTCGGAACACAGCATCACCACGTCGCCCGACTGGAGGCTGACGGGACGCGACAGCTCCACCTTGGGCAGCGACGACGCGCCGACGCAGTTATACAGCTTGTTGCGGTCCGGATGGGTGGCGCGTTCGGACGGATCGGCCAGCCCTTTGGCGATCAAATGCTCGACGTGCGAGTGGTCGCGCGTGCGGCCAAGGATCTGGCCGCGCCGCAGCCAGTACAGGCGCGAGTCGCCGCAGTGCGCCCAGATCGCGCTGTTATGCTGGATCAGGCAGGCCACGACGGTCGTGCGCGGCGTGTCGGGCAGGTTGTTGGCCGCACTGTGAAGATGGATCTCCTGGTGGGCCTCCAGCAGTGCTTCTTCCAAAAAGCGCTCGGGCTTCCTGACGTAGGGCGTGGCGTGTTTCTGGAACAGCGTCGACATCGTGCGCAGCGTGATCGACGAGGCGACCTCGCCGCTCAGGTGCCCGCCCATTCCGTCGGCCAGCACCAGCAGCAGCGCGTCGCGCGTAAAGCTGTAGCCCATGCGGTCCTGGTTGACCTTGCGTCCGCCGATCTGGCTCTCCTGATACACCGAAAATTGCATGCGTGCTCCTGTTAGCTTTTCTTGCGGCCGAAAGCACCGATGCGGCCAACCAGGCCGCGCAATGTATCGATGGGTCCCGCCGGCTCGACGGCCGGCGCTGGCACGGCAGCCTGCAATTCCTTCTGCACGGCGAACACGCTTTGCGGACGCGCCAGCGGATCGAGCTCCAGGCACCAGCGCACCAGGTTGACCAGCTGCGGCGAGAAGTCCGCCAGTTTGGCGTACTGGTTTTCCATCCGGTCTTCGGCGCGGCGCTGGTCGGCCGGCTGCGGCGCCGACCCGGCCATGCAAGCGTAAATACTCGCGCCGATGCTGTAAATGTCCGACCACGGCCCCAGGGTAGCGGTTTTCGAATACAGGTCGGGCGGCGCGAAGCCGGGCGTGTACATCGGCGTTAGCTTCGGCACATCCTTGTTGATGGTCTGGCGCGCGGCGCCGAAGTCGAGCAGGATCGGGGTGCCGTCGGTACGCAGGTAAATGTTGGCCGGCTTCAGGTCCAGGTGCAACAGTTTGTTCGCATGGACTTCGCGCAGGCCGCCGCAGACGCCGGTAAATATCTGGCGGATCAGGGCTTCGTTAAGCCGGCTGCCCTTGTTGTTCAGGCGCGCGATGTGCTCCTGCAGCGACTGCCCGGACTCGTAGCCCATCACCATATACACGGTGTCGTTGGCGCGGAAGAAGTTCAGCACCCGCACCACGTTGGGATGGGAAATAAGCGCCAGCGCGCGGCCTTCCTCGAAAAAGCACTTCAGGCCGATGCGGAAAACGGGCAGGTTCGGAGTTGTAATGACAGGGACCAGCTCACCGGGCTGGCGTAATGCGAGGGCGCTGGGGAGGTATTCCTTGATGGCGACCGCAGTGCCGTCGGGGTCGTAGGCCAGGTAAACAATACTGAACCCGCCGGACGCAATTTTCTTTACAATGCGATATCCAGCAATTTCCATCCCTTCCGGCAAGGGTGCGTTATTTTGTGCTGCCATAGAGTTCCTTGCTTAACACGGCGATTGTGTGGATAAATCACTGCTTTGTAAAGAAAAGATAAAAAACGGGGACTCCATTGAGCATTTCAAGCATGACAGGTTATGCAGTCGCTACCAGCGAATGCGCAGCAGGCACCCTGACGATCGAGATCAAGAGCGTCAATTCGCGCTTCCTTGATCTTCAATTCCGCATCAACGACGAGCTGCGCGCACTCGAGCCGGACCTGCGCGCCGCGATCATGGCCGCCATCACGCGCGGCAAGGTCGAAGCACGGCTGTCGTTCGGCCGCAAGGTGGCCGGCGGTTCGCAGGTGCTTAATGCCTCGCTGCTGGTCGACCTGGCCCGCCTTCAATCGGAAGTCGCCTTCCACTTCTCCTCGGCGCAACCAATGACGGTGGCCGAGCTGCTGCGCTGGCCGGGCGTGATCGAAGAAGCGCAGGTCGGACAGGAGTCGCTGCAGGCCGACGTCGCGCTGCTGACCGCCAAGACGGTCGCCGCATTCGTCGAGAGCCGCCGCCGCGAAGGCGCTGCGCTCGAAGCGATGCTGGTCTCGCGCATCGATGCGATGGACGCCATCGTCAAGCGCATTACTCCCCTCATCCCGCAGGTGATCTCCCAGTTCCAGCAAAAGGCGGTCGAGCGCATGCAGGACGCGCTCGGCATGGCCGGCCACGGCAACCCGTCGACCCTGACGCGCCAGGAAGTGTTCGAGCGCATCCGCCAGGAAGTGACCTTGTACGGCATCCGCATCGATGTGTCCGAAGAGCTGTCGCGCCTGTCGGCCCACCTGACCGAGACGCGCCACATCCTGAAAAAAGGCGGCCAGGTCGGCAAGCGACTTGACTTCATGATGCAGGAGCTGAACCGCGAAGCCAACACGCTGGGCGCGAAGGCGTCGGTGAAGGAACTGGCCGATGCCTCGATGGAGCTCAAGCTGCTGATCGAGCAGATGCGCGAACAGGTGCAGAACCTCGAATAGCCTTTAGCATCACCCGACGGCGACGTTGTTCGAACGATTCCGCGGATGCTGCTTTGGCTTATCCGCCCTGCGCGTTTAAAAAATCGGCTGCAAATTTTACCCGCGGCAAAAAGATGGTCGTAGCAATCCGGCGGAAACGGTATACTAGGCATTAACCCCTGGAATACTCAAAGGATCCCCATGCAGCCCTCCTCCGGCTTCTCCGGCAGCCTGTTCGTGGTCGCAGCGCCTTCCGGCGCCGGCAAATCTACCCTGGTCAACGCGCTGCTGGCGCAGGAGCCGGGCATCAAGCTGTCGATCTCGACCACCACCCGCGCCCCACGTCCCGGTGAAGTCGATGGTCGCGAGTACCATTTCACCACGGCCGACGACTTCATCGAGCGCACCGCGCGCGATGAGTTCCTGGAGTGGGCAGAAGTGCACGGTAATTACTACGGCACCTCGCGCCTGATGGTCGAGAAGGAAATGAAAACCGGCACCGACATCCTGCTCGAAATCGACTGGCAGGGCGCGCGCCAGGTGAAAAAACAGTTTCCCGACGCGGCCGGCATTTTCATATTGCCGCCGTCGATCGCTGCGCTGGAAGAGCGCCTGCACAAGCGCGGCACCGATGAACCGCACATCATCACGCGCCGCCTGCTGGCCGCCGGCGGCGAGATCGCTCACGCTCCCGAGTTCGAGTATGTTATTATCAATGAAGAGTTCAACGTCGCCCTGGCAGAGATAAGCGCGATCGTCAAAGCCACCCGCAGCCGATTCGCCCAGCAAGCGGCGCGCAACGCCTCGCTGTTTGCCCAACTCGGCATCCACGCGCAGCAAGCGTGACACGGCAGCACACCCCCGTACAGACCGAATCTAGGAGTTATCATGGCCCGCATTACTATTGAAGATTGCTTGAAAAATATCCCTAACCGCTTCCAGCTGACCCTGGCCGCGACCTATCGCGCTCGTCAGTTGTTGCAAGGCCACACTCCTAAAGTCGACGCCAAGGACAAGCCAACCGTCGTCGCGCTGCGCGAAATCGCCGCCGGCAAAGTCGGTATCGAAATGCTGAAGAAGGTCCCCATGTAAGTCACTGGGCGTGCCTGGACCTCGTCAACCGCCATCATGTTATCCATTCATCACTATCGCGGCTGATTGAACTTGCGTATGAGCCTGACTACACCGGATTCGACACAAACCAGCACTCCCACCACCCGGGCTTCGCGCACGGGGTCAAGGCAGCACGAACCTGCAACGCCCGCCCCCGCGCCCGGCGTTGCATCGGTTACCCAGCTGTCGGCCAAACTGGCCGAGTATCTCACCCCCTCCGAACTGAAGAAGGTCAAGGAAGCATATCGTTTTTCCGACGAGATGCACCTCGGCCAGGTCCGCAAGTCGGGCGAACCCTACATCTCCCATCCGATCGCCGTCGCCGAAATCTGCGCCGACTGGAAGCTCGACGTCCAGGCCATCATGGCCGCGCTGCTGCACGACGTGATGGAAGACCAGGACGTCAAGAAGGACGAGCTGATCGAACGCTTCGGCGCGCCGGTCGCCTCCCTCGTCGACGGCCTGTCGAAGCTTGAAAAAATCGAATTCCAGAGCCTGATCGAGGCGCAGGCGGAGAACTTCCGCAAGATGCTGCTGGCGATGGCGTCGGACGTGCGCGTCATCCTGATCAAGCTGGCCGACCGCCTGCACAACATGCGCACGCTCGAGCACATGGCGCCTTCCAAGAAGCGCCGCATCGCCGCCGAGACGATGGAAGTGTATGTGCCGATCGCGCACCGCCTCGGCCTGAACAACATCTACCGCGAGCTGCAGGACCTGGCGTTCTCGCACCTGTACCCGCTGCGCTACCGCACGCTGGCGAAAGCGGTCAAGGCGGCGCGCGGCAACCGCCGCGAAGTGGTCACCAAGATCCTCGAATCGGTCAAGAACACGCTGGCCGGCGCGGGCATCCAGGCCGAAGTCTACGGCCGCGAGAAGACCCTGTACGGCATCTACAAGAAGATGCGCAACAAGCACCTGTCGTTCTCGCAGGTGCTCGACGTGTACGGCTTTCGCGTGGTGGTCGATAACTTCGCCAACTGCTATGTTGCGCTGGGCACCCTGCACGGCATGTACAAGCCGATGCCGGGCAAGTTCAAGGACTACATCGCGATCCGCAAGCTCAATGGCTACCAGTCGCTGCACACCACCCTGATCGGCCCTTACGGCACCCCGGTCGAGTTCCAGATCCGCACCCAGGAAATGCACCGCACCGCCGAATCGGGCGTGGCTGCGCACTGGCTGTACAAGACCGGCGACTCGAACATGTCGGACCTGCAGCAGAAGACCCACGCCTGGCTGCAGTCGCTGCTCGACATCCAGCAGCAGACCGGCGATTCGGCCGAATTCCTCGAACACGTCAAGGTCGACCTGTTCCCCGACTCCGTGTACGTGTTTACGCCGAAGTCGAAGATCATCGCGCTGCCGCGCGGCGCCACCGCGCTCGATTTCGCCTACACCATCCACACCGGCATCGGCGACCATACGGTATCGGTCAAGATCAACAACGAGGCCGCCCAGCTGCGCACCGAACTGCGCAACGGCGACATCGTCGAAATTGAAACCGATCCGGATTCGCAGCCTAGCCCGACGTGGCTGGCGTTCGTCCGCACCGGCAAGGCGCGCTCGGCGATCCGCCACCACCTGCGCACGATCAACCTGACCGAATCGGTCGAACTGGGCCAGGAACTGCTGGCGCAGGCGCTCACGCAGCTGAACATCAACCCGGACCTGCCCGAGCCGACCATCGAGAAGCTGCTCAACGAGTCGTCGGCCAAGTCGATGGAAGAACTGTACGCCGACATCGGCATCGGCAAACGGGTGGCCGCACTGGTGGCGCGCCACATCTTCGGCCTGATCGACGAATTCAACGGCACGCAGCCGATGTCGCCGCTTGATGCGAACGAACTCGAACCGGTGACGATCTACGGCAGCGAGGGCGTGTCGGTCCAGCTGGCGGCATGCTGCCTGCCGATCCCGGGCGACCAGGTCATGGGCCAGCTGCGCCGCGACCAGGGGCTGGTGGTGCACACCACCGACTGCCTGCCGGCCAAGCGCCTGAAAGCCAAGGAGCCGGACCGCTGGATTCCAGTCCAGTGGGGCACGGAGCTGAACCGCCGCTTCGATTGCCGCATCCGCCTGTTGATCAACAACGAAAAAGGCATCCTGGCGCGCGTCGCGGCCGAAATCGGCGAGTCCGATGCGAACATCACGTATGTGGGGATGGACGAGGATGACGAACACGTGATGACGCAGCTGCGCTTCACGATCCAGGTGAAGGACCGCGTCCACCTGGCCCACCTGATCCGCAACCTGCGCCGCGTCGCGGGCGTCAACCGGGTCGAGCGCGAACGGCCTTAGAGGGCGTCTGCCTTACCTCAGCGCGAGGATACGGTCGAAGGCATCGCGGGCGCCCGCGCATGCCTCGGCCACCTCTTCCTCGCTGCGCACATTCTCTCTCAATGCCAGCATGAAGCTGCGCCAGCGCGGCCCCGGCCCTGCTGCTTCGCCGCGCAGGTACGCAAGCGGATGCGGCGCCAGCTGCGCCGCCAGGCGCTGGTACAGCACCGCGCCGCCCAGCTGCGATCCCTCCGCCACGTAAGCCACGCCCCAGCGGTATGCCGGGCTGGCATCGTGGGGCCATCCGGCTTGTTCGCCCGGCCCAGGCTCGCGTTCGGATGCGAACGACTTGTCCTGCAGGTCGGCGTCGATCAGCGGGACGCGGCGCAGCGGCGCGAGCCAGTCGCGCGGCCCCGGGCCGCTTGCCAGCCAGTCTTCGATGGGAGCGAGCCAGGTGCGCAGCATGCGCAGGTGGCTGCGGTAATCGTCAAGGGTGGGCGCAGGTCCGGCCAGAGGCAACCCGGTGTCGAGCAGCTCATGGCGTTCAGCGGTGGCCGCGCGCAGCGCGCCCAATGCGTCCGCGTGCGCAGGTGTCGTATCGTTCATCATGTCAGTTTCAGTCAATCGCGGTGCTGCTGCCCTATGCGGCCACCTTGTGATGCATGCGTCGCAAGCCCAGCCACACGACGACGACCATGAGCGGCATCAGCGCGCCGGTCATGATATCGGGGCTGACCGGCCATCCCGCCGCTTTCATTGCCTTGCCCGCGTAGCTGAGCAAGCCCACCGAATAGTAAGAGATCGCCACCACCGACAAACCTTCGACCGCCTGCTGAAGGCGCAGCTGCTGCGCAGCGCGCGCATTGAGCGACTCGAGAATCCGCCGGTTCTGCTGCTCCTGCACGATCCCCACGCGGGTTCGCAGCAGGTCGTTGGTTCGGGCGATCCGTTCGGCCAGCGCCTCCTGGCGCCGTACCGTCGCTTCGCAGGTATTCATCGCCGGGGCAAGGCGCCGGTCCATGAATTCGCGAATGGTCGGAACCCCGTCGATGCGGCTTTCGGCCAGCTCCTCGATCCGCGAATGCACCAGCCGGTAGTACGCCTTCGACGCGGCAAACCGGTAGCTGTTCTCGAGCGCCAGCTTTTCCATGCGCGCGGCAAGGGTCGTGATCATCTGGAGCAGCGCACGCTCATCGTTTGGCTCTCCCCCGGCGCTGGCGTCGATCGAATCGGTCATGCCCGACGCCAGCCGCACCAGCTCGGCCTCGATCGCGTTCAGCACAGGCGCTGCCTGCTGCGCGTGCGGCAGTCCGAGCATGGCCATCATGCGGTAGGTTTCCACTTCGAGCACGCGCTGGACCAGGCGGCCGGCTTGCTGGTACTGCATGCCCAGGTCCTGGATCACCACCCGCCCGAAGCCGTCGGGCGCGATCGCAAAGTCGGTCCACACGCGCGCGGCGCCCTGGCTGGCACTGCCGGCCAGCAGATTGCCGCCAAAGGCCGCTCGCATGTCCGCCAGCGTCGCGCCGTCCGGCAGCAGCGAGACGTGGGTCGCCACCATGACGCGCCCTTGCAGCGCGTGCAGCCATTTTTGCGGCACGTGGCGCAGCGGCACCTGCGTGAATGCCTGCCCCAGCTGGGGCGCCGCGCCCGGACGCTCAGCGAAGGTATAGGTCGCAAACTCGGTGTGCGCCTCCCACTGCAGCCGGAAGTTCCCGAAATCGTGGAAAAAATAGCGCGCCCCGGCCCCGGGCCCGGCCATCCCGAATTCCTGGCACAGCGACACCAGCAGCGCATGCTGTTCGCCCGCGTCTTCCACGCCGGCGCGGCTGCTGTCGCGCAGGTAGACGGCGAGGTGGGTCAGTGTCTCGGGGCCGGACAGGCGCAGCGAAGGACGGGAATGTACTTCGGCTGCAAGGGGGGTGCGCAGGGCATGGTTCAGGTTGGGATAGGCGATAGACATCGGTGGGAACGGTAGTTTCAAATTCAGTCCGCGGCCGGAGGCGGGTAGTCGACGGCAAGTATCTCAAGCTCGTCTGGGCCGAGCGGGGTTTGCAGGGTAATGGTGTCGCCTTCGCGCGCCTTGGTCAGCGCGCGCGCCACCGGCGAAACCCAGCTGATCTTGCCGTTGAGCGGATCGAGTTCGTCGATGCCGACGATGGTGACCTTGTGCTCCTCGCCCGCCGCGTTCAGGTAGGTGACGGTAGCGCCGAAGAAGACCTGGTCGTTGCCGTAATGGACGCTCGGGTCGAACACCTCGGCCGAATCCATGCGCTTGGTCAGGAAGCGAATGCGGCGGTCGATTTCGCGCAGCCGCTTTTTGCCGTAGATGTAGTCGCCGTTCTCCGAGCGGTCGCCGTTCGAGGCGGCCCAGTGCACCACACGCACCACTTCCGGTCGGTCGACGTCGATCAGCTGCAACAGCTCGTCCTTGATGCGCTGGTAGCCAGCCGGCGTGATGTAGTTCTTGGCGCCGGCGGGAATGGCCTGCGCAAGCGCGACCGCTTCCTCGTCGTCGTCGTTGTCTGTCTCTTTTACGAATGCCTTGTTCATCAGGGTATTGTAACGGCCATCCCTCCTTTTTGCGCGGCAAGCAGCTCGCGCCGCGCCGGAGGCCCGGCTGAGCTTGTTTTCACGTATCATTCCTTCGTCCCCAACAGAATGGCCGCTCGATGACCTTAAGCCAGCCGACCCTCGCCGACGCGATGCAAAGCTTCGCCGCCAATACGCCGGGCCTGGTGTACCAGTTCGCCCTGCACGGCGACGGCAGCGTTTCGTTCCCCTACCTCAGCGACGGCTGCGCCGCCCTGCTCGGCCTGCACGCGGGCGAGCTGCAGGACATGCCCGAGCGCTTCCTCCAGCTGATCCTGCCG
>DASWSX010000140.1:0-8060 GCA_036402435.1 Telluria sp. | reverse complement strand
GAAGAGGGCTACCACCTCACCGGCGCCAACTGGGGCCGCGACGTGGCCGAACCGGAAGTGGCCGACCTGCGCAACGTCGTCGAAGGCGACGCTTCGCCGGACGGCAAAGGCGTGCTGGCGATCGAGCGCGGCATCGAAGTGGGCCACGTGTTCCAGCTCGGTACCGCCTACTCGGAAGCGATGAAGGCCACCTTCCTCGACGAGAACGGCAAGCCTGCGCCGCTGCAGATGGGCTGCTACGGCATCGGCGTAACCCGCATCCTGGGCGCGGCGATCGAGCAGAACTTTGACGACAAGGGCATCATCTGGCCGACCTCGATCGCGCCGTTCGAAGTCGTCCTGTGTCCAATGAACTACGACCGCAGCGAGATGGTGAAGGAAGAAACCGACAAGCTGTATGCGACGCTGCAGGAAGCCGGCGTCGACGTCATCATCGACGACCGCGGCCTGCGTCCGGGTGCGATGTTCGCCGACTGGGAGCTGATCGGCGTCCCGCACCGCATCGTCGTCGGTGAGCGCGGCCTCAAGGAAGGCAACCTGGAATACCAGGGCCGCCGCGACACCGAAGCGACCGCCGTGCCAGTGGCCGGCATGGTCGACTTCATCAAGGGCAAACTGGTCCAGTGATAGGCCGCAGGGCAAGCGCGGGGCGCGCCGCCGGCATCGCGCTGGTGGTGCTGCTCGCCAGCGCCAACATCGCCTCGGCCGGCAACCAGAAGGAAGAAGCGATGGCCGACTCGGTTCGGCTGGCGCTGGCCAACGCCATCAAGGATGCGCGGCCGCCAAAGCCCGTGTTCCGCGACGAAGCGTCGCGCCTGCGCTACCAGCGCTGGCTGGCGCAGATGTCCGACCGCCTCAAGCGCAAGATGCCCGACGAGCAGTCGCGCACCGAGTTCCTCGAAGCGGCCTGGTATGAATCGCGCAGGGCGGGGCTCGACCCTGGCCTGGTGCTCGGCCTGATCCAGGTCGAATCGGCGTACCGCAAGTACGCGGTGTCAATGGTGGGCGCGCGCGGCTACATGCAAGTGATGCCGTTCTGGACCAAGGTCATCGGCGACAACGACCGCAGCAAACTATTCCACATGCAGACCAACCTGCGCTACGGCTGCTCGATCCTGCGGATGTACATCGATATCGAGAAGGGCAACCTGTACCTGGCGCTGGGGCGCTACAACGGCAGCCGCGGGCGGCCGAAGTACCCGAACGCGGTGCTGGGCGCATGGAAGAAGTGGGAATTCCACGAATAACTCAACGAACACAAGGCACAACATGCGACTTCACCTCGTTGCGGCCGCCGCATTGCTGGCGACCCTGGCCGGATGCACCACCGCGCCGCCACAGCAAACGGCAGCTGCCCGTCCAAAGAACATCATCTTCTTCCTTGGCGACGGCATGGGCATCAACACCCTGACGGCCGCGCGCATCTACGCAGTCGGTGAAGAAGGCCAGCTGACGCTCGACGCGCTGCCTGAATCGGCGTTCGTGAAGACGTATTCGAACGACGCGCAGGTGACCGACAGCGCGGCTTCAATGACCGCCTACATGACCGGTGTGAAAGCGAACAACGGCGTAATCTCGATGAACGGCGGGTCGGCCGCGGTGACGTTGGCCGAACTGGCCAAGCAGCGCGGCATGGCTGCAGGCGTGGTGACCACCACCCGGGTTACGGACGCGACCCCGGCTGCGACTTACGCCCACGTATCGAAGCGGGAGTTTGAAAGCGACATCGCCGCGGCGCTTGTGCCTGGCGGCGCCGGCTACAATGCAGCGCTTGGCGCGACGGGGCTTGATGTTGTTTTCGGCGGCGGCGTGAACGCCTTCGCCAAGCGCAGCGACGGCCGCGACCTGCTTGCCGAGCTGCGTGCCAAGGGCTATCGCACGCCGGTCAACACGGCGCAGCTGAAGGCAGTCGACGAAGGCGCTTCGCAGCCGGTCATTGGGCTGTTTGCTGCTTCCGACATGAGCTTCAGCGCACAGCGCGACGCGGCAAAGGAACCGAGCCTCACCGAAATGACCTCGAAGGCTATCGGGGTTCTGTCGAAAAATCCAAATGGCTTCTTCCTGATGGTTGAAGGTGGACTCATCGACCTCGCCCTGCACTCGACCAACGCCAAGCGCGCATTGCAGGAAACGGTGGCGTTCGATCACGCGCTCAAGGCGGCGATCGCGCAAATGCAGGCCATCGATCCCGGCCTGAAGAACACCCTGATCGTGGCCACTGCGGACCATGACCACACGCTGCTGCTGAACGGCTACGCGAAACGCACCGGACCGACGACGGCGACCGAGCCGGGCGTGCTTGGCCTGATCAAACAGGTCGCCGACGGCAAACTGCGGCGCGACCTCGATGGCGCGCCGGTCACCATCATCGGTTTTGGCACTGGCGAGCACCGCGTGCAGGGCAGCCGCGCTTCACAAACGGCGCTGACGGACGACATCGTGAGCGCCGACGACTACCACCAGGAAGCGGTGGTGCGCACGGCGCCCGGCGACGAGACGCACGGCGGCACGGATGTTTATCTTGGGGCGATCGGCGCGGGCGCGGAACGCTTCCACGGCACCATCGACAACACGCACGTATTCAACGTCATCAAGGCGGCAGCCGGCTGGTAAGCCGCAGCGCAATCAAACAAGGATCAACGATGAAACCAAACCGAATCCTCGCGCTGCTGCTGGCCGCGTCCTGCGCGAGCGCCGCTCCCGCGTTTGCCGCCGGCCCTGCGAAGAACATCATCTTCTTCCTCGGCGACGGCATGGGGCCGACCACGATCACCGCCGCGCGCATTTTCAAGTACAAGGAAGAAGGCCTGCTCAACTTCGAGAAGTTCGAACGCACGGCGCGCATCAAGACCTACTCGAACGACGCGCAGACGACCGACAGCGCGCCGTCGATGGGCTCGTACATGACCGGCATTAAGATCAACAACGACGTGATCTCGATGGCGGACGCGAAGCCGGTGTCGCCTGCCAAGGACGCCAACGGCAACGCTACCATCGACCGCTGCGGAAGCGGCAACGGGCGCGCCGCGCCGACGATCCTCGAACTGGCCAAGGCCAACGGCAAAGCCGTCGGCTCGATCACCACCACGGAGCTGACACACGCCACGCCGGCGTCGACCTTCTCGCATGTGTGCGACCGCGATGCGGTGTATTCGATTGCGGCGCAGGTGGTGCCGGGCGGCGCGGGTTACAACGCCGCGCTGAAGGACGGCGTCGACGTGCTGATGGGAGGAGGGCGCAACCACTTCACAGCGTACGACAAGGCGCGCAATCCGAAGGGGCGGGCGGACGGGCGCGACATGATGGCCGAATTCGCCGCGCGCGGTTACACGGTGGCGCTGGACCGCAACGGCATGCAGGCCGCGCCGCTGGCGCGCAAGTTCGTCGGCATCTACAGCGCCGATACGCACCTCGATTTCGAACTGACGCGCCGTCCCGAGCAGCCAAGCCTGGCCGAGATGACGCGCAAGGCGATCGACCTGCTGAAGCACGATGCCGACGGCTTCTTCCTGATGGTTGAAGGTGGCAAGATCGACCATGCGCTGCACGGATCGAATGCGAAGGGTGCGCTGGTCGATACGGTGGCGCTGGATGACGCGGTGCAGGCGGCAGTGGACAAGATGCGGACAATCGATCCGGGGCTGAAGAACACGCTGGTGGTGGTGACGGCGGACCATGACCATACGCTGACGTTCAACGGCTACGCCAAGCGTGGCAATCCGATCCTCGACATCGTGCGCAGCTACCACGACGGCGAACCGGCGCGCGATGCGGACGGCAAGACCTACACCACGCTGGTGTTCGGGAATGGGCCGAACCGCAAGGGCGAGCGGGTGGATGTGACGAGCGAACAGGCGCTGGCGGACGGTTACCAGCAGGAGACCGGCGTGCGAATGAACACGGAGACGCACGGCGGTGGCGATGTGAAGCTGTTCGCGACCGGGGCGGGTTCGGAAGTGTTCAAGGGGACGATGGAGAACACCAGGGTGTTCCACCTGATGAAGGCGGCGTTCGGGTTTTAAGCGAGTGCAGAAACAAAAAAGCCCCGGTTATTCAACCGGGGCTTTTTCTCATTTGCCTGGACTACAGCTAATTCTTCTTATTTCAGGTGATCCGAAATGAGCTTGGTCATCTCGAACATCGACACCTGAGCTTTGCCGCCGAAGACAGCTTTGAGCTTGTCGTCTGCGTTGATCATGCGGCGGTTCGCTGGGTCCTGCAGGTCCAGCTTCTTGATGTAATCCCAGACCTTCTTGGTCACTTCAGTGCGTGGCAGCGGGGTCGAGCCGACAACTTGTGCCAGAACATCCGACGGCGTCATCGCCTTCATGAAGGCAGCGTTAGGCTTGCGCGGAGCTGCTGGTTTTTTTTCTGCTGCAGCTTTTGCTGGAGCGGCCTTCTTGGCAGCTGGCTTTGCCGCTGCTTTTTTTGCTGGCGCTGCTGGGGATTTCTTGGCTGTTGCCATCTTCAAGCCTCCTAAACGAACACATGGGGAAATTGCGCAATTGAACGCACCGGCCTATATTGGTGGGGATTTACTGTTGTTGCAAGTGTTTTTCGAAAATTCTGCCCGTTTTCATAGGGGGAAAGCCATTTTTCGCCCCGTATAAGCCACGCAAAGGGGCCCTTGGCCCCGTTTACGCTTAGCGCATCCCGCCGGGCATCATGCCCTTCATCGAGCGCATCATCTTCATCATGCCGCCGCCCTTGAGCTTTTTCATCATGGTCTGCATCTGGTCGTACTGCGCCAGCATGCGGTTCACTTCCTGTACCTGAACGCCCGCGCCGGCCGCAATGCGGCGCTTGCGCGTCGCTTTGATCAGCTCCGGCCTGGCGCGCTCCTGCGGCGTCATCGAGTCGATGATGCCGACCATGCGGCGCACCTGGCGGTCGGCCTGGTCCATGTTGGCGCCGCCCGCGGCCTGCTGGAACTGGGCCGGCAGCTTGTCGACCAGCGAGGCCATGCCGCCCATCTTCTTCATCTGTCCCAGCTGCGACTTGAAGTCGTTCATGTCGAAGCGGCCGCCGACCTTGATCTTGTTGGCCAGGTCGGTCGCCGCTTTCGAGTCGACGCCTTTGCGCGCTTCTTCAACCAGCGCCAGGATATCGCCCATGCCCAGCACGCGGTTGGCCATGCGCTGTGCGTCGAAGGCTTCGAGGCCATCCAGCTTTTCCGACACGCCGGCAAACTTGATCGGCTTGCCGGTGATGTGACGCACCGACAGCGCCGCACCGCCGCGCGAATCGCCATCGAGCTTGGTCAGCACGATACCGGTCAGCGGCAGGGCGTCGTTGAAGGCCTTGGCGGTGTTGATCGCATCCTGGCCGAGCATCGCGTCGACCACGAACAGCGTCTCGATCGGCTTGACGGCTTTGTGGACCGCCGTGATCTCCTGCATCATCGCCTCGTCGATACCGAGGCGGCCGGCGGTGTCGATGATGACCACGTCGTGATAGTGCTTGCGCGCCCAGTCGAGCGCGGCGAGCGCGATGTCGACCGGCTTGTCGGCGCTGGTCGACGGGAAGAAGTCCGCACCGACCTGCTTGGTAATGGTTTCGAGCTGCGCGATTGCGGCAGGGCGGTACACGTCGGCCGACACGGTCAGCACTTTTTTCTTCTTCTGCTCGCGCAGGTACTTGGCCAGTTTGCCGACGGTAGTGGTCTTACCCACACCCTGCAGGCCGGCCATCAGGATGACTGCCGGCGGCTGCTGCGCGAAGCTCAGCTGCGAGGCTTCCGGTCCGAGGTCGGCGCCCATCAAGGCGGCCAGCTCGCGCTGGACCACGCCGACCAGGGCCTGGCCTGGCGACAGCGAGGCGATCACTTCTTCGCCCAGCGCCTTTTCCTTGACGCGGGCGATGAACTCGCGCACGGCGGGCAGGGCCACGTCGGCTTCGAGCAGCGCGAGGCGCACTTCGCGCAGCATGTCGGCGGTGTTCGATTCGGTCAGACGCGCCTCACCGCGCATGGTCTTGACGACCTTGGCAAGGCGTTGGGTTAAGTTATCTAGCATGGGATACCCGACTAATAAGAGGCGTAAAGCGAAAATTACCGGCACAGGGCCGGTTGCGCCGACATTTTACCCCATCCGGGGTCGGTGTCCGGATGACCGCCGCCGGGGCGTTTCCAAACTTCGGGGTCAGACCACCGTATTCCGGAATATTCCCGTTTATGGTGGTCTGACCCCGATTTTCGAGCAATGTGCATATTAAATTTTGGTGGGGAAACGGGGGCGGTCGCCTGCTGGCGGGGCCGCGATAGTGTAAACTTGACCTATGCAGACCTACCTCCTCTTCGCCGCCGCGCTGATGTATGCCGTGTGTGCCTTGCTGCCGGCCCGGCTCGGCAAGCTCATTTCCGGCGTGACCGCCGCTGCGTGGCTGTTGCATGGCGCCGCCTTGTGGCAGGGCATGATGGCCCCTGGCAGCCTGCGCGTCGGCTTCGCTTCCATGATTTCGGCGGCCATGTGGATCTCCGTGCTGGTCTACTGGCTTGAGAACCGCAACTTCTCGCTCGACGGCCTGCGCCGCCTGGTGATGCCGTCCGCGTTTCTCGCCGCGCTTCTGCCGGCCGTGTTCCCCGGCAGCGTGTTCCAGCTCGATCACTTCGCACCGGCCTTCGGCTGGCACATCGCCGTGGCGATCCTGGCCTACAGTACCTTGACCATCGCCGCCTTCCACGCCGTGCTGATGGCGCTGCAGGAGTCGCGCCTGCACGCGCGCCCGGCCGGCGCCGGCTGGTTCGCCAGCGCGCTCGACCAGCTGCCGGCCCTGCTGACCATGGAAAAGCTGCTGTTCCGCCTGATCGGCATCGGCTTCGTGTTGCTGACCCTGACCGTCCTGTCGGGCATCCTGTTCTCCGAGCAGCTGTTCGGCATCGCGCTGAAGTGGGACCACAAGAGCGTCTTCGCGCTGCTGTCATGGATGCTGTTCGCGGCCTTGCTGGCCGGCCGCCGCTGGCGCGGCTGGCGCGGCAAGACGGCCTTGCGCTTCACGCTGGCCGGTTTCGCCACCCTCGTCCTGGCCTATGTCGGCAGCCGCTTTGTCCTGGAAGTTGTTCTGCACCGAGGGATCGCATGACCCGTATTTTGTTCTGGATCGCTTTAATTGTCCTGATCGTCATGGCCGTGCGCGCCAAGATCCGCGCCATGACGCCGAAGGACCTGGGCGCGCAGCGCCGCGGGGCCGAGCCGCCGCAAGTGGAGTCGATGACGCAGTGCGCGCACTGCGGCCTGCACTTCCCCGCGTCCGAAGCGGTGCGGGCCGACGGGCTGGATTACTGCAGCCCCGCCCACGTGCGCCTGCCCGCGAAGTAGCGGCCGATGTCACGCTGGCATGCGCTGTCGGCCGAGTCGCGCGCGACCTTCTGGCGCTCACTGCAGACGCTGAATTTCACCCGCGTCGTCATCGCACTGGTCCTGCTGCTGTACCTCACGTTCAACGGCGGCGGCGCGAACAGGTCGGGCTACTCGCTGTACGCGGAAACCTGCGCCAGTTACCTGATGCTGGCGATCTGCTTCGGGCTGCTGACCTACTACTGGCGCCACCGCTTCATGCTGCAGCTGTCGAGCCAGATCGCGGTCGATATCGGCGTGATCTCGATCCTGTACATGGCCGGCGGCGGCGCGCGCAGCGGGCTGGTGATCCTGTACCTGTTCCCGCTGGCCGGCGCTGCCATCCTTGCGCCGCTGGTGCTGGCCTTGTTCGCCGCGTCGCTGGTAACCCTGTTCCTGCTGGCCGAAACCACCTGGAAGGCCATGCTCGCCCAGGGCGAAACCACGGTCATGCAGGCCGGCCTGTACGGCGCTTCGTTCTTTGCGATCGTCCTGGCCGTGAACAGCCTGGCCGCGAAGCTGATCCGGCAGGAAGAGCTGGCTGCCGAACGCGGGATCGACCTGCAAACGCAGCAGGCCATCAACCGGATCGTGATCGCCGATGTCGCCGACGGCGTACTGGTGGTGGGCCGCGACGGGCGCGTCCAGGCCAGCAACCCGGCCGCGCGCAGCATGCTCGGGCTGGCCGACGGCGAGGTCGATTTCGCGCTGGGCGATATCCCGGCG
>DASWSX010000139.1:0-5426 GCA_036402435.1 Telluria sp. | reverse complement strand
CTGCTGTCGGCGCTGCTGCTCGTGTGCGTTGCGGTCATCGGGCACGCATGGCTTGGGATTAACGGCCTGTATCAGACATACCCGCATAGCGCGCTGGCCGTGGCGACACTCGGCCTGCTGACCGGCCCGCTGCTGTACCTCTATCTTGGAAGCATGCTGTTCGACCGTCCGCTGGGCCGGGGCCAGCTGCTCCATGTCGTCCCGTTTGTGCTCGCCACGCTGGCCTTGCTGCCGTTTTACCTGCAGCCAGCCGGCGCCAAGCTGGCGTGGATGCTGCAACGTACCGGCCCGCCGTGGTATCTCGGCCTTGCGGCGGTCGCCAAGCTGGTGATTTTCCTGGGTTATATCCACGCGAGCCATCGGCTCATGCAAAAGGTCAGGGCCGGGCCACTGGTCCACGGGCTTCGCCGGCTACTGGCCGTGTGGCTGGCCGGAGGCGTGCTCAGCGTTGTCGCCCTTGCGGTGGAATTCGCGGATGTGCCGATGGCAATCTCGGCCGATGCGATCGGCGCGCTGGCGCTGCTGTGCTTTGTGTACGCGACCGCATTCCTCGCCATGCGCCTGCCGCTGGGCTACCGGCCGCAACCGGAGCCGGAACCGGCGCCCAGACAGAAATACGCCAACAGCCTGCTGCCCGACGAGGCCCGCACAGATTACCTGGCAAGACTGACGGCCAGCATGGAACAGCGGGAACTTTACCGGAATGGTGAACTGAAGCTGGAGGAACTTGCGGCCGAGCTCGCGATGACTGGCCACGAATTGTCCCAGCTGATCAACGATGCGTGCGGCGTCAACTTCCAGGATTACCTGAACCGCTACCGGGTCGAGGCGCTGAAGGCGTCTTTGCTGTCTCCCGCGAACGCGGGCGCGACCATCCTCGATCTGGCGATGGCCGCCGGGTTCAACAGCAAAAGCGCGCTCAATCGCGCCTTCAAGAAGCACACGGGCATGACGCCTGGCGAGTTTCGGCGTGCCGAATCATCATTTGCGACGCAATCCGGGGCCTGAAAGCTGAAACTGGGCTCACTTCCAGCCCATTTACACTGATCGGAACCCTGATGAAACCCAAATTGCTGCTCGCCATTACCGCCTTTTTCCTGTCATCGGCCGCGTTGGCAGAGACCCTGTGGATTACCAACGTCAACCTTGTCTCGCCCGAAAAGCTGGACCAGGCCGGTCCCGGCAGCGTCCTTATCAAGGATGGCGTGATCGCTGCCGTCGAGCGCGGGCCGGCCAGGCCAACTCCGGCGGGCGCCCGCAAAATCGACGGCAACGGTTATTACCTGACTCCCGGCCTGATCGATTCGCATGTCCACCTGTTCGGCGTGCCTGGCATGAGCTTCGACCATGTCAAGCGGCACAAGGGCATCGTTCAGGACTACTACCGCCAACTGCCGCGATCTTACCTCTATTACGGCTATACGACGGTGATCGACCTGGCAGTCTCAGACCGCGCGGTGATCGACAACTTCAACAGGGCGCCGCTGCATCCGGACGTGGTTCATTGCGGCGAGCCGCTGGTGTACGCCAATGGCTACCCGATGTCGTGGATCGCGCCGGCCGAGCGCTTCGAGATGTTCGGGAACTTCATTTACGATCCGGCGCAGGCAGCGGCGATACCTAAGCGGTTCCGGCCGGAGGACCACACCCCGGAGGCAGGCGTGGCGCGCATTGCGAAAGGCGGCGGCAAGTGTGTGAAAACCCATTATGAGAAGGGTTTCGGCGCGAACCGCAACCTGCCGGTGATGAGCGACGCGGTGTTCGCCGACGTCAAATCAGCCGCAGTAAAAAACGGCCTGGTGCTGGTCACCCACGGTAACTCCTTCGAAGCGCAGTCATTTGCCGTCAAGGGCCAGGCGGATGTGCTGGCCCACGGCATGTGGCACTGGGGCGCCCACAACGCCAGCAAGGAACTGCCAGCCGAGATCAAGGCGCTGCTCGACCAGGTCGTCGACAAGCGCATCGGCTACCAGCCGACCATGCAGGTGCTGTACGGGATGCTCGCCTACCTCGATCCGGCTTACCTGAACGATCCTGCGGTGCGCAAGGTCGTCCCCGCAGCGCTGGCAGACTGGTTTGCCTCGCCGGCGGGCAAGTGGTTCAGGGATGAGGTCGCGGAAGGGGAATCCGATGCCGATGCATTGCTGGGGTTCGAAGCGCCGCTGCGGCGCCAGAAGATGGTGCTCGCCTACCTGGCCAGCCGCGACGCGAATTTCACCTTCGGCAGCGACACGCCTTCGTCGCCGACCTACGGCAACCTGCCGGGGCTGAACGGATACATGGAAATGCGCCGCCTGCGCGAAGCGGGCCTGTCGCTGGCGCAGATATTCAAGGCGGCGACAATCAACAACGCGCGCACCTTCAAGCTCGATGCGCGGGTCGGCACGATCCAAACGGGGAAAGCGGCCAACCTGCTGCTGATGAAACTGTCGCCGCTCAAGGACCTGGCGGCTTACGACAATATCGTCACCGTCTGGGTCGGCGGCAAGACCATTGCGCGCGAAAGCCTTGTGGCCGGCAAGTAGGCTAGAGGGCGCGCTTGCGCACGCATTCGACGTAGGTGGCGGTGTCGGGCGGCGTGCTGTTGCGCTGCGACGTCCACAGCATCTCGCCGAGGCATTCCATGATCTGGTGGTGGGCGTCATGTTCGCCAAGCCGCAGGACCAGCGCATTGTGCGCAGCGCGGATGCCGGGCGGCTGGTCGATCGACACCTGCTCGGCAATCGACAGGTGCATCGACAGGTGCAGGAAGGGATTGGCCTGGCCGCCTTCGACCGAGTAGTCGCGCGCGATGGCGCCCTCGGCGTCGCCGAGGACGTCGGCGTATTCGGGATGCATGGCGATCCAGTCGGCGGCGATGGCATCCATCGGGGTCAGGATTTCGCCGGCGCGCTGCTTGCGGAACGCTTCGCAGAAGAAGCGCCGCACATCATGGGAGGACGGGGTGAACATGCGGGTATTGTACCGCGTGTGCCCCGATCCTCGCCGTGGGCTAGCTCTTTCCTGGCGCCAAGACCAGCTGCGGCTCGGCGGCGCGCGGGGGCTCGGCCGCCGGCGCCTGGGCGACGTTGGACTGGTTACGCTGCGGATGCGGCTGGCGCAGGTAGCGCGGCGTGTGGCGGCGTTCTTGCCCGGCATGGGCCGGCCAGGAAAGGAAGCGCGACAGTTCCTGCAGCGCGCGCTGGTAGACATCGCGCTTGAACTCGATGACCACGTCCAGCGGCACCCAGTAATCATGCCAGCGCCAGGCGTCGAACTCCGGATGGTCGGTCAGGCGCAGGTTCACTTCACTGTCACGCGCGACCAGGCGGAGCAGGAACCAGATCTGTTTCTGCCCGCGGTAATGCCCGCGAATCTCGCGCTTGATGAAATGATCCGGAACCTCATAGCGCAGCCAATCGCGGGTGCGCCCCACGATTTTGACGTGCTCCTGCCGCAAGCCGATTTCTTCTTCCAGCTCGCGGTACATCGCCTGTTCCGGCGTTTCGCCGTATTTAATGCCCCCTTGCGGGAATTGCCACGAGTGCTCGCGCACCCGCTTGCCCCACCACACCTCGTTCTGGGCGTTTAGCAGGATGATGCCGACGTTGGGGCGGAACCCTTCACGATCGAGCATAGTGCACCTCGAAACTTTCTGCGGCCGGGCGCCTTCTTACATTTTTACCCACATATCCGGGCACCCACCAGGTTTTCGCAGCGCGAAAACGGCGGATCCCACATCAAACGGGCCTGTTTGTATAAAGAATGGTCGCATCGGCCAGCTAATCCTTTAAAATTAGGTTGATTATAACTCTCTCTTTTTAAAAAGAATTCATCCTTATGCGTGCCTCCCGTTTTTTTATTTCAACTCTTAAAGATGCGCCATCCGACGCCGAAATCGTCAGCCACCAGCTGATGATGCGGGCCGGGATGATCAAACGACTCGGTTCCGGCATCTATACCTATATGCCGACCGGTCTGCGCGTGATCCGCAAGGTCGAAGCGATTATCCGGGAAGAAATGAATAAGGCAGGCGCCATCGAGCTGCTGATGCCGCTCGTCCAGCCTGCTGAGCTGTGGCAAGAAACTGGCCGCTGGGAAAAAATGGGCCCGGAACTGATGCGTGTGAAAGACCGCCACGGCCGCGAATTCGCGATCCAGCCGACCTCGGAAGAAGTCATCACCGACGTCGTGCGCGGCGAGATCAAGTCGTACCGCCAGCTGCCGCTGAACTTCTATCATATCCAGACCAAGTTCCGCGACGAGCGCCGCCCGCGCTTCGGCCTGATGCGCGGCCGCGAATTCACCATGAAGGACGCGTACTCGTTCGACCGCGACCTGGCCGGCATGCAGGCGTCGTACAAGGTCATGTTCGACGCGTACACCGCCATCTTCACCCGCTTCGGCCTGAAGTTCCGCGCGGTCGCTGCCGACAACGGCGCCATCGGCGGTACCGGCTCGCACGAATTCCACGTCATCGCCAGCACCGGCGAAGACGCGATCGTCTACTGCCCGACCTCCGACTACGCGGCCAACATGGAAGCGGCCGAAGCGATGCCGCTGGCGGGCGAACGCGCCGCCGCAAAGCAGGACCTGGCCAAGGTGGCGACCCCGAACACCACCAAGTGCGAAACCGTGGCTGAACTGCTCAAGATCGACCTGGCGCAGACCGTCAAGTCGATCGCGCTGACGGTCGAGCGCGAGCTTGACGGCAAGGTCACGAAGGAAAACTGGCTGCTGCTGCTGCGCGGCGACCATGAGCTCAACGAAGTCAAGGTCGGCAAGGTGCCGGGCCTGTCCGGCCACCGCTTCGCCACCGAAGACGAAATCCGCGAAGCCTACGGCACCATTCCGGGCTACCTCGGTCCGATCGGCACCAAGCAGCCGGTACGCGTGGTTGCGGACCGCACGGTCGCCAACATGGCCGACTTTGTCTGCGGCGCGAACGAAGAGGGCTACCACCTCACCGGCGCCAACTGGGGCCGCGACGTAGCCGAACCGGAAGTAGCCGACCTGCGCAACGTCATCGAAGGCGACGCTTCGCCGGACGGCAAAGGCGTGCTGGCGATCGAGCGCGGCATCGAAGTGGGCCACGTGTTCCAGCTCGGTACCGCCTACTCGGAAGCGATGAAGGCGACCTTCCTCGACGAGAACGGCAAGCCTGCGCCGCTGCAGATGGGCTGCTACGGCATCGGCGTAACCCGCATCCTGGGCGCGGCGATCGAGCAGAACTTCGACGACAAGGGCATCATCTGGCCGACCTCAAACGCGCCGTTCGAAGTGGTGCTGTGCCCGATGAACTACGATCGCAGCGAGATGGTGAAGGAAGAAACCGACAAGCTGTATGCGACGCTGCAGGAAGCCGGCGTCGACGTCATCATCGACGACCGCGGCCTGCGTCCGGGTGCGATGTTCGCCGACTGGGAGCTGATCGGCGTCCCGCACCG
>DASWSX010000138.1:0-2218 GCA_036402435.1 Telluria sp. | reverse complement strand
GGTGGGCCTGGCTGATCAGCGCGAGGAAGGAAAGGTCTTGGGCTGGATTCATTAGATAGGTGTCTTGTCTATGTGTAGTGGGTCAGGCGGCACGCATTTTAGCAGCCGTTGCGTCTGGCAGGGAGCGCGGACGCAAGGTGGAGGCGTCGACGCAGCCGACTTTGACGCGGGCCGAGGTAAGCAGCGTTTCGCCGCACCAGGCCTGCTGCACAAAGCTGACCGATGCGCGGCCCAGTTTCTCGATGCTCAGCGTTAAGTTTAGTACATCATCGAGGCGGGCTGGCGCGTGATAGTCCAGGGCGGCACTCTTGACGACGAAGATGGCGCTGTCCTCATTCAGCAATTCCTGCTGTGAAACGCCAGCGGCGCGCAGCCATTCGGTGCGCGCGCGTTCGAAAAACTTCAGGTAATTAGCGTAAAAAACGATACCGCCGGCATCCGTGTCTTCGTAATAAACCCGGACAGTCCAGGTAAATGCTTGAGGCATTTCAGTTGTCATAAGTGAATTTGGGCAACATTTTAGCCTATTTGCGTGTTGCTATGTTCGAAAGCGTACACATACCATTCTGGCAACATTCCAAAATCGGGGTCTGTCCCCGATTTTGGAACATTCTGCTGTGGCACTCGCAACATTCCAAAATCGGGGTCTGTCCCCGATTTTGGAACATTCTGCAGTGGCACTCGCACGCTGCGATTTCTTAGCTGCGCTTGATGTTGAAGGGGCCGAAGCCCTGGCAGGTCGGCATCAGTTCGATGCTGTTGACGTTGATGTGCGCCGGCAGCGTGGCGATCCAGTACGCGGTCTCGGCGATATCTTTCGCGGTCAAGGGCGTCGTGCCTTCGTATACCTTGGCCGCGGCGGCGTCGTCGCCCTTGAAGCGCACGTTCGAGAATTCCGTGCCGCCGCACAGGCCCGGCGCCAGGTTCGTGGCGCGAACGCCGGTGCCAACCAGGTCAGCGCGCAGGTTCAGCGTGAACTGTTCGACGAACGCTTTGGTCGCACCATAGACGTTGCCGCCCGGGTAGGGGTAGTGGCCCGCCACCGAGCCGAGGTTGATGACCAGCCCGCTGCCGCGCTCTACCATGCCCGGCAGCAGGGCGCGCGTCATGCGTACCAGCCCGGTGCAGTTGGTGCCGATCATGGTTTCCCAGTCTTCCAGCGGCGCTTCATAGGCAGGCTTGGTCCCCAGCGCCAGGCCGGCGTTGTTGATCAGGACGTCTATCTGGCGCCAGGATTGCGGCAGCGTCGCCAGCGCATCGGCGATCGAGGCGGGGTCGGTGACGTCGAGCTCGATCGGCAGGGCCGCATCGCCCAGCTCGGCGGCCAGCGCTTGGAGCCGATCGGTCCGGCGCGCGCTGATGACGACCTGATGGCCGTTTTTAACGAAGGTTCGTGCCATTTCGGCGCCGAAACCGGCCGAGGCACCGGTGATAAATACAATCATATGGTTGTCCTGGTGTGGAGTGGGCTTTCAAGATTGTAGCCGAACTGGCTATATGAGATGGCAACGCCCTTGTTTGTCCGGCCATTCCTTGCCCTAATCAGTGACTTAACTTACAATTTGGCCTCCATTTCGTCTCACATGACTGGCGAAAAGCCGCGGCATTATGTGCCGGCTGCGAAAGGTGGGCATCCACCGGGGAATGTGAGATTTCATTAGCCGTTCGCCTGGGCAGCCCGCGATGGAAGCGCACGACGAGGCTGTCCGCCGTCTTTTCCGGCCCCTCATTCGATCCAAAAAAAGCCAGGTGCCGCGCACCGTTATCGATTGGAGTTTTTTTCATGTTTGCTAAAGATCACACGCTTGCCAATGTCGACCCGGATTTGTGGGACGCCATCCAGAAGGAAAACACCCGCCAGCAGGATCACATCGAGCTGATCGCGTCGGAGAACTACACTTCGCCAGCCGTGATGGCCGCGCAGGGTTCCCAGCTGACCAACAAGTATGCTGAAGGCTATCCTGGCAAGCGCTACTACGGCGGTTGCGAGTACGTGGACATCGTCGAGCAACTGGCGATCGACCGCGTCAAGCAGCTGTTCGGCGCCGAAGCGGCGAACGTGCAGCCGAATTCTGGTTCGCAGGCAAACCAGGGCGTGTTCTTCGCCATGCTCAAGCCTGGCGACACCATCATGGGCATGTCGCTGGCCGAAGGCGGCCACCTGACCCACGGCATGGCGCTGAACATGTCGGGCAAGTGGTTCAATGTGGTGTCGTAC
>DASWSX010000137.1:0-2658 GCA_036402435.1 Telluria sp. | reverse complement strand
CCAGCGGAATCGATTCGGGCAGGCGCGTGCGCAACTTGCGCAACACCATGGTCGAGGAGCCCATCAGGGGCTGGCCGGACAAACCGCCCGCCTCGTCGGCATGGCGCGCGCCCTGGACCGCAATGCGCGACACCGTGGTATTGGTGGCAATCACGCCATCCACCTGCAGGTCGGCGAGCACGCGCGCGGCGGCGTCGATGTCGCTGTCGGAGAGGTCCGGTGCGATCTTTACCAGCATCGGAATGCGCTTGCCGTGCTTGGCGCCCAGCAATTCCTGCATGTCGCGCAGGATGGTTATCAACCGCCGCAGCGATTGCTCTTCCTGCAGTTCACGCAGGCCGGCGGTGTTGGGCGAGGAAATATTGACGGTGATGTAATCGGCCAGCGGATAGACCCGTTCCATGCAGAACAGGTAGTCGTCCTCGGCGGATTCGTTCGGCGTGTCCTTGTTCTTGCCGATGTTGATGCCGAGCAGGCCTTCGCGGCGCTTGGCGGCCTCGACGTTGCGCACCAGCGCATCGACGCCGCCGTTGTTGAATCCCAGCCGGTTGATCACCGCGCGATGTTCCGGGATACGGAACATGCGCGGCTTCGGATTGCCTTCCTGCGGACGCGGCGTGACCGTGCCGATCTCGATGAAGCCGAAGCCCAGCGCCAGCAGCGCATCGATGTGCGTACCGTTCTTGTCCAGCCCGGCGGCCAGGCCGACCGGGTTCGGGAAGGTCAGGCCCAATACCCTGGTCGGAAACGGTGCGGGTTTGCGCGACACCAGCGGATTCAGCCCGGTGCGGTACGCAGCCTCGAGCGCCTGCAACGTGAGCGCGTGTGCGCGCTCAGCGTCCAGGCCGAAGAGGAAGGGGCGGGCGAATCCGTACACGGGTCGGTTACAGGTCGAACTTGATGCCCTGCGCCAGCGGCAGCGCGTCGGAATAATTGATCGTGTTGGTCTGGCGGCGCATGTAGGCGCGCCACGCGTCCGAACCCGATTCGCGGCCACCGCCGGTTTCCTTCTCGCCACCGAACGCGCCGCCGATCTCGGCGCCGCTGGTACCGATGTTGACGTTGGCGATGCCGCAGTCCGAGCCCGCCGCCGTCAGGTAGGCCTCGGCGGCCTTCAGGTTGGTGGTGAAGATCGACGACGACAAGCCCTGCGGCACGGCGTTCTGCAGCTCGATGGCTTCGTCGAGCGTCTTGAACTTCATGACGTACAGGATCGGGGCGAAGGTTTCGGTCTGCACGACTTCGGCGTCGTTGGACAGGCCGGTGACCAGGGTCGGCAGCACGAAGTTGCCCTTGCCCTCGATCGCGGCGCCGCCGGTTTCGACCTTGCCGCCGCTGGCCTTGGCTTTCTCGACCGCATCCAGGTACGCGTTGACGGCGTCGCGGCTGTTGAGCGGGCCCATCAGGTTGGCCGGGTCAGTGGGGTCGCCGATCTTCTTCTCGACCTGCTTGTAGGCGGTGACCAGCTTGCCCAGCACGTCGTCATAGATCGATTCGTGCACGAACAGCCGGCGCGTGGTGGTGCAGCGCTGTCCGGCGGTGCCGACCGCACCGAACACGATCGCCGGGATCGCCAGCTTCAGGTCGGCAGTCGCGTCGACGATGATCGCGTTGTTGCCGCCCAGCTCGAGCAGCGAACGGCCCATGCGGCGCGCGACGCGCTCACCGACGTGGCGGCCGACCTTGGTCGAACCGGTGAAGCTGACCAGCGCGATGCGCTTGTCGTCGACGAAGGTCGAGGCCAGCTCGGTGCCGGCGTCGTTGAACAGGAAGAAGATGTCGGGGAAACCGCCGGCCTTCAGCGCCTCGTTGCAGATCTTCTGCGCGGCGATCGCCGACAGCGGGGTCTTGGGCGAGGGCTTCCAGATGGTGATGTCGCCGCAGATCGCCGCGATGAAGCTGTTCCAGGCCCACACCGCGACCGGGAAGTTGAACGCCGAGATCACGCCAACGATGCCCAGCGGGTGCCACTGCTCGTACATGCGGTGGCCCGGGCGCTCGGAATGCATGGTCAGGCCGTACAGCTGGCGCGACAGGCCGACGGCGAATTCGCCGATGTCGATCATCTCCTGCACTTCGCCGTCGCCTTCCGGCTTGGACTTGCCCATCTCCAGCGCGACCAGCGAGCCCAGCGCGTCCTTGTGCTTGCGCAGCGCGTCGGCGCACAGGCGGATGGCTTCGCCGCGGCGCGGCGCCGGGGTGGTGCGCCACACCTTGAAAGCGGCCTGGGCGCGCTCGACGATGGTGTCGTAGTCCTCCTGCGAGGACGCCTTGACCCGCGCCAGCACCTCGCCATTGCTCGGATTGATCGACTCGAGGACGCCGGCGTCGCTCGTCGCCGACCACTGGTCGCTGCCGAGGTAGGTGCCGGATTCGTTGTCGGCCAGGCCGAGGGCGGTGAGGACGGGGTGGGTCATTGACGAAAACTCCAGGGGAAGACGAAACAAAGCATTGAAGAGTCCGCACAAGGATGTGCGGGTTTGCGCACATGGACGTGCGATCCATATGAACGCGATCCATAACTGGCGACCCCGGCGCGATTCGAACGCACGACCTGTCCCTTAGGAGGGGACCGCTCTATCCAGCTGAGCTACGGGGCCTGATCACGGGGATTTTCGCACGAACCGTCGATCCGCCGGAAATGGAGCGCAGTACCGC
>DASWSX010000136.1:0-10579 GCA_036402435.1 Telluria sp. | reverse complement strand
CTTCTTCATCTTGGCGAAGTAGCGCTTCGACCATGCGCGGGTTTCCGCGTTCTGGTCCCAGTACCAGCCGTCAGTCAGGTACATGCCTTGAGTCATGTTCAGGCCGAGCGTGTGCACGTCGTTGATGAACATCAGCAGGCCAGCCAGCTTCATCTTCTTGTTGATGCCGAATTCAGCAGCTGCCTTGATCGAGTTGATCGCGTCGCCGCCGGCGTTGGCCAGGCCCAGGATCTGCGCCTTCGAGTTCTGCGCCTGCAGCAGGAACGACGAGAAGTCCGATGCCGACAGCGGGTGCTTGACGCTGCCTACCACGGTGCCGCCGCTTTTCTTGATGACGTCGGTGGTGTCGTTCTCGAGCGAATGGCCGAATGCGTAGTCGGCGGTCAGGAAGAACCACGACTTGCCGCCCTGCTTGACGATCGCGCCGCCGGTGCCGCGCGCCAGGGCGATCGTGTCGTAGGCGTAGTGCACGGTGTATGGCGAGCACTCTTCATTGGTCAGGCGGGCCGAGCCGGCGCCGATCGAAATGAAGACCTTTTTCTTTTCAGCCGCAACCTTGGCCATGGCCAAGTTGGCGCCGGAGTTGGTGCCGCCGATCAGCATGTCGACGCCCTGCTGGTCGAACCATTCGCGCGCCTTGCTGGCGGCGATGTCGGCCTTGTTCTGGTGGTCGGCCGAGATAAATTCTATTTTCTTGCCAGCGATGTTGCCACCCGCATCGGCAATCGCCATCTTGACGGCTTCTGCACCGCCGACGCCGTCGATGTCGGAGTACACGCCAGACATGTCGGTCAGCAGGCCAATCTTGATGGTGTCGCCGGATACCTGCGCTGCCGCAGGAAGGGTTACGCCCAGGGCACAGGTGGCGGCAGCGGCGATGGCGATAGCTTTGAGTTTCATTTTGTCTCCGTTATTGGATATATGTAAGTAGCTGACGATCTTCGGCACTTCTCAAACGCCCAGCAGCTCGGTCAAGACCGGCATCTTGGCGTCCAATTCGGATGAAGCGAAGGTCTCGACGATCTGACCGTGCTCCACCACGTAAAACCGGTCCGCCAGCGGTGCGGCGAAGCGGAAATTCTGTTCCACCATGACGATGGTGTAGCCCTTGGCCTTGAGCGTGGTGATCATGCGGGCCAGGCCCTGCACGATGACCGGCGCCAGGCCTTCGGAAATTTCGTCCAGCAACAGCAGGCGCGCGCCGGTGCGCAGGATGCGCGCCACGGCCAGCATCTGCTGCTCGCCGCCCGACAGCCGGGTGCCCTGGCTGCTGCGGCGTTCCTTCAGGTTCGGGAACATCTCGTAGATCTCGTCGACCGACATGCCCTTGCCGCTGTCGAGCGTTGGCGGCAGCATCAGGTTTTCTTCGGCCGACAGCGACGAGAAAATGCCGCGCTCTTCAGGGCAATAACCGACGCCGAGGTGGGCAATCTTATGCGTCGGCATGCCGATCGCTTCGACGCCGTTAATCTTGATCGAACCCTGGCGCGCGCCGGTCAGGCCCATGATCGCGCGCAGCGTGGTCGTACGGCCGGCGCCATTGCGGCCCAGCAGCGTCACGACTTCGCCCTGGTTGACCGACAGGTTAACGTTGTGGAGGATGTGCGATTCGCCGTACCAGGCTTGCAAGTTCGTAATTTCGAGCGCAGCCGTCATCAATGCGCTCCTTCCAGCTCGGCGCTCGTGGTGCCCATGTACGCTTCCATTACTTGTGGATTCTTCGAAACTTCCGCATAGCTGCCCTCGGCCAGCATGGCGCCGCGCTGGAGTACCGAAATCTTGTCGCATATGCCGGCGACAACGTTCATATTGTGCTCGACCATCAGGATGGTGCGCCCTGCCGATACCTTCTTGATCAGCTCGGTGACGCGGTGCACGTCCTCGTGGCCCATGCCCTGGGTCGGCTCGTCGAGCAGCATCAGTTCAGGTTCCATCGCCAGGGTAGTGGCGATCTCCAGGGCGCGCTTGCGACCGTATGGCATGTCGATGGTGACGGTATCGGCAAAGCTGGCCAGGTCGACTTCTTCCAGCAGCTGCATCGCGCGGCCGTTCAGGCGGTCCAGGCCGCGTTCGCTTTCCCAGAAATTGAACGTATTGCCCAGTCCGCGCTGCAGGCCGATGCGGACATTCTGCAGCACGGTCAGGTGCGGGAACACGGCCGAAATCTGGAACGAACGGATGATGCCCATGCGCGCGATCTGGGCCGGCTTGGCGCCGGTGATGTCGCGGCCGTTGAACAGGATCTGGCCCGAGGTGGGCACCAGGAATTTGGTGAGCAGGTTGAAGCAAGTGGTCTTGCCGGCGCCATTGGGGCCGATGAGCGCATGGATGTGGCCGCGTTCGACTTTCAGGTTCACGTCACTGACTGCCGTGAAGCCCTTGAATTCTTTGGTCAAACTTTTTGTTTCCAGAATGACGTCTGTCATTGGGTCTCCGTGGCTTGATTTTCATACTGTTTATGCAAGCTTTTTGTTTTAGATAATACACACAATAGTTTTCTGTCACAACACAGTATAACTACCATGTCTGATGCAATCGTCGCCCTCTAGTTGCGCTTCTCGAGCATCATTGCCGCGGCCTTTTCGGCGATCATCAAGGTCGGCGAATTGGTGTTGCCGGACGTGATGAAGGGCATCACCGAGGCGTCGACGACGCGCAGTCCCTGCACATTTTTTACGCGCAACTGGCTATCGACCACGGCTGAGGGATCGCCTTCGCGCCCCATCTTGCAAGTACCGACCGGATGGAAAATGGTGGTGCCGATCAGGCCCGCCGCTTCGGCCAGTTCGTCCTCGGTGCGGTAGTGGACGCCCGGACGGTATTCTTCCGGTTCATATTTCGCCAGCGCGGGTGAGGAGACGATCCTGCGCGTCACGCCGAGCGCGGCGGCAGCAACCTTCCGGTCCTCAGGGGTACTGAGATAGTTGGGGGTAATTTTAGGCGACGAGTAAGAGTCTGCAGAGCAGATCCGCACGTGGCCACGCGAGGTAGGCCGCAGGTTGCAGACGCTGGCGGTGAACGCCGGGAACGGATGCAGCGGGTCGCCGAACTTTTCCAGCGACAATGGCTGGACGTGATACTGCAGGTTGGGCGTGGCCTGGCTCTCGTCGGACTTCGCGAAGGCACCCAGCTGCGACGGCGCCATCGACATCGGGCCGCTCTGGAACAGCGCGTACTCGATGCCGATCTTCATCCGCCCTGCCCAGCTCGCTGCTCGCGTGTTCAGGGTCGGCGCGCCATTGATCTTGTAGATCATTCTCAGCTGTAAGTGATCCTGCAGGTTCTCGCCGACACCCGGCAGGTCGACCTGCGGCACGATGCCCAGCGCATGCAGCGCGCCGGCCGGGCCAATGCCGGACAGCTGCAGGATCTGCGGCGTGCCGATGGCGCCGGCCGTGAGCAAGGTTTCCCGTGTCGACCTTGCGCGCCACGCGGTGCCGCCGCCCGTAAATTCTACGCCGCGGCAGACCTTGCCTTGCGGCGTATCTTCCAGCACCAGCCGCTCGACATGGCAGCCGGTCATGATGGTCAGGTTGGGGCGTTTGCCAGCGGGGCGCAGGAACGCCTTGGCCGTGTTCCAGCGGATGCCGCGCTTCTGGTTGACGTCGAAATACGAACAGCCGAAGTTGTCGCCGCCATTGAAATCGTCGGTCTTCGGGATGCCTGCCTGCTCGGCGGCATCGCGGAACGCATCGAGGATCTGCCACGACAGGCGCTGCTTCTCGACGCGCCACTCGCCGCCGGCCCCGTGCACCGGACCTGCACCGCCGTGGTAGTCCTCGCTTTTCTTAAACAGGGGAAGCACTTCGTCCCAGCGCCACGACGGGTCGCCCGTCTCGTCAGCCCAGCGGTCGTAGTCGGCGGACTGGCCGCGCATGTAGATCATGCCGTTGATCGAGGAGCTGCCACCGAGCACTTTTCCGCGCGGATAGATAAGCGCCCTGCCGCCCAGCCCGGCATCGCACTCGGTCTGGTACAGCCAATCGGTGCGGGGATTGTTGATGCAGTACAGGTAGCCCACCGGGATATGGATCCACAGGTAGTCGTCGCGCCCGCCCGCTTCGATCAGCAGGACGTCGTTATCAGGATTGTTGCTTAGCCGGTTGGCAAGGACGCATCCCGCGGTACCGGCCCCAACGATAATGTAGTCGTATTCCCCAGCCGATTCCAATCAAGTCTCCTCTACTCGGTGCGCATCTCCGCGACCAGGGTTTGCATCAGTTTCGCCGCAGGCATGGCCCGGGCGCGCCGGACTTCCGCTCCTGCCCACAGCGACATCAGTTCGGTGTCACCCTTCGCGGCCGCAGCGGCGCGGATTGGTGTGGTCAATGCATTTTGTACAGGATACGCCGGAAGTTCTCCTTCGACATCTTCTAAGTGCTTCATGAAACGATTCTCGAGCCCGCGCGCGTAGCGGCCCGAAAAAGCCCGGGTCAGGCGGGTGGGGGTGTCGCCGGCGTTGATCAGGCGGAGTTTGTACGATGGCGGGATGCCCGATTCGTCGCAGACCAGGAACGCGGTGCCCATCTGCACAGCCTGGGCGCCTGCCGCCAGGGCTTCGTTGATGTCGATGCCGGTCATGATGCCGCCCGCTGCGATCACCGGAATCTCGACCGCGCGCGCGACTTTCGGCCAGAGGACACGTGCCTCGAGCGTGGCGTCTTCCTGCCGGCCGATGAAGGTTCCGCGATGGCCGCCCGCCTCGACGCCGGAAGCGACGACCGCATCTGCGCCAACTTCTTCCCAGGCCTGCGCTTCTTCGACGGTGGTCACCGTGCCGATCACGAAAATGCCGGCGTCATGCAGGCGCTCGACCTGGGTGGCGGTCAGGATGTCAAAGGTAAAACTGGCAGCGGCGGGGCGCAGCTCCAGCAGGGTCTCGAACTGGGCGTCGAAGTCCTGGCACCACTGGGCGGGGGTCGGAAGCTCAGTCCAGCCCAGGCTTTCCCAGATCGGGCGCATCAGTTCGGCAGCCCGCGCCACTTCTTCGCGGCTCGGCTGGGGAGTCTTGAGGACAAAGAAATTCATCAGGAAGGGCCGGTCCGTCAGCGCCCTGATCTTGCCAACCTGGTCGCGGATGGCATCCGGAGAAAGCAGCGATCCCGGGAACGAACCCAGCCCGCCAGCGTTCGACACCGCGGCGATCAGTTCGGGTGTGCAGGAGCCGCCGGCCATCGGGCCCTGAATGATCGGAAACTTGAACAGCGAATGCAGATCCATGGCTCCTCCCCTGTCTGAGATGTCAGATTAACAGATGCGGTAGCGCTTGGGCAGGGGGGTGGCCAGCGAGGCTGTGGATAACTCTATGAATATCCACAGGTACCGTTTGTGGATAAACCCAACTTTATTCACAGCCCGATTTTTGTCCAGAATTGATACCAGCCGCATACAGACTAGACCACCGGCTTATAAAACTCGTAAACGCTTGATTGCAGAGCGAAATATGGGCTTATCCACAGAAAAGTGACTGCGTTAACTATTACTACTATGCTTGTATACATACCTTTTAAGTAAACAAACAAAAGAAAAAAAAGCCGGGAAGCTTCTTCCAGATGCAAAAAACAGGCAAGACTCCACTTCCTGGAAAACTTGCTTCAAAAGAAATTTTGATGGACTTCAAAAAATCGGCGACCTCTTCTTTTTTTGACAGCCCGATTTTCTCGAGCACCTCGGCCACACTGAAAGACAAAAAAACGGCGCTACGCGCCGGTTCGGACTGTGGATAAGTCGCTGCATATCCACAGGATGAGATGTGCAGAAGTCACCTGCTTGTGCAAAACCCGTTTTTTATCCACCATCCGTCCTTTCCAGATACAACCATTGTCCAGCAGTTTACAAATCACCTAAGCCGATGATCCTAAAGATGTAAACAGACTTATCCACAAAATTCTTCTCGTTTACTATCATTACTATCTTTGTATACATACTTACTATGTAAACCAAAAGAACTGGCGAACTGCGGGGATAACCCGGAAAAGCCGGTTCTCATGACCGAACAGCACAGGGAAAATATGCGTTTAGGTATCATCAGCGCCCTTCATGAAGAGCAACAAGGCCTCGTGGAAGCCATGCAAGGGGCCTCCAGGCGCATCCATGGCATGCGTGACTACACCGAAGGCAGGCTCTTCGGTATCGACGCTGTGTGCGTCCTGTCGCGTATTGGGAAGGTAGCTGCAGCCACAACCGCCACTATGCTTGTGGAGAAGTTCGGAGTTACCCACATCCTGTTTACCGGAGTTGCAGGTGCCGGAGACGCTGGCGTTGCGGTTGGCGACATCGTGGTGGCCGAATCGCTGGTGCAGTACGACATGGATGCCAGTCCGCTGTTTCCGCGTTTTGAAGTGCCGCTGACCGGGTTGTCGCACTTTCCTTCCGACGTGCACCTGAGCAATATCGTGGCCGACGCTGCCCACCAGTTCCTGGAACACGACTTTGAAGACGCGATCGACAGGACCGAACGTGGCGTGTTCCGCCTCGACCGGCCACGCGTCCACCTTGGGTTGGTGGGAAGCGGTGACCGTTTTGTCAGCTGTGGCGAGCACCTGTCCCAAATAAATGGTTCGCTGTCGGGATTGCTGGCGGTCGAGATGGAAGGGGCGGCCGTAGCCCAGGTGTGCTTCGAGCTGGGTGTGCCGTTTGCCGTGGTCCGGACAATTTCAGACAACGCAAATGAAGACGCAGCCACCGATTTCATGCGCTTCGTGAAATCGGTCGCCGCGCGCTACGCATTTCATATCGTTCGGCGCTACTGCCTCAGCCTCAGCGTGAGGTAGTCGTCGACAAGTTTGAACCCGATGCTTCGGTATGCCGCTTTCGCAGCGCTATTTTCGCGCGCCGTCGCGAGTACCGCGGCTGTTATGCCGGAACGCTTCGCAATCTCAAGGGCGCCTGCGACAACAGCCCGCGCGTAACCATTGCCGCGCAACTCAGGCGGCGTCCACACGTTGCCGATCTGGACCATATCCGGCAGCCGCGCATTGAAAGAGCAGACGGACAAAGGTTCTGGCCCTTCCAGGATGAACAGGTTGCTAGCGGGAAGTTGTGCACTGATGTCTGCCCGGCTCGTTCTTTCAAGGTCTGGCCCCTCGATGTCGCCCATCGCCGCGATCCGGAATGCGATGCGCCAACGGACCAGACGGTCGAAATCCCCTTCGCCCGCTACACGGCACGCCACTTTCTTAGAGCTAAGAATAGGCGGCAAGCAGAGCTGCTCAAGATCGAGTGCGAACAGGACTTCGTCCGCGTCTTTGAGCTGGGCAACGGCCCCGGTCCCGAGATGAAGGCATGCAGCCTGAACCTGGGCTGATGGGCCAAAGAATCCGGCCAGCCGCCACCTTGTGTTCCTGAGCACGGCGGCCGCGAGGTCGCCAGCGGCAATCGGCGCCTGCAGCGCGATCATCCCGGTAGCCAACTGGACTGCGGCGCCGACGATGCGGCCACGGCTGCGTGCGATGGCAAAATTGCTGCGGGCCTTCTCGCGCCGAAGTTCAGCGCGCAGGTGCATCGACGTGTTGGCATGCAGAGCGAGGAAGGCGTCGAGCTCTTCCTCGTTCCCGGGTTGGATTGGCGCCGTTACCCGTATGTCATCCATACGGGACAGGTCAGGCCAGCATGGAATCGGCCGACACGTAGTCGTATCCGAGCGCCTGCGCCACCGCCGCGTAAGTCACCTTCCCCTGGCAGACGTTCAGGCCGTTCTTCAGGTGCGGGTCGTCCAGCAACGCTTTCTTCCAGCCTTTGCCTGCCAGGGCCACGGCATGGCCGATGGTGGCGTTGTTCAGCGCGAAGGTAGACGTACGCGCCACCGCGCCAGGCATGTTGGCCACGCAGTAGTGGATTACGCCATCGACCAGATAGGTGGGATCGGCGTGGGTGGTCGCATGCGAGGTTTCGAAGCAGCCGCCCTGGTCGATCGCCACGTCGACGACCACCGCGCCTTTTTTCATCCGCGAGATCATTTCGCGCGTAACCAGCTTTGGCGCCGCGGCGCCTGGCACCAGCACGCCGCCGATCACCAGGTCGGCCGACAGCACGGCCTCTTCGATCGCATGCGCGTTCGAATACTGGGTCGAGATGCGGTTGCCGTAAATGAGGTCGAGCTGGCGCAGGCGGTCGACGTTCTTGTCGAGGACCGTCACGCGCGCGCCGGTACCCACCGCCATCTGCATCGCATTCGCACCAACGACGCCGGCGCCGATGATGACGATGTGGCCCGCAGCGACGCCAGGCACGCCGCCAAGCAGCAGCCCCATGCCGCCTTTGGATTTTTCAAGGTGTGCAGCGCCGGCCTGGATCGCCATGCGGCCGGCCACTTCGCTCATTGGCGCGAGCAGCGGCAAGCCGCCGCCAGCACCGGTGATGGTTTCGTAAGCGATGCAGACCGCACCCGACTTGACCAGCGCGGCGGTCTGCTCCGGGTCAGGCGCGAGGTGCAGGTAGGTGTAGAGGATCTGGCCTTCGCCCAGCATCGCGCATTCGCCCGGCTGTGGTTCCTTGACCTTGACGATCATTTCGGCGCGCGCGAAGATTTCCTTGGCCGTGTCGACCATGGTGGCGCCGGCGGCCACGTACTGCTCGTCGGAGAGTCCGATCTCGCCGCCCGCGTTTTTCTGGACCAGCACCTGGTGGCCGCGCTGTGTCAGTTCGCGGACGCTGGGCGGCGTGAGGCCAACCCGATACTCGTTATTCTTAATCTCTTTTGGAACGCCTACTATCATGTGATCCTCCAAGTTAAAACGCAACGGCTCGGGTTGTCCCCGGTTTTTTTTACATCCTCATACTATTACAAACCTAGTGTCATCAGGCTCGCGTTTCCGCCAGCGGCAGTCGTGTTCACGCAGACGGCCCGTTCCGCCACCAGGCGCCACAGCGGAATGGCAGCGTCGCTCGAAGTTTCGATGACGCCGACGATGGCGCCGGTGAAGGCTGCCAGCGAAGGACGCATGGCAGGGGCCAGCTGCGCCTCAACCAACGCGATTTGATACTCGTACGGGCACTTCTCGACGCCGCCGACTACTTCGACGCGATCCATGACTTCTGGCGGCAGGCCTTCAGGAATCACGCCCTTCGACGATGCCACGACCACGGCGCGGTTACCGGTAGCGAGCGCCGCGGCAAGCTGGTTAAGCAGCGCTGTGGCGCTCGACGCTGCGCACAGCACGACGCCGCGCGCGACGAAGGCCAGCGAATTGCGCTCGCCGGTTGGCCCTGGCAATGCCAGGGTCGAACCGAGCAAAGTGGTACGGGTGTATTCCGTGCCCAGCTCGAGAACGCGATTGTGTCCATTGGCCTTGGCCCAGACCATTAAGGCATCGAGTCCCGGCGTAGCTTGGCGCTCGTGCTGCAGGAGCGGCGGCGCGCCACGCTGCAGGCGCTTTATGTACAGCGGGCCGCCGGCTTTCGGGCCAGTGCCCGATTTGCCTTCGCCGCCGAACGGCTGCACGCCGACGACGGCGCCGACGATATTGCGGTTCACGTAGATATTGCCGACGTGGGCGCGCGAGACGATGTAGTCGATGGTCTCGTCGATGCGCGAGTGGATACCGAGGGTGAGGCCGTAACCGGTGGCGTTGATCGACTCGATCACCTTCGGCAGGTCGGCGCGGCGATAGCGGATCACGTGCAGCACAGGGCCGAAGACTTCCTGCGTCAGTTCCGACAGCGAGCCAATTTCCAGCACCGTCGGCGGAACGAATGTGCCGGCAGCGGCGGCGGCCGGCGGCAGCGGCAGCGAGTAGTGGCTCCTGGCCTGGCGCTGCATGCGCTCGATGTGCGCCAGCAGGTTGCCTTGCGCTTCGCTGTCGATGACAGGGCCGATGTCGGTGGACAGGCGGTCGGGCGAACCGACGCGCAGTTCCAGCATCGCGCCCTTGAGCATCTTGATGGTCTTGTCGGCGATCTCTTCCTGCAGGAACAGCACGCGCAGCGCCGAGCAGCGCTGGCCGGCGCTGTCGAAGGCCGACGTCATCACGTCCTGCACCACCTGTTCAGGCAGCGCAGACGAATCGACGATCAGCGCGTTCTGGCCGCCGGTTTCTGCGATCAGCGCGATGTCGCAGTTCTCGCGCACGGAGCGTTGCGCCAGCGTCTTGTTGATCAGCTGAGCCACTTCGGTCGAGCCGGTGAAGATCACGCCCTTGACGCGCGCATCGTTGCACAGGCCCGCGCCGACGACTTCGCCGCGGCCCGGCAAAAATTGCAGCGCTGCTTTAGGTACCCCCGCTTCGTGGAACAGCTCGACGGCGCGGTACGCGATGATTGGCGTTTGTTCCGCAGGCTTGGCCAGCACCACGTTACCCGCAGCCAGGGCGGCAGCGACCTGGCCGGTGAAGATCGCCAGCGGGAAGTTCCAGGGGCTGATGCAGGTGACAGGGCCAAGCGCCGGGATGTTTTTCGACCCGTGCACCTGCGCCGCGTAATAGCGCAGGAAATCGACCGCTTCGCGGATTTCGGCGATCGCGTTCGGCAGGCTCTTGCCAGCTTCGCGCACGGCCAGGGCCATCAGTTCGTCGCGGTGTTCTTCAAACAGGTCCGCGACGCGCGCGATGATGTCGGCGCGGCCGGCGGGCAATGTCGCCTG
>DASWSX010000135.1:0-5466 GCA_036402435.1 Telluria sp. | reverse complement strand
GTCGATTTCGTCGATGAACACGATGCAGGGCGCCTGCTTCTTGGCGTTCTCGAACATGTCGCGAACGCGTGCGGCCCCGACGCCGACGAACATTTCAACGAAGTCCGAACCGGAGATGCTGAAGAACGGCACCTTGGCCTCGCCGGCGATGGCACGCGCCAGCAGCGTCTTGCCGGTACCCGGAGGGCCGACCAGCAGCACGCCGCGCGGGATACGGCCGCCCAGCTTCTGGAATTTCTGCGGATCCTTGAGGAAGTCGACCAGCTCGACGACTTCTTCCTTGGACTCGTCGCAGCCGGCCACGTCCTGGAACGTGACGGCGTTCTGGTTCTCGTCGATCAGCCGCGCACGCGACTTGCCGAATGAGAATGCGCCGCCTTTCCCGCCACCCTGCATCTGACGCATCATGTAGAACCAGAACACGATGATCAGCAGGGTCGGCCCGAGGTAATACAGGGCCTGGACCAGCACGTTGGGTTCGTCGTCCGCCTTGCCGGTGACCTGCACGCCGTACTTCATCAGGTCGCCGACCATCCAGATGTCGCCCGGCGAGATGATGGTGTACTTGGCGCCTTCCTTGGGCGAGACCACCAGGTTGCGGCCCTGCACGTCGACACGCGACACCTTGCCGTTCTTGGCGTCATCCATGAACTGCGAATAGGTGACGCTGTCCTGCGCACGGGGCTTGTCGAACTGCTTGAAGACGGTAAACAACACCAGCGCGATCACGAGCCAGATTGCCGCCTTTTGAAACAGGTTGTTATTCAAGGCCGAACTCCTTTGCAATTGCCTTGCCAACGGATAGCTGCATTGTAATGCAGCCCCCGCCCTCGAGGGGAAACAGAGAAACTATGATGCCGATAGCACCGGGTGAGGGTATTTCCCTCTACATTTCTTATTCCGCCCTGGCTCGTATCGAGATCGGTCAATCCACTGTCTTCAGGTAGCGCCCAAGGATAAAGGTTTCGGAAGACTTGTCGCGCGACGCCTTGGGCTTGCGCTTCGCGACCACTTTGAACTGCCGTTTGAACTTTTCCACGATCTGGCTGTAGCCGCTCCCGTGGAAACACTTTACCAGCAATGCTCCCTCCGGCTTCAGGTGGGCCTGCGCGAATTCAAGCGCCAGGTCGCACAGGTACTCGATCCGGGCGGCGTCGGCGGAGGCCACACCGGACAAGTTGGGGGCCATGTCGGACAAAACAAGATCGATCTTGTTGCCGCCGGAGGCGCCGAGAACCACACTTTCGAGCTCACGGAACACCGACTCCTCGCGGAAATCGCCCTGGATAAACGTGACGTCGGCGACCGGTTCCATTGGCAGCAGGTCGATCGCGACGACCGCGCCGTCGATCCGGCCGTCCCTGGCGCGCGGCGAGTCGGCCAGTTTGTTGCGGGCGTACTGGCTCCAGCTGCCCGGCGCCGCGCCCAGGTCGACAATGACCTGGCCGGGGCGGATCAGCTTGTCCTGCTCGTCGATCTCCTTGAGCTTGTACGCCGCGCGGGCGCGGTAGCCCTCGCGCTGCGCCATTTTGACGTACGGATCGTTGATGTGGTCGTGCAGCCACGAATGGTTGAACTTGTTCTTTGCCATGCCAGATACCAGCCTGTTCCCTGCCCGCGCGCGCCGGTCGGGCCGGCGGCGCAGGTTTTCCTACTGTTTTGATGATTTTGCTGCCCGACAGTGCCGGATTGACGGATAATACGCGCCAATCCGAATCCCGGCTTTGCCGCCAGCCGGCGGCCGCCGGCAGCCTGTTCCAGCCGCCGTGTCACGACCGGCGCAGCTGCAGCGCCCGATTACCAGCGCCAAGCGCTCTATCACTATTTCAAGCGCCTTATCCAGCGCCAACCTATGCCTGCTCTACAACTAGTCCCTGCCCAGCGCTCTGACCTGCGCTCCCGTGCCCATGCCCTGAACCCGGTGGTGATGGTCGGCGCCGAAGGCCTGACCCGCGCCGTGCTGGCCGAGATCGACCGCAGCCTGGCTGCCCACGACCTGATCAAGATCCGCGTGTTCGGCGACGACCGCGAAGCGCGCATCGCCATCTACGAAGAAATCTGCGACCAGCTCAGCGCCGCGCCGATCCAGCATATCGGCAAGCTGCTGGTGGTGTGGCGTCCGGGCGAAGCCCGCCTGAAGGAAAACCAGGCCGAAGAGCTCGGCCGGCACACGCCCGCCCGCCGCGGCGGCGCCGCCCCGCGCACGGTAACGGTGAAGAAGCCCAGCGCCGCGCCCAACCGCCGCCCGACCCGCAAGGAAGTCACGGTGCTTGGCAACGAGCGCGTCACCGCCGGCGGCAATGTGAAGCGCTCGCGCGCCCGCCCGACCAGCCAGAAGAAGAAGGCGCTGGGCTGAAGCCCCGGCAGCCGGAAACAAGCGGGCGCCGCCAGGCGCCCCGATGCCGGCACGCCGCCCCTGCGTCCGTGCCGGTGGTCGGCTTCACCCCCGGCCTCACTCCCCGGCCGAACGCGGCGCCGAAGCGCGCCACACCAGTGCCAGCGCCAGCAGGCTTTGCAGCAGGTAGAAGGCGCTGGAGACGCCGTGCAGCATGCCGAATTGCGCCTTGTACGGCGATTCCGACACCCCCACGCCCAGCGCCAGCGCCTTTTCCTTCAGGCTGCCCATGAACGGCTGGGTACCGAAGTAGCCGACCAGCACGCAGCACAGCATGCCCAGCACCAGCCAGCGCAGGCCGCGGTAGCGCTGGGCGCCGCGCCGGATCATCACGTTGCACAGCACCAGCTGCAGCACGCCGATGGTCACGCCGACGATGGCTTCGGTATGGAACAGGTGCCCGGCGATCATGCCCGCCATCTCGCGGCTGGGCAGCACCGAAAACAGCGTCGGCGCCACCATGTAGCCGACGGTCCACAGGCTGCCGGCCCACACCACCGTCAGCAACAGGAAGATGCGGTGCGGCAGCGGCGGCAGGTTGTTATAGGAAGTGGAGAACACAAGCCGGCCTTTCCGGTGGCCAGCGCAGGCGCAAGCCCGCCGGCCGGGCCGGCATCAGATGTAGCGAACGGTAATGACTTCGTACTCGCGCTCGCCGCCCGGGGCCAGCACGGTGGCGACGTCGCCTTCGAACTTGCCGATCAGCGCGCGTGCAATCGGCGAGCTGACCGAGATCTTGCCGGCATCGAGGTCAGCCTCGTCATCGCCGACGATCTGGTAGCTGACCGGACTGCCGGACTCCAGGTCTTCCAGGTCGACGGTCGCGCCAAAGACGATGCGGCCATCGGTATCGAGCTGGGTCGGGTCAATGATCTGCGCGGCCGACAGCTTGGCCTCCACTTCCAGGATACGGCCCTCGATAAAGGCCTGCTTTTCCTTGGCGGCATCGTACTCGGCGTTTTCAGACAAGTCGCCCTGGGCGCGCGCTTCGGAGATGGCATTGATCACCGCCGGACGCTCGACAGCCTTCAGGCGCTGCAGCTCCTCCTTCAGGAGCTCTGCGCCACGCTTGGTAATCGGAATGGTGCTCATGTCTTCGTTCAACAAAAAAATGAGCCGCAGCGGAGCTGGAGCCAACCCCGGCAAACCTCGCCAGGGCACGTCCGCTCAACCGCGGCTTTCAGACAGGATCGAACGCGGGCACGCCGGTTCGATCGACGAATTTGACGTAGTTTAGGCCAGGAAGCCCGCCGGCAGCAACTCCGGCGGGCTTCCTTGGGCGGGGCCGCCGCGACGCGGACGCCCTTTTGCGATGTGTTGCTTCCTTACCTTGACGGCATCAGGCCAGCGAGGCATGCAGTCCCTGCAGGTCGTAGACCTCCAGGCTCTGCATGTGCTTCAGGCCTTCCACCGCGGCGCGCGCGCCGGCGATGGTGGTGTAGTAAGGAATGCGGTGCGCCAGTGCCGAGATACGGATCGAGCGCGAATCGGCGATCGCGCCGCGGGTTTCGTCCACGGTGGTGAACACCAGCGCCAGTTCGCCGTTCTTGATCATGTCGACGATATGCGGACGGCCGTCCTTGACCTTGTTGACCACCTTGACCGGGATGCCGGCGGCCTCGATCGCCGAGGCGGTGCCGCGCGTGGCGACGATCGGGTAGCCCATGTCGTGCAGCATGCGGGCCACGGCCACGGCGCGCGGCTTGTCGCTGTCCTTCACCGTGATCAGCACGGCGCCCTTCTCCGGCAGGCGCGAACCCGCGGCCAGCTGGCTCTTGAACAGGGCCTCGCCGAAGCTCTTGCCCACGCCCATGACTTCGCCGGTCGAACGCATTTCAGGTCCGAGGACCGGATCGACGCCCGGGAACTTGTTGAACGGGAACACCGCTTCCTTGACGCTGTAGTACGGCGGGATGACCTCGTCGGCGATGCCCTGCTCGTCCAGCGACTGGCCGGCCATGCAGCGCGCGGCGATCTTGGCCAGCTGCATGCCGGTGGCCTTGGACACGTACGGCACGGTACGCGAGGCGCGCGGGTTCACTTCCAGCACGTAGACGGTGTCGACACCGTTGTTCTGCTGGATCGCGAACTGCACGTTCATCAGGCCGATCACGTTCAGAGCCTTGGCCATGGCCGCGGTCTGGCGCTTCAGCTCGGCCACGGTCTCGGCCGACAGCGAGTACGGCGGCAGCGAGCAGGCGGAGTCGCCCGAGTGCACGCCGGCCTGCTCGATGTGTTCCATCACGCCGCCGATAAAGACGCGCTTGCCGTCGCACAGGGCGTCGACATCGCACTCGATGGCGTCGTTCAGGAAGCGGTCGAGCAGCACCGGGGAATCGTTCGAGACCTTGACCGCCTCGCGCATGTAGCGCTCGAGGTCGCGCGGCTCATGCACGATTTCCATGGCGCGGCCGCCCAGCACGTACGACGGACGCACCACCAGCGGGTAGCCGATTTCCTCGGCCAGGCGCAGCGCTTCGTCCTCGGCGCGCGCGGTGCGGTTGGGCGGCTGGCGCAGGCCCAGGTCCTGCAGCAGCTTCTGGAAGCGCTCGCGATCTTCGGCCGCGTCGATCATGTCGGGGCTGGTGCCGATGATGGGCACACCGTTGGCTTCCAGGTCCAGCGCCAGCTTCAGCGGGGTCTGGCCGCCGTACTGCACGATCACGCCGACCGGCTTCTCGATCGCGACGATCTCCAGCACATCTTCCAGCGTCACCGGCTCGAAGTACAGGCGGTCCGAGGTGTCATAGTCGGTCGACACGGTTTCCGGGTTGCAGTTGACCATGATGGTCTCGTACCCGTCTTCGCGCAGCGCCAGCGCGGCGTGCACGCAGCAGTAGTCGAACTCGATGCCCTGGCCGATCCGGTTCGGGCCGCCGCCCAGCACCATGATCTTCTTCTTGTCGGTCGGCGCCGCCTCGCACTCGCCATGCTCGGCCTCATAGGTCGAGTACATGTAGGCGGTGTTGGTGGCGAACTCGGCCGCGCAGGTATCCACGCGCTTGTAGACCGGGCGCACCTTGTGGGCGATGCGCGCTTCGCGCACGGCGCGGGCGTCGGTCTTCAGCAGC
>DASWSX010000134.1:0-2172 GCA_036402435.1 Telluria sp. | reverse complement strand
GCGCGTCGCCATCGCCCGCGCGATCTACAAGGATGCGCCGATCCTGATCCTCGACGAAGCCACTTCCGCGCTCGACAACGAATCCGAACGGGCGGTGCAGGCCGCGCTCGACTCGCTGATGGCCGGCCGCACCACGCTGGTTATCGCGCACCGCCTGTCGACGATCGAACGCGCCGACCGCATCGTGGTCATGGAGCAGGGCCGCGTGATTGAGGCGGGCCGCCACGACGAGCTGCTGGCGGCAAACGGCATGTACGCCAACCTGTACCGCCTTCAGTTCGCCACGGTGGAAGCATGAGCCAGGAACGCACCCTCATCATTTCGCCGAACTGGATCGGCGACGCCGTGATGGCGCAGCCGCTGCTCCAGCTGCTCAGCAGGCATAACCCGTCGCGGCCCATCGATGTGCTGGCGCCGCCGTCGGTCGCGCCTGTGTGGCGCGCGATGAAGGAAGTCGACAGCGTGCTGGTGACGCCGTTCCGCCACGGCGCGCTGCAGCTGCGCGAACGCTGGGACTATGCGCAGGTCCTGCGCGCGCGCGGCTACGCCGACGCCTACGTGCTGCCCAATACGCTCAAGTACGCACTGATTCCCTGGCTGGCTGGCATCCCTGTGCGGATCGGCTACAAGGGCGAGATGCGTTATGGCCTGCTGAACCGCCTGCATCATGACGACCAGCCGCCACGCCCGATGGTGGCGTTTTACGCTGCACTGGCCGATGCGCCGCGCGACCGCCTGCGTGCGAACCTGCCGCGGCCCGCGCTGACAGTCAGCGGCGAGCAATCCGAGCTGGCGCGGAGCGCGCACGGCATCGGACTCGGCAAGCCGCTGGTGGTGTTCGCGCCCGGCGCCGAATTCGGCAACGCCAAGCGCTGGCCAACCTCCCACTTCGCGGCGCTGGCACGCGAGATCGTGCTTGAGAACCAGGGCACGCAGGTAGCACTGCTTGGCGGGCCCAAGGACCGTGAGGTGTGCGAGGAGATTGTCGCGCTGGCGCTGGCCGACTCGATCCGGGTACTCAACCTGGCGGGCGCCACAAAACTTGACGAAGCCATCGCGCTGATCGCCAGCGCCGATGCGGTGGTGTCGAACGATTCCGGATTGCTGCATGTGGCGTCGGCGCTTAACCGGCCGGTGGTGGCGATCTACGGGCCGACCGATCCGGACCATGCGCCGCCGTTTTCGGATATCGCCAAATCGTTGTCGCTGCGTCTGGAATGTTCGCCGTGCCGGCAGCGGGAGTGCCCGCTTGGGCACCACGCCTGCATGCGGGAACTTGGCAGCGAGTTGGTGTGGCGCGAGTTGCGGCAGATGCTGCGGTGATCATCCGCCGTGCGCCACGCTCACGCGTGCCTGTTGTACGATTAAACCTTCCCGAATGAACGGAGCAGGGCGATGTACATGGTGTACTGGACGATTGCCGAAGACAGCGGACCGGTGCCGTATTCCCAGGCATTCGATACCTCCGAAATGATCGACGCCATGACCTTCATGGAAGGCCTGCGCAAACGCCAGCGCGCAGGCGAGGGCGTCTGCTTCATCACCATGTCGTCCGAACACCCCGATTCGGTCGGCCATCCCGGCGTCGACGTCACCGGCGCCGACTATAACTGGAAGAAGCGCCGCCCCTAAACCGGGCGGTTTGGGCCGAAGGCCTCCTCCAGCGACAGGATCTTCCCCGTATCCGAAGCGTCGTAGCCCGTGATCTGGTCGACCACCTGGTGGTATTCGGGCAGCTGCAGCACCGCGATCATCTGCCTCATCAGCGGCTCCTGCACCGCCGCGATCGACAGCGCGAAGAAGTAGCGCTCGCGCGCCAGCGGAATAAAATCGAGGTTGAACCGCTGCGCCGCGGTCCGCACGCCGACGCCCACATCGGCCATCCCGCTCGCGATGTACGCCGCCACCGCCGAATGGGTGAATTCGGCCGTGTGGAATCCGGCGATGCGATGGCATGACACCCCGGCCGCATTGAGCATCAGCGTGAGCAGGGTGCGCGTGCCCGAGCCGTTCTGGCGGTTGACGAAGCGGACTTCGGGCCGGACCAGGTCCTCCACCCCGGTGATCCCCAGCGGATTGCCGCGCGCGACAAACAGGCCCTGGTCGCGCACGGCGAGGTGGATCAGGCAGTGCTGCGCCGGGTCCAGCCAGCGCGTGTACACGCCCAGCATC
>DASWSX010000133.1:0-43531 GCA_036402435.1 Telluria sp. | reverse complement strand
CCACTGGTACCAGCCCCACACCGACACCACGATGAACACGACCTGCAGGGCTGTGTCGCCATACAGGCGCGCGCCGAAGAAGACCACGCCGTAGGTGGCCGAGGACAGGATCGAGAACAGCCAGGCCCAGTGGGTCTGGCGGATGTTCAGCAGCACCGTGATCACCGCGAGTACGAAGGAGATGAGTTCGAGCGGGGTTGTCGTAAAGCCGAGTAAAGGAAGTGTTTCGTTCATCAGGGAGCAAGGTTACGGCACCCGTCTGCATTGCTCACGATTAAGCAATTGGGGCGGACGGATTATCCCTGCCATTAGGCGGCGAGGCAAGCGCGGCAAAAATCGACTTTAACTTACAAAACGTTGATACACTATCGAGCAACACAATTTCCAAGACAGACTTATGACGATCCGTCTTTCGCTGGCGTGCTTCGCGATTACCCTCTTTGTCCAACACGCTGCCGCTGCGGCACCGGCCAGAGTGCCGATCGATGCGTTCGTGGACGAGGACAAATATAGCCAGCCGCGCTTGTCTCCCGACGGCAAGCACATCGCCATAAATGTACGCATGGCGCGCAATGGCCGCACGATTCCGACGATGACGGTCTACAGCCTGCCGGGGCTCCAGGTGGTCAGCGTGATTGCGCTGCCGGCATTCGAAATTCCGGCTAATTTCAGCTGGGTGACCAATCGCCGCCTGATCATTGCCAAGGGACTCGAGATGGGCCTGCGTGAAAAGCCCGTCACCACTGGCGAGCTGCTGGCGGTGGACCTGGATGGGACCAGACAGGAATACCTGTATGGATACAAGGGATTCAGGCAATCGAGCGCGGGCCAGCGCAACGGCGACGATTACGGCTATGGCGTGGTGAACCACGTCTCGCGCAAAAGGGACGGCCAGGTGCAGGTCAGTTCGCAACTATGGGACGTCGAACGAAGCTCGCTGTACAACATCAACTCGTCGAACGCCATCCGCAAACTGTTGGCCGACATCCCGATGAAGTCGATCGACTTCTTAAGCGATATGAACGATCAGCCGCGCTTCGCATTCGGCACGGATGACGAAGCCGAGGCGATCGTGTTCAGGCGCGACGACGCGAGCGGGCAATGGAAAAAACTGGATTCAAAAACACTCGGCTCGCGCTTCCAGCCATTCGCTTTCACCCCTGATAACAGCGCGGTCCTGGCCTACCAGAGTGTCGACCACGGCCCCTACATGGTCGTGCGCGAAGACCTGGTCACCGGCCAGCGCAAGATCCTCGCGCAGGACCCGCTGGGCAGCATCGACCTGCTCGAATACAGCATGGATCGGAAAATGCCATTTGCCGTATCGACGTCGGTGGGCATTCCCAAGGCGGTGTACATCGATGCCGCATCGCCGGATGCCCGGCTGCACCAGGCGCTCAGCGCCAGCTTCCCGGATGCGTATGTCCACTTCATCAATTTCTCGGACGACGGCCAGACGCTGCTGTTCAACGTCAGCAGCGACCGCGACCCTGGTTCGTATTACCTGTTTCACCGCGGTTCGGGCAAGGCCGACCTGCTGTTCTCAAATATGGAGCAGATCGATCCTGCACAAATGGCCGAACGGCAGCCGATCCGGTTCAAGGCGCGCGATGGGCTGGAACTAACCGGCTTCCTGACCATGCCACTGGGCGCAGCCGGGAAAAAAGCGCCGATGGTGCTGATGCCGCACGGCGGTCCGTTCGACGTCCAGGACGACTGGTTCTTCGACACCGACGCCCAGTTCCTGGCCAGCCGCGGCTACGCCGTACTGCAGGTGAATTTCCGCGGCTCTGGCGGACGCAGCCTCCGTTTTGAAACGGCGGGCTACCATGAATTCGGCGGCAAAATCATGGACGACCTGGTTGACGGCGTGAAATGGGCGGCCGCCAGGCCCGATATCGACGCCGGCCGTGTCTGCGTCTACGGCGCCAGCTTCGGCGGTTACTCGGCGCTGATGCTGCCGGTACGCGAGCCGTCGATGTTCAAGTGCAGCGTCGGCTACGCCGGACTGTACGACCTGCCGCGGCGCTACAAGCAGGAATCCGTTGTGGGCAACAAGGGGGCGACCAGCTACATCAGCAAAACCATGGGTACAGATCCGGCACTGCTGGCGCGTCATTCGCCGGCCCAGCATGCCTACAAAATCAAGGTTCCGGTCCTGCTGGTGCATGGCAAGAAGGATAAGCGCACGCCGATCGACCAGGCGGAGACAATGCGCAACGCGCTGAGCAACGCCGGCAACCCGCCCGAATGGAGCGTGGTGGATACCGAGGGCCACGGATTCTATGACGCGCAGCATCGTAAAGCATTCTTTGAGAAGCTCGAGGGCTTCCTCGCAAAGCACATCGGCAATTAGCCGGACGAAAAAAGGGCCGCTGATTCAGCGGCCCTTTTCACGTCTGCTCCGGATTACTTCGCCGGATACTTGATCTTCATTTCCTTGAGGAGGTTGTCGGCACCGTCGACTTCCTTCATTACCCACAGCATGTAGCGGATATCGACGTGGATCGCGCGCGTGATCGCACTGTCGAAGTACCAGTCCTTGGTGATCGACTCGTAGGTCGAATCGAAGTTCAGGCCAACCAGCTCGCCGCGCTTGTTCATCACCGCCGAACCCGAATTGCCGCCGGTGGTATCCGCGCTCGACAGGAAGTTGACCGGCACGGTGCCCAGTACCGGATCCTTGAACACGCCAAAGCGCTGTTCCTTGACCGCGGCGAGCAGGTTCTTCGGCGCCATGAACGGATCGGTGCCGGTGTGCTTTTCGACGATTCCCTGCACCGTGGTGAACGGGCCCTTGACCAGGCCGTCACGCGGCGAGTAAGGCGACACGGTGCCGTAGGTGACGCGCAGCGTGGAGTTGGCGTCCGGGTAGACCGGCTTGCCCTGCGACTTCTTCCACGCGATCACGGCCGACATGTACTGCGGGATCACGCGTTCGAGGTTGCCGTCGATTTCCTTGCGGCGGTTTTCCAGCGACATGGCCACGTCGTGCATCTTCACGGCCATCTGGATGAATGCGTCATCCGAGGCCTTGAACGCTGCCGGATCCTTGCTCATCCATGCCAGGCGCTGGGCCGTGTCGCCCATCGTGGTCTGCTTGTACAGCGCGCCGACCGACGCCGGCGCCGGCAGCAGCGCGTCCAGGCCTTGCGGGTGGTTTTTGGCGGCCAGCTTGCTGTAGCGCTGAAGCGACGCCGTGAAGCGCGCGGCATCGACCGTCGGCACAAACGACTGCTCGAGGCGGGTCAGGCGCGCCTTGATGAACGACAGGTCGCGTTCCTGGTAGCCGCTTTCACGCTGGGCGTTCGGCTTTTGCTGTTCCAGCGCCAGGCGGTACAGCGTGCGCGCGCTTTTCAGCAGGTCGCTGTTGGTGGCGACCGAGTACGCGAACTCCTCTTCCGACAGCGCCATGTCGGCGGCGATCACCGCGTCCAGGTCTGCCAGCAGCGTCTTCGATGCGGCCTTCTGGTTGGCCGGCTGGTTGTACCAGGAGCGGAACTCGGCGTCCTGCACGTCCTTGATGGCGGCGATGTCCTTGCGCGCGAAGCCGTCCAGCAGGCCCTGGGTTTTCTTCAGCACGTTGTTGATGCTCTTGACCACGCTGGCGTAGCGCACGTCGTACTGCGCATTGCCTTTGGTGGCGGTGGCGATCACAGCCAGGTCGGCCTGCATGTCGGCCACGCGCAGCGGGAAGTTGGCGTCGCGCGCGAAGCGGATCTCGGCCGGCAGCTTGTAGCGGCTGGTGCGGCCCGGATAACCGGCCAGCAGGATCGGGTCGCCGTTCTTCAGGCCTTCGGCCGACACCACCAGGAAGTCTTTCGACTTGTACGGCACGTTGTCCGGCGACGGATCGGCCGGGCGGCCGTCCTTGCCGACATAGGCGCGCAGGAACGAGAAGTCGCCGGTCTGGCGCGGCCACTCGAAGTTATCGACGTCGCCGCCGAAATTGCCGACCATGTCCGATGGCGCGTACACCAGGCGCACGTCGCGGATCATCAGCTGGCGGATGCGGTAGTACTCGAGGCCGCGGTGGAAACTCGGCACCGAGCAGCGGTACGCCTTGTCGGTCTCGCACTCGGCAATCAACGCCTTGACGCGGCTGTCGACCGCTTCATTGCGCTCGCGGCCGGACATGGTCGGCGCCAGGCCCTTGAGTACGCGGTCGGTGACGTTCTCGACCTTTTCAGTCACGTACACCAGCGTGTTCGGGCCGCCCGGCAGTTCTTCGGCGCGGGTCTTGGCCAGGAAGCCGTTGACGATGTAGTTCTTTTCCGGGGTCGCATTGCGCTGGATCGCGCCGTACGCGCAGTGGTGGTTGGTGACCACCAGGCCGTCGGGCGAGACGAACGATGCCGAGCAGCCGCCGAGCGAGACGATGGCGCTCATCGGGTGCTTGGTCAGGTCGGTCAGCTTTTCGGCGGGGATGGTGATGCCGATGCGCTTGAGTTCGGATTTCAGCTGCGGCAGCTGGTGCGGCTGCCACTGGCCTTCGTCGGCGTGCGCTGCGGCGAAGACGCCCAGCAGTGCAACAGGCAATGCGATTGATTTCAACAAGATATAACCCCAGAAAAAGAATGCAAGCCGGGAGTATATCGCTGTTGCAATAGGGTGGAAACGATTTTGTACGGGCCGCGCAGCGTCCGTATTGACATCCGCAGCCACGGCGCGGCCGGGCTGCGGAAGCGGTCAATCGTCGCCCGGGCCTTCGCCAGGCATGGTGTCGGCCATCAGGCGCAGCTCCTCTTCGGTCAGGTCTTCGGGCTTGCGCTCGTCGAGGTCGGATTCGTCCGGCTTTTTGCCTTGCTGGCCCTGCCCCGCTGCCGGCTTTTCCTCCGCCGCCGGCTCAGGCGGTTTTACCTTGTCGTTGTTCATGCTGCCTCCCAAATTGGTTTTGATCCGCGCCGGCCGCTGTGGTTCACGCCCTGGCCGCAGCCGTTTTCGCCTTTTGCCTGCGTTTCGGCGCCAGCATGGTGCCGGTGCAGCTGGGCGCGCCGCAGTTGCAGGCGAACTGGCGCTTGACCGCGGCGGTATGGCGCTCTTCGTAGACCAGCGCGTAGTTGTAGTTCAGCTCCTCGCCGCGCTCGATGTCGCGCAGCGCGTAGATGAATACCCTGCCATCGTCTTCCTGGGCTTCGCAGTTCGGCTCGCACGCGTGGTTGATGAAGCGCGCGTCGTTGCCCTGGCTGCCGCCGTCGATGACGCGGCCATCGGCCAGCGAGAAGAAGAAGGTGTGGTTGACCGGGCCGTGTGCTTCCTCGGCGCGCGAGTTGGCTTCATCCCAGTCGATTCGCTCGCCCATGTACTCGTCGATCAGCTCACCCTCGCGGATCTTACGGCGCGCGAACACGCCATTGCCGTGGATGTTGGAGCGCCTCACGATGTATGGGAGGCCGGTGGCGCGCGCGGCGCCTGCTGGTTTGGTGTTGGTGGTCATCTGCGATCGGAATAAGGTTGGAGCGGCTTGATATGCATTACACCACATCGGAAGCGCCATTACACACACCGTTCGCTATTGAACTTGTATGATTGGCGGTGCAACGCCAACCATCCAAAGGATCCAGCCAATGAATCGTACGCACCGCGCCACCGCATCCTTCCTCGCCGTACTGCTTGCCGCCGGCACGGGCACGCCGGCCCTTGCGCGAACGCCGACAGCCGTCCATGTCCATGCCGCCTTCGCCGACACTGGCCGCGCCGCGCGGGTGGCGGCGGTGCTTCCGGAAATCGACAAGATGTATGCCGACCTGGCAGTGGCCCAGCACCTCCCCGGACTGGTGTACGGCGTGGTCATGGATGGGAAGCTGGTGCATGTGCGTTCCGTCGGCCATGCGGACCTCGAACGCAAGGTGGCCGCCAGTCCCGCCACGCCGTTCCGCATCGCGTCGATGACCAAGAGCTTCGCGGCGATGGCGGCTCTGCACCTGCGCGACGCGGGCAAGCTGCGCCTTGACGATCCGGTGGCGGACTACCTGCCGGAGCTGCGCGGCGTGCGCCTGCCGACCACCGATTCGCCGGCGCTGACCATTCGCCACCTGATGACAATGAGTACCGGCCTGCCTGAAGATAACCCGTGGGGCGACCGCCAGATGGCCGAAGACAACGCTGCGCTGGCAAAACTGGTCGCGGCCGGGCTGTCGTTCTCGAATGCGCCCGGCGTCGCCTTCGAGTACAGCAATCTTGGCTACATCCTGCTGGGCAAAGTCGTCAGCAAGGTTTCCGGGATGCGCTTCCAGGACTACATCACGAAGCAGATCCTGGTGCCGCTCGGGATGAAAGACACAGTATGGGAATATGCGGATATCGCACCAGGCAAGTTCGCCCAGGGCTACCGCTGGGAGCGCGGCAGCTGGGTCGCCGAACCGGTGCTGCACGATGGCGATGGCGCCGCGATGGGCGGCCTGATCACGACGATGGACGATTTTTCCCGCTACGTGGCGTTCCACCTGAACGCCTGGCCTGCGCGTGACGGCGCCGACAACGGGCCGCTGCGCCGCGCCTCGGTGCGCGAGATGCACCAGCCGCACATGTTCTCCGGACTGTCGGCCAAGGCGACGCTGGTCGACGAGAAGACGCCGAATCCACGGGTCGGCTTCTATGCATATGGACTGACCTGGACGCGTGACAGCCAGGATGTGGTCACGGTCGGCCACTCGGGCGGCTTGCCCGGCTATGGCAGCCAGTACCGCTTCGCGCCCGACCACGGCATCGGCGTGATCGCCTTCACCAACCTGCGTTATGGCCCGGTGTACCAGCCGACCTCGAAGGCGCTGAATCTGCTGATCGAGAAGGCCAGGCTGCCGGCGCGCGCGATTATTCCGTCGCCGGTGCTGCTGGTGCGCCAGCAGCAGGTCGCGCAGCTAATCCAAAGCTGGGATGAAAAGCTGGGTGCGGCGATCGTCGCCGGGAACTTCTTCATGGACCGTTCGCGCGAGGACTGGACCGCGTTCGCGCGCGAACAGCTGGCGCCGATCGGGAAAATCCGTACGGTCGGGCCGATCAGGGCCGACAACCAGCTGCGCGGCAGTTTCAGCATCGAAGGCGAAACCGGCAGCCGCGACGTGTTCTTTACGCTGACGCCCGAACGCGAGCCCAAGATTCAGGAACTCACCATCCTGGCGCCTGAAAAACGCTGACCGGCGCGTCAGGCGCGGGTGTCGCGGTCGCGCGTTCCCGCGTCGCCGTCACCGGGCGCCTTGCCCAGCCCGGCCCCGCCGACGCCCTTGTCGATCGGATCGCCCGAGCCCAGGCCAGGGCTGCCAGCCGGACGTTCGCCCGGGTCAAGGCCGGGCACCGGGTCGTCGCCGGCAATCTTCTGCTCGTCGCCTGGCTTGGCCTTGTCGGGCAAGTGGCTTGGGATGGGCGGCTGCATGTTGCGGCGGTTCGGATCCTGTTCGTTCATCACTTTCTCCTCGCGTTAGGCAAGCAGTCATCGTAACGGGGGCCGCCGCGCCAGTCGGTTAGGTGGCTAACGCCCGGCCATCCAGCCGCCGCCGATCGATTGAATCAGCGCCACGGCCGTAGCCTGGCGGTCGGCCTGGACCTGTACCAGCGCGCGCCGTGCCGACAGCGCACTGGCCTGCGCCAGCACGACCTCCGTATAGCCGACCTGCCCGGCCTTGTAACGGTTGAGCATCTGCGCCTCGACCTGGCTGGCCGCGTCCGACGCCTGCTTGCGCAGCACCTGCTGGCTGGCCAGGATGCGCGCGGCCGACAGCTGGTTCTCGACGTCCCCAAAAGCTTCGAGCACGGTCTGGCGGTAGCGCGCCACCGTCGCCTGGTGCTGGGCTTCGGCGCCGGCCACGTTGGCGCGGGTGGCGCCGGCGTTGAAGATGCTTTGCGCGGCAGACAGCCCGAACGACCACAGGGCGTTCGACACGCTGAACAGGTCCCCTACCTTGCTGCCGCCCGTGCCGATCGAACCGCTCAGGCCAATACTTGGATAGTAGGCCGACCGGGCAATGCCGATCTGTTCGTTGGCGGCTGCCACACGCCGCTCGGCAGCGGCGATGTCCGGGCGGCGCTCCAGCAGCGTTGACGGCAGGCCGGGCGGGATATCGGGCCCGGTGCCGGTCCAGGGCGCAGCCGCGAGGCTGAAGCTGGACGGCGCCTGCCCGACCAGGATGGCGATGGCGTTCTCGAACTGGGCGCGCTGGCGCGCGATCGTCAGCTGGTCGCCCTGCGCGTTGGCCAGCTGGGTCTGGGCCTGCAGCACGTCCGATTTGGCGACGATGCCGGCGTCGAACCGGTTCTGCGTAATCTTAAGCACGCGTTCGTAACCTTCAATGGTGGTGGCAAGCAGCGCCAGTTGCGCGTCCGCTTCGCGCACCAGGAAGTAATTGATGGCCAGCTCGCCTTGCGTCGCCAGCTTTGCCGCGGCCAGGTCGGCTGCACTGGCCTGGGCGTTGGCGCTGACGGCGCCGACTCCGGCACGCAGCCGGCCAAAAATGTCGGGCTCCCAGCTGCCGCCGATGCTCAGGCGGTAGCGGCCTTCAGTATTGGTGTCGCCGCCGCCCGAACGGTCGGCCGACGTGTTCAGGCCGACCACCGGGAACAGCGATGCGCGCTGCTCCGCCACCAGCGCACGCGCCTGCGCGTACGATGCCACCGCGGCTGCGACATTCTGGTTCGATACCTCGACCCGGCCGGCGAGGCCGTCCAGCACCGGATCATTGAACAAGGCCCACCATGGGCCACGTTCCAGCAGGTCGGCTGGCGCGGCTGGCGCCCAGCCCTGCGCTTCCTTGAAGGCCGCCGGCTCGGGCGTCGACGGACGCTGGTAAGTCGGGCCGACCGCGCAGCCGCCAAGCAGGCAGGCAGCGAGGGCGGCGGCGTTGAATCTGGCGGTACGAATGGCTGTCATGCGGTGCCTCATGGTGTGGTTGGCGCTACGGCATCGCCGGGGTGGCGCGCAAGCTGGCGCTCCGCGGGACTGCGCCGGCGCAGTTTGTCGAGCACGATGTACACCACCGGCGTGGTCAGCAGCGTCAGCAGCTGGCTGGCGATCAGGCCGCCGATGATGGCCACGCCGAGCGGGCGGCGCAGCTCGGACCCTTCGCCGAAGCCGATGGCAAGCGGCAGCGCGCCGAGCGCCGCCGCCAGCGTCGTCATCAAAATCGGCCGGAAGCGCAGCAGGCAGGCTTCGCGCACCGCTTCCATCGGCGACAGCCCGCGCGAGCGCTCGGCGTCGAGCGCGAAGTCGATGATCATGATGGCGTTCTTCTTGACGATGCCGATCAGGAGGAACACGCCGATCAGCGCGATGATGGAGAACTCCATGTCGAACATCAGCAGCGCCAGCACTGCGCCGACGCCCGCCGACGGCAGCGTCGACAATACGGTGATCGGGTGCACCAGGCTCTCGTACAGGATGCCCAGCACGATGTAGATGACCACGATCGCGGCAAGGATCAGCATCGGCTGTTCCTTGTTCGATTCCTCGGCCGCGCGCGCCGCGCCCTCGAAGCTGCCGCGCACGTTGGTCGGCATGGCGATGTCGGCCTCGGCCTGGCGCACCGCGGCCTGCCCGTCCTGCAGATTGCTGCCTTCGGCCAGGTTGTACGACACCGTGGTGGCCAGCTCGCCGTCCTGATGGTTGACGGAGGTCGGCGTCGAGCTTTCGGCGAAGGTGGCGATGGCAGGCAGCGGCACCATTGGCGTGGCCGTGCCGGCCAGCGCCTGCCCGGTGGACGGGTCACGCGTGGCGCCCGTAGCCGCGGCAGGAGCGGTGGTGCCGGCGGCATCGCTGCGGCCCGGCACATGCACGTCGCCCAGCGCCTGCGGCGACTGCGCATAGCGCTGGGCCACTCCCATGATCACCTTGTACTGGTTCAGTTCATCGTAGATGGTCGCAACCTGGCGCTGGCCGAAGCCGTTGTACAACGCGTTGTTGACGTCGCGCGAACTGATGCCGAGGCGCGCCGCGCTGTCCTTGTCGACGGTGACGTACATCTCGACGCCGTTTTCATCGAGGTCGGTGTCGATGTCGGTCAGCGCGGGCTGGCGCTTCATCGACTCGGCCAGTTTTCCAGCCCACAGCTTGAGGTCGGCCTGGTTGTCGCTCTTGAGCGTGTACTGGTAGGTCGAGCTGCTCTGGCGCCCGCCCATGCGCAGGTCCTGCACGGTATTGAGGAACATCGACACGCCGGTCACTTGCGCAAGCTGCGGGCGCAATCGGGCAATTACCGCCTGTCCGCCTTCGTCGCGCTCCGATGCCGGCTTCAGGTTGATGAACATGAAGCCGCCGCCGGCCCGGGCGCCGCCGGTGAATCCCACCACCGTTTCGACGGCCGGATCGGCGCGGATGATGTCGACCAGCTGGCGCAGCTTTTCCTGCATCGCCTGGAACGAGATGCTCTGGTCGGCGCGGATGCCGCCATTGATCTGGCCCGTGTCCTGCTGCGGGAAAAAGCCCTTCGGCACGGCGCTGAACAGGTAGATGTTCAGGCCGATCACGAACAGCAGGATGAACATCACCAGCCCGAGGCTGTGCAGGGCCCAGTCGAGCGAGTGTTCATAGGTCTTGAGCACGCGGTCGAAGCCGCGTTCGGCCCAGCGCGACAGCCGTCCCTGCGGCCGCTCGATGCCGCCGGGCTTGAGCAGCCAGGCGCACATCATCGGTGTGGTGGTCAGCGAAATGACCAGCGAAATCATGACTGCGGCCGACAGGGTGACGGCAAACTCGCGGAACAGGCGCCCGACCTGCCCGCCCATGAACAGCAGCGGGATGAATACGGCCACCAGCGACAGGCTGATGGACAGCACGGTAAAGCCGACTTCGCGCGCGCCAAGCAGCGCCGCCTTCATGCGGTCCATGCCCTGCTCGATGTGGCGCGCGGTATTTTCCAGCACCACGATGGCGTCGTCGACCACGAAGCCGGTGGCCACCGTCAGCGCCATCAGGCTCAGGTTGTTCAGGCTGAAGCCAAGGATGTACATCACGCCGAAGGTACCCAGCAGCGACACCACTGTGGCGACGGCCGGGATGATGGTGGCGCGCACGCTGCGCAGGAACAGGCTGACCACAAGCACCACCAGCAGGATCGAGATCATCAGCGTGACCTCGATTTCGTGCAGCGAGGCGCGGATCGAGTGCGTGCGGTCGGACGCCACCTGAAGCTTGATGTCTGAAGGCAGCTGCGCCTGCAGCGCCGGCAGCAACGCGCGTACGCCATCGACGGTTTCGATCACGTTGGCGTCCGGCTGGCGCGTGACCAGCACGATCACCGCCGGCTGGCCATTGAACAGGCCAAGCGTATTGACGTTCTCGACGCCATCGATCACCTCGGCGACATCCGACAAACGGATCGCGGCGCCGTCCCGCCACGCGACCACCAGGTCGCGGTAGTCGGCGGCGCTGCGCCCGCCGCTGGCGCCGGCAGGCTGCGAATAGATCTGCAGCCGCCGCTCGCTCACCTCGATCTCGCCCTTGGGGCGGGCCGGGTTGTTGGCCTGGATCGCGGCGCGGATGTTTTCAGTCGAGACGCCGTACTTGTTCAGCGCGTACGGCAGCAGTTCGACGCGGACCGCGGGCAGCGAGCCGCCGCCGATCTCGACCTCGCCGACGCCCTTGACCTGTGCCAGCTTCTGCTGCACCAGGTTGGACACCGACTCGTAAATCTGTCCGGGCGACTTGGTCGGCGATGTCAGCGCCAGGATGATGACCGGTGCGTCGGACGGATTGGCCTTGCGGTAGGTCGGGTTGCTGCGCAGGGTGGAAGGCAGGTCGGCGCGCGAAGCGTTGATCGCGGCCTGCACTTCGCGCGCGGCGGCGTCGATCTTGCGGTTCAGGTCAAACTGCAGGCTCACACGGGTCGAACCGTTTCGGCTCGACGAAGTCATCTCGTTGACGCCTGAAATCACGCCCAGCCGCCGTTCAAGCGGCGTGGCCACGCTCGACGCCATCGTATCCGGGCTCGCGCCAGGCAGCGAGGCGCTGACCGAAATGGTCGGGAAATCGACCTGCGGCAGCGGCGACACCGGCAGCACGAAAAAGGCGCCAATGCCCGCCAGCGCGATCCCAAGGGTCAGCAGGACCGTTGCGATCGGCCTGCGGACGAATGGCTCGGACAGGTTCACGGCGCGGCCTCGCCGGGCTTGGCGCCGAAGCGGCGGCTCCAGCGGCGTTCAAGGCGGTCGAAGCCGAGGTAGATGACCGGCGTGGTGTACAGGGTCAGTATCTGGCTGACGATCAGGCCCCCGAAGATGGCCAGGCCCAGCGGCCGGCGCAGCTCGGCGCCCTCGCCCCAGCCCAGCATCAGCGGCACCGCGGCAAACAGCGCCGCCAGCGTCGTCATCAAAATCGGCCGGAACCGCAGCAGCGCCGCCTGGTGGATCGCCTCGCGTGGCGCCATGCCCTGCTCGCGCTCGGCTTCGATGGCGAAGTCGATCATCATGATCGCGTTTTTCTTGACGATGCCGATCAGGAGGATGATGCCGATGATGCCGATCACGCCCAGTCCCTGGCCGCTGACCATCAGCGCCAGCAGTGCGCCGACGCCGGCTGACGGGAGCGTCGACAGGATCGTCAGCGGATGGATATAGCTTTCGTACAGCACGCCCAGCACGATGTAGACGCACACCACTGCCGCCAGGATCAGCCACAGCTGGCTGGTCAGCGACGCCTGGTAGGCGCCGGCCGCGCCGATGAAGGTCATGCTCACCGATGGCGGCAGCTTGATGTCGGCCGCCGCGGCGCGGATGGCGTCGACCGCCTCGCCCAGCTGAACGCCGGGCGCGGTGTCGAAGCCGACCGTGGTGGCCGGGTACTGCGCCACGTGGGTGATCTGCAGCGGCGCCGGGCGCTCGGTGATGCGCGCGACCGCCGACAACGGCGTGCTCTCGCCCGAGCCGGTGCGCAGCTGCAGCCGGCCCAGCGCATCGATCGACATCGCCTGGTCCTTCTGCGCCTCAAGGATCACGCGGTACTGGTTGGTCTCGGTGAAGATGGTCGAAACGATGCGCTGGCCGTACGCGCTGTACAACGCGTCGTCGATTGAGGCCGCCGTGATCGAGAGCCGCGAGGCGGTGTCGCGGTCGATATCGACATAGGCCGCGGCGCCGGTAGCGCCGGCGTCCGTAACCGGGTTGCGCACCTGCTCCAGCTGGCGCAAGCGCTGCACCAGCTTGTTGGCCCACTCGGTCACCATCGCGCCGTTGGCGCCCTCGATCGACAGCCGGTACTGGGTCGGCCCGGTTTCAGCATCGATGGTCAGGTCCTGGGTCGGCTGCACGTACAGCCGCGCGCCCGCCACATTGGCGACGCGCTGTCGCAGCCGGTCCATCGTTTCGGCCTGGCTGCCCGAGCGCGAGTCCTTCAGGTTGATCAGCATGCGGCCGGTATGCAGCATGGTGTTGTTGGCGGCATCGACGCCGACGTTGGAACTGAGCGACGCGACATCCGGATCGGCCAGGATCGCCTTCGCGGCCGCCTGCTGCAGTGCGGCCATGCGATCGTATGAAATGTCCTGGCGCGCTTCGATACGCGCCTGCAGCTGGCCCGTGTCCTGGGTCGGGAACAGGCCTTTCGGGATCATCACGTACATCACCACCGTCAGTACCAGCGTGCCCAGCGCCACCAGCAAGGTGATGCCCTGGCGCGCCATCACCCAGGTCAGTGAACGGTCGTAACGCACAATCACGGAATCGAAGAAGGCCTGGGTGCGTTGCGCGAACCGGCCCGGTTTTTCGTCGGCATGGCTGCGCAGCCAGCGCGCCGACATCATCGGCACCAGCGTCAGCGACACCACGCCGGAGATCAGGATGGTGATCGCCAGCGTCACCGCGAACTCGCGGAACAGGCGGCCGACCACGTCGCCCATGAACAGCAGCGGAATCAGCACCGCGATCAGCGACACCGTCAGCGAGATGATGGTAAAACCAATCTGCGCCGCGCCCTTGATGGCGGCGGCCATCGGCGTCTCGCCCTTTTCGATATGGCGCGCGATGTTCTCGATCATCACGATCGCATCGTCGACGACGAAGCCGGTGGCGATCGTCAGCGCCATCAGGCTCAGGTTGTTCAGGCTGTAGCCGAGCAGGTACATCGCGCCGAAGGTGCCGATCAGCGAGATCGGCACGGCAAGGCTGGCGATGATGGTCGCGCGCAGGCTGTGCAGGAAGGCGAAGATCACCAGCACCACCAGCAGTACCGCCAGCAGCAGTTCGAATTCGACGTGCAGCACCGAGGCGCGGATGCCGGTGGTGCGGTCGGTCAGCACTTCGAGCTTGAGCGACGGCGGCAGGCCGGCCTGCAGCTCGGGCAGGCGTTCGCGAATCGCGTCGACGGTGGCGATCACGTTGGCCCCTGGCTGGCGCTGCACGTTCAGGATAATCGCCGGCTTGAGGCCCGACCACGCGCCCAGCTTGACGTTTTCGGCGCTGTCGACCACCGTGGCCACGTCGTCGAGCCGGATCGGCGCGCCGTTGCGGTACGAGACGATCAGGTTCTTGTAGTCCTCGACCTCGAGCAGCTGGTCGTTGGCGTTGATCGCATACGAACGGGTTGGGCCGTCGAAATTACCCTTGGCGCTGTTGGCGTTGGCGGCGCCGATCGCACTGCGCAAGGTGTCGAGCCCGAGGCCATACGACGCCAGCGCGCCGGTATCGGCCTGGATCCGCACGGCCGGACGCTGGCCGCCGCTCAGGGTGACCTGTCCTACTCCCGAGACCTGGCTGATCTTCAGCGCCAGGCGCGTGTTGACGAGGTTCTGCACTTCGGTCAGCGGCACCGTGTCGGAGGTGATCGCCAGGGTCAGCACCGGCGCATCGGCGGGATTGACCTTGGCGTACACCGGCGGAGCCGGCAAATCGGCCGGCAGCAGCGAGCCGCCGGCGTTGATCGCGGCCTGCACTTCCTGTTCGGCGACGTCGAGGGTCGAGCCGAGGCCGAACTGCAGGGTTACGATCGACACCCCCGAGGCGCTGGTGGAGCTCATGCGCTGAAGGCCCGACATCTGGCCGAACTGGCGCTCCAGCGGCGCGGTCACGGTGCGCGACATGACTTCCGGGCTGGCGCCAGGGTACAGCGTCTGCACCTGGATGGTCGGGAAGTCCACCTGCGGCAGCGCCGACAGCGGCAGGAACTTGAAGCCCACCAGGCCGGCCAACACGATGGCCAGCATCAGCAGCGCCGTGGCGACCGGGCGCGCGATGAATGGGCCGGACGGATTCATTACGTCCCCTGGCGCTGGCGGCGACCGCGCTGGCCGCCTTCAGCCGGCTTATCGCCGGGCAGCGTCACGCGCGAGCCGTCCTGCAGCCGGTCGGCGCCCTCTGTAATGACCTGTTCGCCCACTTTTACGCCGGTGGTCAGCTGCACCTTGTCGACAGTCGACTGGCCGCGCGTCACCTTGCGTACGGCGACCGTCTTCTGCTTCGGGTTGAGCACGTAGACGAAGTCGCCGTCCGAGCCGTGGCGCAGCGCCGTCACCGGCACCATCACGGCATCCTTGATGGTGCGAAGTTCGAGGCGCAGGTTGACGAACTGGCTTGGGAACAGCGACTGCTTGTCGTTCGAGAAGCGCGCCTTCGCGCGCACCGTGCCGGTCTGGGTATCGACCTGGTTGTCGAGGGCGGCAAACTTGCCGGTGGCGAGCGCCTGGCTGCGGGTGCGGTCCAGCGCCGTCGCGGGCAGCGAAGCACCGCTGGCGATGCGTTCCTGCAGCGCCGGCACCTGGTCCTGCGGCACCGCGAATTCGACGTCGATTGGCGAGAGCTGCGTGATGACGGCGATGCCGTTGGCGTCCGAACTGCCCACCAGGTTGCCCATGTCGACCACGCGCAGGCCGACCCGTCCGGTAATCGGCGCCTTTACATTGGTGTGGCTCAGGTTCAGCCGCGCCACGCCTTCGGCGGCGCGGTCGGTCATGATGGTGCCTTCGAGCTGCTTGACCAATGCGGCTTGCGTGTCGACTTCCTGGCGGGCGATCGAGTCCTGCGACAGCAGCGTGCGGAAGCGCTCCAGCGTGACGCGCGCGCTTTCCAGCTGCGCCTCGTTGCGCTGGCGCTGTCCGGTCGCCTGCAGCAGCGCCATTTCGAACGAGCGCGGGTCGATCGTCGCCATCACCTGTCCCGCCTTGACCAGCTGGCCCTCGCTGAAATGGATCTTCTGCAGGATGCCGGACACCTGCGGGCGTACCGTGGCGGTGGCTGCGGCGGTGACCGTGCCCAGCGCGTCGAGCACCACCGGGATGTCGGCCACCTCAGCCGTGGCCACGCCGACGGTCGTGGCAGCGCCGCCGCGGCCACCACGCGGGCCGCCACGGGCGCCAGCGCCTGGTGCGCCGGGCGCTGCCGCCGCACCGGGCCCACCGGCCCTCGCGGGCGCGTCTTCAGGGCGGGTGAGATACCAGGCGAGAGCGGCGAGCGCGATCATTGCCAGCACTGCTATGGCACTGCCAATGAACTTTGCGCGGCGGCTGCGTGGCGGCGCCGGATGTGTGCCCGGAGGGGTTTTTAAGGGTTGGTCCATGCTGGTCCTTGTGTGGCGGGCGGTCACGGAAAACGATGTGATTTTCGCCAGACTCTAGCATGTAGCAGAATTTTCCTATGTTTCAGAGCGCACATAGAATGTGCCGGAAAAGCGCATCGCCGATACAAATAGGGCGCCCCGGAAGCAAAACGGCGGCCATGATTGGCCGCCGTACTGGGAAAACCGGTCCGCAGGCAGCGCAGGCTGCCGTACAAGCCGTTACAAACTCGCTACAACATTCACGGCGTCCCGCACAGGCAGTGCGTCACGGCCGAAAACGGCTTGCGTCCTTCGGTCAGGTCGGCCAGCCAGGCGAAGTCGCGGGTGACGTCGGCAACGGCGCCGGCCGGGAGGCCGACAGGCATCAGCCCCAGCTTGACTTCGATGTTCACCGCGGTTGCCGCCGAAACGCCGAACATCTGCAGGAAGCGCTCAAAACGCGAGCTGTCCTGTTCGATGTAGGCGACACGGTAGTCTTCACCCAGCTTGGCCCGCCTTGCCGCCGACTTGATTGCGTCGCCATAGCTGCCCAGCGTGTCGATCAGCCCATGCTCCTGCGCCTGCTGGCCGGTCCAGACCCTGCCCTGCCCGACCTCGTCGATCTTGGCCGGCGTGGTCTTGCGCGCCAGCGCGGCCTTGGTGGTGAACTCGCTGTAAATATGGTTGATGCTGCTCTGGATCAGCTGGCCGAAGCGCGGGTCGAGCGGGCGCAGCGGATTGTAGGCGTCGGCCAGCCACGTGGTGCGCACGCCAGCGGTGTGGATGCCCAGCTTGTCCGATACCTTCTCCGCAGTCGGCAGGATGGCGAACACGCCGATCGAACCGGTAATCGTGGTCGGGTCGGCGATCACTTCGTCGGCCGCCATCGAAATCCAGTAGCCGCCGGATGCCGCCACGCTGCCCATCGAGACCACCACCGGCTTGCCGGCGGCGCGCGTGAGTTCGAGTTCGCGCCGGATCAGTTCCGACGCATAGGCGCTGCCGCCCGGCGAATCGACGCGCAGCACGACGGCCTTGATCTGGTCGTCCTCGCGGGCGCGGCGGATCAGGTTCGAGGTGGACAGGCCGCCGATCGAACCAGGGCTGGCGTTGCCATCGGTGATCTCGCCCGATGCGACCACGACGCCGACGCCGTCCCCGAGCAGCTTCGGACGCTGGCGGGCAAGATATTCGCCGAACGACACCTGGCGGAAGCTCTTGTTCTCAAGGTCGGGCGCGCCGCGCTTCATCATCAGGTCGCGCACTTCGTCGCGGGTCTTGAGGGCGTCGACCATCTTGGTCTGCAGCGCCAGCTTGCCGGTATTGCCGCCGACTTGCTGCATCAGTTCCGGCAGCGTTTCGATGGTCTTGGCGATGTAGCCGGCCGGCAGCTTGCGGTTCTTCTCGACGCTGCCGGTGTAGCTGGCCCACAGCGCGTTGTACAGCACCGCGTCCTGTTCCGACGACGCCTCGGACGGGCCGTTGCCGATGAAAGGCTCGGCGAAGCTCTTGTAGGTACCGACCTTCATCAGGTTGACCGTGACGCCGACCTTGTCGAGCGCATCGCGGTAGTAGTTGCGGTAGCGGCCCATGCCTTCGATGAGCACCATGCCCATCGGGTGCAGGTAAACTTCGCTGGCGTGCGAGGCGATGCGGTACTGGCGCTGGTCGTAGCTGCCGCCCCACGCCACCACCGGCTTGCCGGCAGCCTTGACGCGGTCGACCGCCTGCCCTACTTCGTTCAGCATGGCCTGGCCGCCGCCTTCGAGGTCGTCCAGCAACAGTACGACGCTGGTGATGTTCTTGTCCTTGGCTGCCGCATCGAGCACCGTCAGCACGTCGCGCACCTGCACCGTGCGGCGCACGTCGCCGCGCGCGTTGGCCAAAAGCGTATCGCGCAAGGTGCCGCTGTGCTGCTCGACCAGCCTGCCCTTCAGGTCAAGCACCAACGCGGTCTTGCCGGCGATCGGCCGGGCGCCGCCGAAAAACACAACCCACACCAGAAAAATGATGAACAACAGGAACAGCAGGTTGAAGAAAGTACGCCGGGTGGCGTCGAGCGCATTCCAGAACATGCCGAAACCACGGCGAACGTAATGCAGGGGCTTGAAGGCCATCGATACTCCAGCTAATGAAATTTGCGTTAAACCCGGCCTTCACTTTACGTGAAAACCGGGTGCCGTTGTCAAAAACGTCTTACGCGGCGACGGCGGCGGGATCGCGCCGCTCCTTGCTGGAAATCGCCAGCAAACCGGCAAACACCAATATGCCATTAATCATCAACAGTTCAAGCCCGAGGCGGTAGCTTCCGAGCAGGTGGGCCTGATTAAACTCAACGATGCCGCAAAGGATCGGCGCGCCGAGGGTAATGGCCGGTACCCAGCGGTCGTTGACGCTGCGCTTGGTCAGCAGGCCAAAGGCGAACAGGCCGAGCAGCGGGCCATATGTATAGCTGGCCAGCTTGAGGATCACGATGATCATGCTCGGGCTGTCGGCCCACTTGAACGCCAGCACCAGCAGCAGGAACAGGAAGGCGAAGCCCAGGTGCACGCGCTGGCGCAGTTTTACCTTGCCCTCTTCGGACAGGTCGTCGCGCCGCTTCAGGCCCAGCAAATCAATGCAGAAGCTGGACGTGAGCGCGGTGATCGCCCCGTCCGCGCTCGGGAACAGCGCCGACACAAGCGCCACCAGGAAGATGATCTGGACCGCGGCCGGCAGGTGGCCCATCACCACGGCCGAGAAGATCTTGTCGCCCGTTTCGGTCACACCAGCCACGGGTGCATACAGGTACAGCAGGCCGCCAAGGAACAGGAACATGGACAGCACGACCACGAGGATCAGGGTCAGGCTGAGCAGGTTCTTCTGCGAGTCCTTCAGCGTTTTCACAGAAATCGTCTTCTGCATCATCTCCTGGTCCATGCCGGTCATGGTCAGCACGATGAAGGCGCCGGCGACAATTTGCTTGAGGAAGAAGTTGGGACTGTCGAAATCGGTGTTGAAGATGGTCGACAGGCCGCGCGCATCCATCGCCGCCAGGCTCTGGCCGACCGTCATGTCGAGCTGGGTCAGCAGGTACACCACGCACGCGACCAGGCCGAACAGCATGCAGCTGGTCTGCAGGGTGTCGGTCCAGACGATGGTCTTGACCCCGCCTTCATAGGTGTACATCAGGATCATGCCGAGGATGACCAGCGTCGTGAGCCAGAACGGCACGCCCAGGCTGTCGAGGATAATCGCCTGCAGGATATTGACGACCAGGTACAGGCGCGCGGTGGCGCCCAGCAGGCGCGACAGGATAAAGAACGACGCCCCGCTCTGGTAGGAGCGGCGGCCGAGGCGCACATCGAGGTAATGGTAGATCGAGGTCAGCTTCAGGCGGTAGTACAGCGGCAGCAGGATGAAAGCCACCGCGATATAGCCGAACACGTAGCCGATCAGGATCTGGCCGTAGCCGAAGGCGTCGATGCCGACGTTGCCGGGCACGCTGATAAAGGTGGCGCCGGACAGCGTGGTGCCGACCATGCCGAACGCGACCAGCATCCAGTTACTGCTCTTGTTGCCGATGTAGAAGGAGTCGTTGTTGGCGTTGCGGGAAGTGGCCCAGGCCACGCCCATCAGGAGCGCGAAATACGCGATCAGGATAACGAAAAGTAAAACCGGTGACATAGGTGGTCCAGTGCAGAGTGGCGATGAGTTCGCCAGCAATATACACCGATACCGCCGGGCAGACGAGCCCTTCGGGAGGGGCTGACGCGGCTAAATTGACGCACCGATTACCTATGCGCCTTGGACGATAACTTCGGGGAATGGGGAGTTACGTTCCGGCCCCGATCACCCGCTGGAACGGTCCGATACACGTATCCATCGACTCCGTCGCGCACATCAGGAACAACGCGCCGGACGGGTGGAAGCGGATGAAATTGGTCGCACTTGTGCCAACCTTCATCACCTGCCCCATGCAATCTTCCTTGCCGTTGTCTTTGACGATGGTGTCGACCAGCCTGTAAAAGCCCTTCTCGCTCGGCTCGGCCGGAATACTGAATTCGCTCTCCGACACTTCCGCCGCACTGGTGACCAGCGTGGTGCCGTCGCCGCGGAAGCGGTATGTCTCGGAGCAGCTGCCGTCAGGCAGCGTGAGCTTCCAGATGCCGAGGATAGGATGATTAGCCGAAGGCGGCGCCGCGAGCGCCAGAGGCGTGGTGAGGGAGAAGGACAGCAGCAACCCGGTAAGCATGCGCATGGCGAACTCCTTCACACGTCGGTTCAGGGTGGACAACCAGTTAGACACAACTACACGACCTCAGTTTGCACCAATTCGACTGAAGTCATCGCCAGATTGGCGTGCGGGTCTCCCCGCACGCCATCATCCCAAGATCAGGCGTTTTCCGGCGCCGCTTTTGGCTTGGCCGGACGGCGGCTGCGGGCCGCTGTCTTGCGCGCCGGCTTCTTCGGCGCATCTTCCTCTTGCGCAGATTCCACCGGCGCTGCAACAGGTGCTTCGGCTGCCATCGGCGCTTCCGGCGCAACTGCCACGGCTTCCGCCTTCTTTGCGGCAGCCTTGCGGCTACGTGCAGGCTGGCGTGGGCGCTTCGCTGACGCGGGGGCCGGCTCGGCCTCAAGCGCTTCCACCTCGACCGGCTCAGGCGCAGCCGGTACTTCTTCGCCCGCTTCAAACTCTGCTTCAGGCGCGGCCGCCATCGGCTCGGCTTCCTGCTCCTGCTTGCGGCCACGTCCGCCACGGCGGCGCGAGGCCGGCTTGGCTGGAGTGGCTTCTTCGATCAGCTCGACCACTTCCTGCGCCACAGACGCATTGTCGGCAGCGCTGGCTGCGGCGGTTGCCGCACTGCTGCGGTACACGTAGGCGCCCGATTTCTCGTCGCGGCCAAACTCCAGCATGCCGCGGTTCTGCGCTTCTTCCAGCAGGTTGCCGAAGGTGCGGAAACCGTAGAACGTCTCGTTGAAGTCCGGACGGCGGCGCTTGAGGGTGTCCTTCAGCAGCGAAGCCCAGATCTTGCCGCTGTCGCCGCGCTCGGACACAAGTGCGTCGAACATCTCGACCACCAGTTCAATCGCCTGCGACTTGCGCGCTTCGGTTTCTTCTTTCTTGCGATTGCCTTCGTCCGGCGACTTGCGCGCGGTTGGCTGCGTCTTGCGCTCGTCGCGCTTGGCGGCGGCGCGGCGCACTTCGCGCACCAGGTCGTCGTAGAAGATGAATTCGTCGCAGTTGGCCACCAGCAGGTCCGAGGTCGACTGCTTGACGCCGACGCCGATCACCTTCTTGGCGTTCTCGCGCAGCTTCGATACCAGCGGCGAAAAATCGGAGTCGCCACTGATGATGACGAAAGTGTCGACATGCGACTTGGTGTAGCACAGGTCGAGCGCGTCGACGACCAGGCGGATGTCCGCCGAGTTCTTGCCGGACTGGCGCACATGCGGGATCTCGATCATCTCGAAGTTCGCTTCGTGCATGCCGCTCTTGAAGCCCTTGTAGCGGTCCCAGTCGCAGTACGCCTTCTTGACCACGATGCTGCCCTTGAGCAGGAGGCGTTCGAGCACCGGCTTGATGTCGAATTTCTCGTAGTTGGCGTCACGCACGCCGAGTGCGACGTTTTCGAAGTCGCAGAACACAGCCATGCTGATGTTGTCTGAGGATGAAGCCATATATTTTGTTCTCTATGTTTATCGGGCAATGCCAGCGCGATTATACGCAACAAATCTGGCACCGGAATTTGTTACGGGACGCGTGTCTCGCGCATGGCACGCTCGATATAGCGGTCTACGTCCTCCTGCAGCAGCAGTCCCTGGTCGCGCAGGCTGCGCGCGGCCGCGGCGACCGCCTTGGCGTAGTCGATCCGGCTCGCATACCGCTGCGATATCGCCCGGCGCGGGTCCCCTGCCCTCGGCGTTGGCGCGATCGGCACCGACATGCCGGTGCCGCCGCACAGCTCAGCCGAACCTGCGCCCGGCCCGCGGCGCAGGTTCCAGCCAGTGTAGGTCGCCAGCGGCACCTCGATATCGGGCAAGCGCACGCCGGCGATGTCGTGGCCGTCAACGTCGGTCATCGGCACGAACAGCTGGTAGCCGCGCAAGCCGTTCAGGGCTGGAGGAAAGCCGACGCCCACGGCGCGCAGGTCCGGGAAGCCAACCGCATCGCGGTGCGGCGCCGTCAGCATGGAGTCGCTGCGGCGCGGGTAGCGGCTTGGCGGCGGCTCCTTTCCGGTACGGATCCATGCCACCATCTGGTCGAGCAGCGCGCGCACCAGCGGCGACTGGCGCGCAGTGTTGCTGGGCTGGCGGCACTCGCCCGGCACCGCGCGGTCATCGGCCATGTGCTGGGTCGACGAGATCAGGTAAGCCCGCACACCGGGCGCGAGCGGGACGTCGTTGCCGGCGCCGTCGGCGGCAACAAGCGATGCTTTCGACGTCCAGAATTCGGAGCTGCTATCGACGTGCATCAGCTTCGGGCATGTCGCATTACGTTGGCATTTGTCGAAGATGCCGCCAGTCTGGCCGCTCACCGGGTCGGTGGTGACGGCATACGTGAACGGGAACTGTCCGCGCGCGCCGGCCATCAGCGGCATCGCGCCATCGAACACCTTGCCGCCGCCGGGAGCCGCATTCAGGCCCTGTCCGATAAATCCGCGCACCACCTGCCCGGCGCCGCCCACGCCGACGGCAATGGCTGCGTCAGGCCGCAAATCGGCCAGCGGGCTGGCCTGGCCTGACTTCAGGAAGAGCGCGACGTCATGCAGCATGCGCGCATCGACGTGGTTGAGTTTTGAGCCGATCCAGACGAGGGTATGTCCGCGCCGCATCGTGAAGCCATTGCCAGGCTCCCCCTCGTTCACCAGGCGTCCTAGCTGCCGGCCCCAGGTCGCGTCGACTTCCACCAGCATCACGCGTGACGACTTGGCCACATCGACCGGCCGCACGATATCGACGTCGATTGGATATACGTAGTCACCGTGAAGGCGCACATGCGCGACGCCCGAAATGGCTTCGTATATGCCAGCCCCTTCGAAGGCCGCGCCACCAAATGCCGGCACGCGGCTCTTGATCTCAAAGCGGTCGACCGAACGGGTGCCGTCCCCAACAGGACTGGCGCAGGACGCCAGCGCCAACACCGGCAGCAGTATGGCCAGGCGCAGCCAGCGGGGGCCCATCATGCCTTCAGGCGCGACAAGGTATTCGCGTCAGGCTGGCCATTGAAGTATTTATCGAGGCATTCGCGGAACACTGATTCGCCCGGCGCAGCCTGCGCAAACAGTGTCAGCGAGGAGTGGAACTTCATATCGTCGGGATAGCCGAAGATGTCGGAAGCGGAGCCGGCATCGCTATCCGCCAACACGCGGCAGCATTCGCGCAAACGCGCGCCGAGCACTGGGTGTGCAAGGTACGCGAGTGCCTCATCCAGCGACGAAATCGCATACCGCTGCGCCATTTCGCTGCGCCCCAGCCCGGCGATCTGCGGAAAAACAAACCACATCCAGTGGCTGCGCTTGCGTCCCGCGCTTAACTCATTGAGCGCCGTCTCGTAGACGGGCGCCTGCGCACGCTCGAAGCGCTCGAGATTAAAACCTGCCTGCATGCCTGCCTCCTGCAATATAACCTCCATCATGCACCAAAACAAACGGCCAGGGTATCGCTACCCTGGCCGTTGTATGTACGGAGAAGCAGCTTACTTGGCCGTGACCGTAAAGTCTCCGAACGCCTTCAGCTGCGGAGCGACGGCTGCATTGTCGCCCACCACTACGATCGACTGCGACTCGGGCGTGAAGTACTTCTTGCCCATGTCGCGCACCTGCTCGGGCGTGACCTTCTGGATCGCCGGGACGAACTCGCCGAGGAACTCGGACGGCAGGCCCATCAACCAGTTACTGGCCAGCGTTGCCGCAACGGCGCGCTGCAGCTGGTTGGTGACCAGGTAGGTACCCGCGACGTAGCGCTTGTTCATGCTCATCTCGTCAGCCGGGACCAGGTCAGCGCCAAGGCGGCGGTACTCGCCGAAATACTCGGTCAGCGCTGCGCCGGTGACTTCATTGCGCACATCGGCGCCACCGACGATACCGCCGCCGTTGCGCATGGTGCGCGCCCCGGCCGAAGCGCCGTAGGTATAGCCCTTCTCTTCACGCAGGTTGGTGTTGACCCGGCTCGAGAAGCCGCCGCCGATGATGGTGCTTGCAAGGCGCAGCGGCACATAGTCGGGCGACGTGGCCGGAATGCCAGGCGCGCCGAGACGCAGCGTCGATTGCACACTGCCGTCGCGCTGCAGCAGGATGCGCGCGGGCTTGGCTGCCGGCGTGAACGGCGCGATTGCCGGTCCGGCTTCGCCCTGTCCCTTCCAGTCGCCAAACGCCGCCTGGGCAAACTTCATCGCTTCAGCTGGCGTGATTCGTCCGGTGACGACCAGCAGGCTGCGCTCCGGACGGAAGCGCTTTGCGTGCTCGGTGCGCAGCATGGCTTCGGTGGTGCTGGTGATGGCTTCGGCGGTTTCGGTGGTGTTCCCGTATGGATGGTCACCGTAGATCGCCTTGCTGATTGCGCGCTCAGCGCGGAAGCGCGGCGTGGTTTCGGACACGCGCAAACCCTGCAGCGCGTTGGCCTTGGCCAGCTCGACTTCCTTGGCCGGGAACGCAGGCATGCGCGCCACTTCGGCCAGCAGGTTCATCATCGGACCGGCGTTCGAGGCCACCGCATTGGCGAAGACGGTGATGCCGTCGTTGCCCGGGCTGGCCGCAACCGAGCCACCGTAGCCCTGCGCCATTTCAGCGATCGCGCGCGAATCGCGCTTGGTGGTGCCTTCGTTCAGCAGGCCGGCCAGCAGCTTCGCGAAGCCCGGCTGGGCTTTGGTGTCAGCGGCCAGGCCCGAGTCGCGCACCGCGAGCACATAGTCGACGCGGGGCAGGCCCTTGCGCGGCACAACCCAGACTTCGAGTCCGTTGGACAGCACCTTCTTGGTGATCTGCGGCGCAGGGATGGTTTTTTCCTGGCCAAACGGTGGCAGGGTGTTGGGCTTGGTGTCGGCGCCGGCTGCATAGGCCGCAGGCGCGAACATCACGGAAATGGTCAATGCCAGCATCAGTTTTTTCATCGATGCGCTCCTTTATTTGTTGGCGCCGGCAGGCGCTGGGGCTGGTGCCGCTGCAGGTGAAGCCGCAGGCGCCGGAACGGCAGCCTTGGCTACCGATTTGCGGTCGATGACCGTGCGGTTTTCGCGGGTCAGGTAGGTTTTTGCGGCGCGCTGGACGTCAGCCGAGGTTACACCTTCGATCCAGGTCGGGATCTTGTTGACCACGTTGGCGTCGCCCCACAGGGTCTGCAATTTGGCCAGCGTATCGGCGCGGTTGATGAAGCTTTCCAGCTTATTGTTCCAGTCGGCCAGCATGCGGGTCTTGACGCGCTTGAGCGTCGCTGCATCGACGCCGTTCTTGACGACCTTGGCGATTTCTTCGTCCATCGCGGCCAGCATTGCGTCGGCGTTGGTGGTCGGCTTGTACACGAAGAACACGGTGTACAGGGTCGGGCCGTTGTATTCCCAAGGGCTGGTCAGGCCATACAGCGCATCGACGTTCAGCGCCAGCTCGCGGCCCTTGACGATACCCTGGTAGAACAGCGACGCGTCGCCGCCGGCCAGCAATTCGCCCAGCACGGCCATCGGCGCCTGGTCCTTGCTGCCGCGCGTTGGCATCTTCCATGCTGCCGCGATAGCAGGCACCTGGGCCAATGCGTCGCTTTGCTCGATGCGCTTTTCAGCGGTGTTCAGCGGCTCGCTGAAGTCACCCGACTTTGGCGTCGGACGCCTGGCGATATCGCCGAAGTACTTCTCGGCCAGCGCGAAGCCTTGTGCCGGCGTGACGTCGCCCGCGATCGACAGCACCGCGTTGTTCGGGCCGTAGTAGTCGCGGTGGAAGTTGCGCACGTCCTCAAGGCTGGCGCCTTCGAGGTCCTGGAAGCTGCCGTAACCGTCGTGGTTGTTTTCCCACTTCTGGAACGCGTGCTGGCCGATGTCGATCCACATGAAGCCACCGTAAGGCTGGTTCTTCACGTTGACGCGGATTTCTTCCTTCACGACGTCCTGCTGGTTCTTCAGCGTCTTCTCGTTGAAGTCGAGCGTCTTCATGCGGTCCGCTTCGAGCCACAGGATGGCGTCGAGTGCCGAAACAGGCGCGGTCTCGATGTAGTTGGTGAAGTCGGCACGCGTGGAGCCGTTGTTGTTGCCGCCGCCGCCAGTGATGGTCTTGTCGAACACTCCCTTCGGTGCATTCGGCGTGCCCTGGAACATCAGGTGTTCGAACAGGTGCGCGAAGCCGGTGCGGTTCTTCGGCTCGAGGCGCATGCCGACGTGGTACACCACGCTGACGCCGACGGTTGGCGAACTGTGGTCTTCGGAGACAATGACGGTCAGGCCGTTATCGAGTTTCTTGACATTGACCGGGAGCTTCCAGCGGTCGGCGGTGGCGGCGATGGCCGACAGCGACAGCGAAAGGCCGACCAGCAGGACGGGGATATGGCGAAAACGCATAGAAAACCTCATGGTGACGTTTGGCGAGGAACAAGCTGCTAACCGGACGGCCCGATGGCCGTTCTGGCGAGGTATATTACCCGAGCGATGTGAGCAAGAATAGCTTTTGATCATCAATATTTTTCCGACATACATATACATATAGCCGAATGAAACCCGAGCACCTGCAACTGCTGCTGACGCGCGAAATGCCTTTTGGGAAGTACAAGGGACGAGTGATTGCCGACCTGCCGGCACACTACCTGGGATGGTTCGCGCGCGAGGGATTTCCGCGCGGTGAACTGGGAGAATTGCTGGAGTTAATGTATGAGCTGGACCACAACGACTTAAAGGGCTTGCTCGACCCGCTGCGGCGGCATCCTTGAGGATTTGCTGTGCCATGACGCACAACTATGCACAGTGCTGAGGGAAAATAGCGGTCGGGAAACGGCTTGATATCAGCCTAACAAAGCTTGTCCTGCATGGCGCGCACCACGTATGCAAGTTTTCCTGGCACCTGGTCTGGGGACAGCAAACGTCCACGGGTGGCATTAAGCTGCTCTGGGCGATCGCCGAAACAATCCAAGGCTGCGATGGAGTGATACTCCCAAGCTCGCAATGCGTCTTTAGTGGGTGCGTTGCAAAGCAGAGTGACCTTGACTTGGTGGCCAACAAGCGCAGCATCCACCAGAGAATAGTGGACTCGACGACCTCCCGCCCCTAACATCACCTTCTGCACACGTTTACCGTACCTCTTCAACGGCCGGTAATGGCCAGTGGCCTTGCCCAGATATTTTCCAAGTAATACACCCGCGGCATTACGGATTTCCCATAGATAGAGCAGGTAGGTGTCGAGCACTCCGTTGAGGTCCAGCTCATACACGAATGGGGCAACATGGGCGATTGCACGCTGAGTAGAAATATGCACCCGGGACTCCCGTGGCGTTAGCAGAGCCTGACTTCGCGGCATCGCGGCGCGTCCACGCACGAAAGCTATCTCACTCTCTATAAGGGCCGCAAGTGCCCCCGTCGAATCCACCCGCTCCAACGACCGGGCTCCTTCCGACGCGCTGGTCTGCGCAAGCTTCAAGTCCAACAGATTATATGGCGCCGGCTTAAGCCGAACGATTCGGTTCGGTTTGCTTTCGCTCTCTAAGAAATAGCTGGTGCTAACGGAGTTGGTTTCCCGCTTCAAAGCCGGAAACTTCTCATAGACGAGGGCGTGGATCTGGTCAAGACTAAGCTTTGTCTTCATATTATGAGGCGGTGATGAGCGCCGCTACAATCCGAACGCGCCCGTCCTTTGCAATACCGACCGCCTCTTAAAAGCGCCGTTTTTCGCAAACATGTATTGATAGCGGGCGTCGGCCGCGGCATCGGACTTACTCAGCGATTCCGCCCCTTGTAGAGTGCCATGCAAAACGCGCTGAGGAATTCCTTTATCATCGGTCTGCTTTGTCTCGTGAGTAAAATTGTACCTTTGAAGGTAAACGACTGTACGGGCTTTGTTGGCGTATCGAGCGACGATGCAGGTATCCCCCGGCCGCAGATTCTGAGCCATTGCCGCCTGGGTGCCATTTGTGCCTAAGTCAAAAAATGCACCCGTGCCGAAGAGACGCTCATGGTCTCGGTTTCCACAATTGATGAAATACATTGTCCATTTCCTAAAAACGTTAGGCGCGCTATGCCGACAGCCGCGCCACGCTGAGCCGGTCGCCATCGCGCAGCATGCGTTCGAACGTCGCGCCGCTCACTGCGGGGCTGAACAGCCAGCCCTGCAGCTGGTCGCAGCCGAGGTCGCGCAGGAAAGCCATCTGCTCCTCGGTTTCGACACCCTCGGCCACAATTTCCTGGCGCAACTGCTTGGCCATGGTGACGATGGCGCGCGCAATCGCGCAGTCGCTCTCCTCGTGCGGCAGGCCGACCACGAAGGCGCGGTCGATTTTCAGCGTCGAAATTGGATATTTCTTCAGGTACGCGAGGCTTGAATAGCCGGTGCCGAAGTCGTCCAGCGCCAGCGCCAGCCCCATCGCGACGAGCTCGTTCATGATGTCCGCCACGTTATCGGCGCCGCCCACCAGCAGGCTCTCGGTTATCTCGAGCATGAGCTGCTCTGGAAGCACGCCATGGCGGTCAAGCACCGCGAGGATGCGCGCCGGCAGGCCCCGGTCGAACTGGCGCGCCGACAGGTTCACCGCCACCGGCGGCGCCACCAGGCCTACACCGCGCCATTCGGCGATCTGGCGGCATGCTTCTTCCAGCACCCACGTGCCGATTTCGTGGATCATGCCGGTTTCCTCGGCCAGCGCGATGAAGACCCCGGGCGAAACCATGCCGCGCCCAGGATGGCGCCAGCGGATCAGCGCCTCGGCGCCGACGATGCGGCCGCTGCGCAGGCTCACCTTCGGCTGGTAGTGCAGTTCGAGCTGGCGTTCATTGAGGGCGGTGCGCAGCTCCGCCTCCAGCATCAGGTCTTCCTTGGCGCGCAGGTCCATCTGCTCTCGGTAGAACAGGAAGGTGCCGCCGCCGCCCTCCTGCGCCCGGGCCATCGCCACATCGGCGCAGCGGATCAGCGAAGCTGCTTCGGCGGCGTCGTCCGGGTACACGGCCACGCCGATATTCGCGCTCACCTGCAGCTTGTGGCCGTCGATCACCAGCGGCACCGCCAGCGCGGCCAGCACCTTCTTGACCACCACCGCGGTCGATTCACGCCGGTCAAGCCGCGGCAGCGCGACCGCGAACTTGCTGCCGTCGATGCGCGCCAGGATGTCGCTGTCGCGCAGCAGCTTGCGGAAGCGGCGCCCTATCTCGCACAGCAGCTCGCTGGCGACGTCGTGGCCCAGCGTGTCGCTGACCGCTGCCATGCGGTTCACTTCGACCACCATCAGCGCGCCGTACTGGTTGGTGCGGCGCGCATCGGTCAGCGCTTGTTCCAGCAGGTGGGTCAGCATGCTGCGGTTCGGCAGGCCGGTCAGCGAGTCGTAGTTGGCCATGCGCTGCACGCGCGCCTCGGCCGCCTTGTGCACGCTGATGTCAGAGAACAGCGAGAAGGTATGCGTGATCCGGCCTTCGGAATCGCGCACCGCGCTGATCGTCACCGACTGCGGGAACAGCTCGCCGTTCTTGCGCTTGCCGGTGATCTCGCCGCGCCACGGGCCGTTGCCGCGCATCGCCGCCCGCACCTTGGCGCGGAATTCGGCGTCGTGCACGCCCGAGCGCAGCAGGTCGGGCGTCTTGCCGATCGCTTCCACCGGCGCATAGCCGGTGATGCGCGTGAAGGCGCTGTTGATCGACACGATCCGTTCGCTCGAATCGGTAATCAAGACTCCCTGGTCGCTGTCTTCGATGATGCGCGCATGCAGGCGCACCTTGTCCTGGTCGCCCAACTCCTCGACGATCGGCGCTACGTTCACCAGCACGCCGGCAGGTCCGTCGTGATCGTCCTTGAGCAAGGCCAGCGACAGCCGCACGCCGATGATTTCGCCGTTCTTCTTGCGGCGGCGGACTTCGACCAGGTCGCTGTCGTCCTTGAGGAACAGTTCGGCGATGTCGGCGTCATCGTCACCGTCGGCGTACAGGAACAGCACGTGCTGGCCGATCGCTTCTTCCTTCGTATAGCCGAACAAGGTCGCGGCGGCGGCGTTCCAGCCGATCAGGTAGCCGGCCATGTCGAGCACGAAGGCCGGCTCGTCGGCGTCGAACGGTTCGGCGCTGACCTGTTCCGATCCGGTCGGCGTTACTTTTCCGGCAGCCAGCACGAGGATCGCCGCTTCCAGTTCGTCGAGCGAATGGGCGAGCGCTGCGCCTTCCAGCGCGCGCGCGCCGCGCAGCAGGGCCAGGCAGCGTTCGAGTGCGCGGTCAGCCATTGATGGTTCCCCTGGTTTCGTTCACTACTTCGAGCATCCAGGCCGCCGCTTCCAGCACGGCCTCGTTGAAACTGTCCGCGTCCAGCTGCAAGCTGGCCAGGCGGGCCGCCACATTCGCGAGGTCGCCGCGTTCGGCGCTTTCGACCAGCGCCAGCAGCGCACCGAGTTCGCCTTCGCGTTCGAGCAGCGCGTCGCGCACGCCGTCACTGATCGCCAGCGGCGCCAGCGCCTCGGCCAGCGGCATGCCGAACAAGACCCCGAGCAGCGAGAAAATGCCCGCCATGAAGCCCTGCTCCTGCATGTTCTTGTCGAGGCCGCTGGCCTTGGCCAGCAGTTCGACCGCCCGTCCGCGCATGGCCACGCGCGACAGCAGCATGGCGCCGCGGACGTCGCCCTTGCCCGCCGCGAACAGCATCAGGTTGAGCCAGCGGCGCAGCTGCTGGCGGCCCAGGATCAAAATAGCCTGGCCGAAGCTGTTGACCTTGCGTCCGCCGCCCACGCCGAGCGAATTCACCAGCCGCAGCAGGTGGTAGGACAGCGCCACATCCTGGCGCAGCAGCGCTTCGATTTCATGGGTGTCCGCGTCGGCCCCGACCAGCTGGACCAGCTGCAGCGCGAGCGAGCGCGATGCGGCCTGCGCCCCGGCCGCCCTGGCCGTCTCCGTCAGGTACCAGTCGCCGTCGATCCACTGGGCCGCCGGCGGCAGCTGGCTGGTGTCGAGTTTTCCAGTCGCGTAGAACACGGCCCCTGGCGCTACCTGCTTCCACCCGGCCTGCGCGTACGCCTGGCCCAGCGCCGGCTCCAGGCCGGCCGGGACGAAACACGGCACGCGGGCCGGCAGCGCCCGGGCCAGGCCGGACTCCACCAGTCCAAGCAGCGCCACGGCGTCGCCCGCGCCGTCGGCCAGCAAGGCAGCCGGTTTGCCGTGGCGGTTTGCGAGGACGCGGACGAAGAACAGGGGCGCGGGGGCTGCAGCAATCATCGAAGGACGGAATCTGAAATGAAATGTCATGTTACCCGTAAACTGTTAATCAATACCAACATTTGAGTTGCGTGTGGGGTGCCTGCAGCGTTTCGTGTTCGCTTCTATACTATTGTTTATTAAAAGATTAACGAACAGGAGCAGGATATGTTGCAAGTACGACGCAGCGCCGACCGCGGCGACGCCAATCACGGTTGGCTGCACTCGAAACACACGTTTTCGTTCGGCAGTTACCAGGATCCACGCCACACCGGTTTCGGTCCGCTGCTGGTAATTAACGAGGACCGGGTGGCGCCGGGCCAGGGCTTTGGCGCCCACGGGCACCGCGACATGGAAATCATTTCCTACGTGCTCGACGGCGCACTCGAGCACAAGGACAGCCTTGGCACCGGTTCGGTATTGCACTATGGCGACGTGCAGCGGATGTCGGCCGGCAGCGGCGTGCGCCACAGCGAATTTAACGGCTCGCCATCCCATCCCGTCCATTTCCTGCAGATCTGGATCCAGCCGAATGTCACGAACATTCCCCCAAGCTATGAAGAAAAGCACTTCCCGCCCGAAAGCAAACTGGGCAGGCTGCGGCTGGTCGCGTCAAGCGACGGGCGCGACGGTTCGGTGCTGATCCACCAGGATGCGGCGATCTATGCAACCATCATGAACGCGGGCGACGCGCTGGGGCACGCGCTGGCGCCTGGCCGCACCGCCTACGTGCACGTGATCCGCGGCAGCGTGACCGTCAACGGTACGGCGCTCGAAGGCGGCGACGCGCTGAAGCTCAGCGATGAGGACCGCATCACTCTTGAGGATGCGCAGGCGGCCGAAATCCTGGTCTTCGACCTGCCGTACTGAGCCAGGCGCCTCCCCGGAATAGAGGCGCCCATCCAACGGCTGGGACGGATTTCCGCTACACTTGCGGGTACAGCAATAGATTCGAGATCACCGCCATGCCCGTCACGCCTCCTGCCGAAGAACTGTTGGATTACACCACGTCGTGCCTGCTGCCTACGCCCTGGGCGCAGTTCACGCTGCACGCGTTCGTCGAGCATGCCACCGGCAAGGAACACCTGGCGATGACCCTGGGCGACATTGGCGACGGCGAGCCTGTGCTGGCGCGCGTCCATTCGGAATGCCTGACCGGCGACGTGCTGTTCTCGCAACGCTGCGACTGCGGCGCCCAGCTCGAAGGCGCGCTGAAGAAGATCGCCGATGAAGGCCGCGGCATCCTGCTCTATTTGCGCCAGGAAGGCCGTGGCATCGGCCTGGTCAACAAGATCCGCGCCTACCGCCTGCAGGAAGCCGGCGCCGACACCGTCGAAGCGAACCTGCAGCTGGGCTTCCATGCCGACGCCCGCAATTACGAGCTGTGTCAGCCAATGCTGGCCCAGTTCGGCATTACGTCGCTGCGCCTGATGACCAACAACCCGCGCAAGATCGACGCCATGGAAAAACTGGGCGTGAAGGTCAGCGAACGGGTGCCGCTGCTGGTCAACCGCAACGCCTTCAACAACAGCTACCTGAACACCAAGGAAGCCAAGCTGGGCCACATGATGCAGCCGCAGCTCGACGCCGTGGTTGAAGACGGCCAACTGTAGCAGCCAAAAAATGCGTTAAGCTGGAGGCAAGTTGGCGCCTGACGCCAAGCCTGCCGGGACTTGCGCATGAAACGATCCATCACCGCAGCGCTGCTTTGCCTTGCCAGCGTGCTGGCGGCGGGCCAGCAGGCGGCGCCGGCCAAGCCGCGCGCCGCACCGGCCGCCACCGAGGCGCGCCCGATTCCCCCCGCTCCCGTACCGCCCGGCGTGATCCCGCCAGCGGCCGTGCCGCCCGGCGCCACACCGCCCGCCGCCGAAGCCGAGGCGGACCAGGACACCACCCTGCCGCCCCCCTCGTCCGCCGCCCAGCAGGTGTATTCAAAAGCCCGGGCCGACCTGCTGCAGATCCGCATGCTGCTCAGAAGCGGACGCAGCCAGTCAACCGTCGGCTCGGGCTTCCTGGTCGGCACCAGCAACCTGGTGCTGACCAACTACCATGTGGTCTCGCAGATGGCGCTCGACCCGGACGTCTACAGCGGCGAATACGTCGATACCGACGGCAAGAGCGGCCCGATCGAACTGCTCGCGGTCGATGTGCTGCACGACCTTGCCGTGGTGCGGGTCGACCGCTTCGGCACCGGCTTCTTCAACATCCCCGACAAGTCCGCCAAGCTGACCCAGGGCCAGTACCTGTACTCGCTGGGCAATCCGCTCGACCTGGGCTTTGCCATCTCGGAAGGCGCATACAACGGCATCGTCACGCGCAGTTTCTACGACCACCTGATGTTCACCGGCCCGATCAATTCGGGCATGAGCGGCGGGCCCAGCGTGACGGCCGACGGCATGGTGGCCGGCGTCAACGTCTCGCGCCGGCGCGATGGCGAACTGGTCAGCTTCCTGGTGCCGATCCGCTACGCCCAGGCATTGCTGGACAAGGTGGCCGCCCAGGCCCGCGCGCCCAAGGATTTCAACCCGCTCATCGCGCAGCAGCTGCTGACCCACCAGCGCGGCATGATCGAGCGCCTGCTCGACCGGCCGCTGACGCTCAAGATGATGGGGCCTTACCACGTTCCAGTGCGCGAATCCGGACAGGTGCGCTGCTGGGGCCGTTCGAACGACCAGCTTGAAGCAACCTTCAACGCCGACACCATCGCCTGCTCGATGGAGTCGGCGATTTTCGTCTCGGAAACCCAGCAGACCGGGCATGTGTCGATGGTGCACCAGTACATTCGATCCAACAGCCTCGACCCGCTGCGCTTCGCAGTGCTCGCGAGTACGGTGTTCAAGACCGACAAGCTGGGCAGCGTGCGCGACCGGCGCCTGACCGGGCCCGAGTGCACCGAGAAATTCGTCACCACCAAAACCCTGCCGCTGCGCGCCGTCACCTGCGTGCGCGCGTACCGCAAGTTCGAAGGCTTGTACAACTTCACCCTATTGACCGCCAGCACCGACGACCCGCAGGCCAGCCTGCAGAGCCGCCTCGACGTCACCGGCGTGTCGTATGAAAACGGCTTGCGCACCACGCGCGCGTTCCTGTCCGCACTGGGGCGGAGCGGCAAACGATGAAGGCGCCCTACTTCATCGAAACCCTTGCCCGCAACGGCGATGTGCTGCACCGCCACCAGGTCCCAGGCCTGCCGATCCGGCTCGGGCGCGGCTACGACAACGACTTCATCCTCGATGACGCGCACGCGGCGCCGCGCCACGCCGTGATCGAGGCCGGCGCCGACGGCCAGCCGGTGCTGCGCGACCTCGGCAGCAAGAACGGCGTGGTGTACCGGGGCAAGCGCCAGCACAGCATCGGGCTGACCGGCGACACCGTGGTCCGGCTGGGCCACACCAGCTTGCGCGTGCGCGGGGCCGACTTCCCGGTAAATGCCGAGCTGCTCGACCGCACCATGCACGGCTGGGAAGGTGCGCTGCCGGGCATTGCCGGGATGGTGTTGATCGGCATGGTGGCGTTGCTGACCGTGTGGCTGAACGACACCCGCCAGTTCCAGCTGAGCCGTTACCTGCTTGCGCTGGCGTATGGCATCGCCGCGGGGCTGGTGTGGGGCGGCATGTGGGCCTTCGCCAACCGCCTGTTCGGCCGCCACGCGCGCCTGGGCCGCCATTTATTCATCTTTGGCTGCGGACTGGCCGCCATCGCGGTGTACAAGGTCGGATCGAGCATCGCTGCGTACGCCTGGTCGCTGGAATGGCTGGTGCGTTACGGCATGCATGTGGCGATCGTGCTGATGGCCGGGATGGTGTACTTCCACCTGGGGACGGTCAAGCCGCACCGGCGCCGCTACTTCGCCAGCAGCTGCGCGCTGCTCGCCCTGCTGGGGTCGGGACTGACGCTGGTCGGTAACCTGCAGACCAGCGGACGGGTGGCGGACCAGCTGTACATGCCGCTGCTGCTGCCGCCTTCGCTACGCGCCAGTCCCGACCAGGGCGTCGACGCCTTCATGGCCGAAGCTGCCGCGATGAAGGAAGGCATCGACGCCGAGCGCCTGAAGGACGTCGAGAACGAACGCGCGGCAGGCGATTGAAGCGCGCCGCAACGGTCGCCAACCTTGGGATTCTTATCGCGATGCTATGATGCCCGCTGGATAAACGCGACCGTAGAATCAGGAAGACAGCACCATGCTCGACAAGATGAAGCAGTTATTCGACCTGCGCCAGGACCAGTGCGAATTCCCCGTAATCGATGCCGCCATCCGCTCCGGCGTTCGGATCGGCGGCACCAACATGTGGGTGCTGATCTTTGCCATCCTGATCGCCTCGGTCGGGCTGAACGTCAATTCCACCGCCGTCATCATCGGCGCCATGCTGATCTCTCCGCTGATGCGGCCTATCCTGGGCATTGGCTACGGCGCCGCCATCAGCGACCACCGCCTGATCCGCTCGGCAGCGCGCAGCCTGGCCATCTTCGCGGTGCTCAGCATCGTCACCTCGACCCTGTACTTCCTGGCCAGCCCGCTGGAGCACGCGCAGTCGGAACTGCTGGCGCGCACCACGCCTACGCTGTGGGATGTCCTGATTGCCTTCTTCGGCGGCTGCGCCGGCATCATCGCCCAGACCCGGCGCGACGAATCGACCGTCATTCCGGGTGCGGCCATCGCCACGGCCCTGATGCCGCCGCTGTGCACCGCCGGTTACGGCCTGGCGACACTGAACTGGGATTACTTCATCGGCGCCAGCTACCTGTTCCTGATCAATGCCTTCTTCATCGCGCTGTCGACCTACGTGTTCGCCAAGCTGATGGGGTTTCCAGAGCACGAAGAGGCCGACCAGCGCCTGCAGCGGCGCGCCCACTTCGCGATCGCGCTGGCGGTGCTGGCGCTGGCGGTCCCGAGCGGCTTCCTGGCCTACCGGCTGGTGCAGGACCAGGTGTTCCTGGCCGCCAGCAAGCAGGTGCTGCTCGAACTGGACAACCAGCCGGGCGCGATTTTACTGACCAAGGATGTCTCGGTGCCGCTGCGCCGCGTGGCTGTCACGCTCGGCGGCGACCCGCTCGCCGCCAGCGTGCAGGAGCGCCTGTCGCACGACCTGCACAAGTCCGGCTTCCTCAATGCCAAGCTGGTGGTCCGCCATGTCGGCAATGAGAAAGTCGACCTTGCCTCGCTGCGCGACCAGTTGCGGCGCGACTTGTACGACAGCACCGTCGTACAGCTGGAAGACCGCGCCAGCAAGCTCGACGCGCTGACGCTGCGCCTCGGCAAGCTGGAGGAAGCGAAGGCGCAGCAGGGGCGCATCATCGCCGAAACGCTGGCCCAGTATCCCAACATCACGCAAGTGTCGGTGACCACCGGCGCCAGCGCGGCCAAGGACGATGCTGCGGCGCGCCTGGTGACGCTGGTGGTGGTCGAAGCGACGCCGGTGCTGCCCGAGGCAGACCTGGAGCGGATCCGCGCCGGGTTGAAGATAAGGCTCAACGGCGCGGACGTCCGGCTGGTGCAGCTGCCGCCGCCGGCCCCGCCACCCCCGGCCAAACGCGCGCGGCGCGGCTAAAGGACGCCACCCATGACGCCAAGCCTGAAGCATTTTTTTGCATCGTTGCGCGAACGGCTATGGGTCAAGCCGCTGCTGGTGTCGCTGCTGTCGATCGGCGCGGCGCTGCTGGCCAGGGCGCTCGACGCCACCGGCATGGGCTGGCATGTGCCGGAAATACGCCGCGACTCGATCGAGGACCTCCTGAAGATTCTTGCCGCCAGCATGATGGGGGTGGCCACGTTCGCGGTGGCCTCGATGGTGGCCGCCTACAGCGCGACCGGCAATACGGCCACACCGCGCGCGTTTCCGCTGGTGGTGGCCGACGATGTCTCGCAAAACGCGCTGTCGACCTTCATCGGCGCCTTCATTTACAGCGTGGTCGCCCTGATCGCGCTGATGAACGGCTACTACGGCCAGGCCGGGCGCTTTTCGTTGTTTGCGCTGACCCTGGCGGTGCTGGCCATTGTCGTGTTTACCTTTTCGCGCTGGGTCGACCGCATCGCGCGCCTCGGCCGGCTTGGGTCGGTTGTGGCCAAGGTTGAGCAAGCCACAGCGGCGGCGCTGGCGCGCTACCGGCGAAATCCGGCCAGGGGCGGCGCCGAACTGGCCCCAGGCTGGACCGGCGGCGTGCCGGTGTTCGCCGGCTCGGTCGGGTACGTACAGGATGTCGATATCGCCGCGCTGCAGCGTGCCGCCGAAAAGGCGCAGCTGCGCATTGCCGTCACGGCCATTCCAGGCACCTTGATGCTGCCTGGCCGCGCGCTGGCGCTGGTCAGCAGCGAAGGGGACGCCGCGGTAGACCACGCGGTGGTGGCTGCCGCGTTCACGCTGGGGCCGGTCCGCAAGTTCGACCACGATCCGCGCTTCGGGCTGGTGGCGCTGGCGGAGATCGCCGGGCGCGCGCTCTCGCCCGCAGTCAATGACCCGGGCACGGCGATCGGCATCATCGCAACGCTGACCAGGCTGCTGTCGACGAGCAGCGATGCCGGCGCCGCAAAGGCGGGAGATGAAGCGGGAGAGGTGCTGCACGACCGGGTGAGCGTCGCGCTGGTGTCTCAGCGCGATATGTTCGATGACGCATTTACCCCCATCGCACGCGATGGCGCCGCCATGATCGAGATTGGCGTGCTGTTGCAGCACGCCCTCGCCGCCCTGGCCGCCGACGGCGACCCTGCGGTGCGCGAGGCGGCACGGGACCATGCCGCGCTCGCGCTGGCGCGCGCCGAACTGGCGCTGACGCTGCCGCATGACCTGGCTACGGTGCGCCAGGCTGCGTCAGCGGGCCAGTTACGGCGTTAGCACCGGTTCGCTAGCGTCAGGTGTCCCTGCGCGCGCCGCTGGTGGCGCTGGTGGCGCTGGTGCCCTTGCCGCCCTGGACGGGGATATTGCCTTGCATGTCCGACTGTGCGCCGCCCGAGCTGCCCTGTGCGCTGCCGGGGCTGGAACTTTGCATGCTTGCGCCGGCAGCACGGGCCTGGTCGCCGCCGTTGCCGCGCATCTGGCCATCGCCGGTCTGGAACGGATCGCTGAACTTGCGGATGGTTTCCTGCTGGGTGCGCATGCTGCGGTCGGTTTCCTCGGATGCGACGCGGGCGACCTCGTCGGCCAGCGCGCGCGCTGTGCGGGTGGTTTCCTGCACATGCTGTTCGGTGACGCGGGCCAGTTCGACCTGGGCGTCGGCGGCAACCTTGGAAATGTGCTGCTGGTACGCGCGCAATTTCTCGGTGGCCGGTTGGGCGCGCGACGCTGCCGCGCTGATGACTTCGGTCTGGCGGTTGGCGGTGAGCATCGAATTGCTGGCCAGCGTGCTTTCTTCAATCATGGTCTGGGTCAGCTGGATATTCAGGTCGCACAGTTGCTGGAACGAACGGAAAAGCGATTTGGACATATCGTTCATGAACGCCACCTGTGCTTCCAGGTGGGTTTTTACTGCTGGAGTAACGGACTGGGAAAATGGAAACATTAGAGTCGCCTCGTTATGGTTGGGTTGAACATGTGTAGCGGAGGCGGAATACACGCAGCCGGAATGGCGCGCCGCATGCCGGTCCGCAGCGGGAAGTGTGAAAACTCGCCTGGCCAGGCTGGCCGATCGGGCATGTCGTTTTCAGCACGAACTACCAAGGCTAAAGGTGTGAGATTGTCGCGACTTGACAATTATCAAACGTGATTGGAAACGAAACGGCGCCGCTGAACGCGAAACGCCGTTGTCATCGGATTAACCGATGTTAACCCGTCCGTCAGGGTATTGAATCGCGGCGCGGCGCCGGCTTGCGAGCGTGAATGCCAGGGTCAGCGGGCCGACACGGCCGACCAGCATCAGCAGCATGATGACGGCCTGGCCGGGTCCGCTGAGGCTCGCCGTGATTCCCCGCGACAGCCCCGTGGTGGCGAACGCCGAGACGGCTTCGAAGGCGAGATCGAGGAAGGCGGCCTGCTCCGTGATCGACAGCAGGAACGTGCCGATCACTACGCAGAACAGGGATATGGTCGAGATGGCCAATGCGCGCACGATCAGTGTGGAATCGATGCTGCGCCCGAAGATGACTGGCCGGTGGTCGGCGCGCAGGAAGGAACGGGTGGCCAGCACAAGGACGACGAAGGTGCTCAGTTTGATACCGCTGGCAGTCGATCCGCTGCCGCCGCCGATGAACATCAGCACCATTGTGAGCAAGGCGGTGGGCGCCAGCAATCCGGCGACGTCGACCGTATTGAACCCGGCAGTGCGTGGCGCGACGCCCTGGAACCACGCGGCCATCAGCTTGTCGCCGATGCCGGACAGCTTGCCCAGGGTGGCCGGGTTGCCATATTCAAGGACCAGCACGGCCAGCATCGCCAGCGCGTTGATCAGCAGCGTGCCCACCAGCATGACCTTCGTATGCAGCGCATAGTCGCGGAAGCGGCGCTTCCGGATGACGTCGGCAATGACCACGAATCCCAGCCCGCCGCCAATGAACAGCGACGGAATAACCAGGTTGATCAGGGGACTGCCGGCATAAGACATCAGGTTATCAGGGTGCAGCGCGAAGCCCGCATTGTTGAACGCGGAGATGGCATAAAACAGGCTGTGGAACAGGCCGTCGCGCCAGCCAAGTTCCGGCACCCACTGCATCGCCAGCAGCAGCGTGCCCGACAGTTCCATTACCGCGGTAAACCCGAACATCATCCGCAACAGGTGGCGCATGTCCTCCTGCCCGGGCTGGTTGAGCGCCTCGCTCAAGGCAGCCCGATGGCCGAGCGACATGCGGTCGCGCAGCAGGTAGATGACGAACACGCCGAAGGTCATCAGCCCAAGGCCGCCCGCTTGCATCAGCACCATCAGCACGGACTGGCCGAACATCGTGAAATGGGTGCCGGTGTCGACCACGCCCAGGCCGGTGACGGTGGCGGCGGAAACGGCAGTAAACAATGCCTGCGCCCAACTGGTCGGCTGGTGGCTGGCGATGGGCAGCTTAAGCAGCAGCATGCCGGCGACCGCCAGTCCAACGAACGAGGCGATCAGCGCCTGCGGCGGCGTCAGGTTGCGCACGCGCCGCTGGACCAGCCCGGCAAGTATCGCGGCAGGCGCCTGCCTCATAGGTACTTCGAGACCTTGCGCAGGCGCGCCAGCGAACCCAGTAACACGATCTGGTCGCCCAGTTCGAACCGGTGCCCTTCCGGCGGCGGCGCCAGCGCCATGCCGTTATGCCGGATGACGAGGCACTTGACGTCGTTCTCTGCCAGGTGCAAGGCATCGAGCGTCAAGCCTTGCAAGCGTTCGGACGCGCGCACTTCCGAGATGAACTGGTCATCGCCAAGGTTGATGTAGTCGAGCACGTGTGGATAGGTGAGCGTGCGGGCCACCCGCAATCCCATCTCGTGCTCGGGATGGACGATGTGGTCGGCGCCCAGCTTTTCCAGGATCCGGTGGTGGTTGGCATTGAGCGCCTTGGCCCAGACCTGGGGCGCGCCCATCGTCTTCACCACCAGCGTGGTCATGATGTTCGCCTCGACGTCTTCGCCAATGGCGACCACCACCACGTCCGATTCATGCACGCCGAGTTCGTGAAGCACGCGTTCGTCGCGCGCGTCGGCGATCACCGCGCGGTCGAGCTGGTCGGCCAGCGCGTTGACGCGGGCGGCATTGGTGTCGATGCCGAGCACCTCGACCCCGAGGCGCGTCAGTTCCAATGCAACGGTCGACCCGAACGCGCCCAACCCTACTACAGTGGCGGTACTCTTCATGCAATTCCCTCATGCGCAAGCGCACAATTGTGCGCGGCAGAAGGATAGCATGGCGGGCGCTTCAGTCGTGTTCGTAGCGCGGCAGCGCGGCGCCGCAGTCCTGGCAGAACTTTGCCTCCGGCTCGTGGCCTTCGGACAGGCACACGGGACAGGTGCGGGTGGTCGGCTTGCGGCCCATGCGCAGGGAGGTCATCTCGGCCGTCACGATCCCGGTCGGCACCGCCAGGATGCCCCATCCCAGCAGCATCATGAACGACGCGATCAGTTTGCCCAGCCCGGTCTGCGGCACCACGTCGCCGTAGCCGACGGTGGTCATCGTCACGATGGCCCAGTACATCGCCATCGGGATGCTGGTGTAGCCGTTCTCGGGGCCTTCGACGACGTACATCACCGTACCCAGGATCAGCACCGCCATCAGCACGGCCGACAGGAACACCAGGATCTTGCGCCGGCTTGCGCGCAATGCGCGCGCCAGCTTCGTGTACTCGGCCACGTACTGGGTCAGTTTCAGGATCCGGAAGATGCGCAGCAGGCGCAGGATGCGGATGTCGATGAACACCGACGCCTCGGGCATCAGCAGCGCGAAATAGGTCGGCAGCACCGCCAGCAGGTCGATCACGCCGAAGAAGCTGGTGGCGTAGCGCAGCGGATGGCGCACGCACAGCAGGCGCGCGATGTACTCGGCCGAGAACAGCAGCGTGAAGCCCCATTCCAGTATGTTGGTGGTATCGCCGTAACGGCGCCCGATGGACGGCACGCTCTCGGCAATCACCACCGCGATACTGAGCAGGATGATGACGACCAGCGCGATGTCGAAGCGGCGCCCGGCAGTCGTGTCAGCTTCGAAGATGATGGTGTACAAGCGCCTGCGCAGGCCCGCTTCGGGCTTGCCGAATTCGACCGGCACCTGCGGGCCGCCGATGACCGGGTTCGGGTCTGCTTGCATCAGGCTCAGTCGGCGTGGCGCTCGACCCAGCTGTCGAAGGCGTCGACGAACTTCTGCAGGAAGCCGCGGGTGGAATCATTGGTCAGCTGGTCGCCCTCGTACTGGCCGCCGATGTTGCCCAGGTAAGCCTCGGGCTGCTGCATGGCCGGCATGTTGAGGAACACCAGCGACTGGCGCAGGTGATGGTTGGCGCCGAAACCGGCCAGCGCGCCAGGCGAGACGCTGACGATGGCGCACGGCTTGCCGGTCCAGGCGCTCTGGCCGTACGGTCGCGAACCGACGTCGATGGCATTCTTCAGCACGGCGGGTACGGAGCGGTTGTATTCGGGCGTGCAGAAAAGCACGCCGTCGTACTGCTTGATCTTCTCGCGGAACTCGACATAGGTGGCAGGCGGATTCTCGTCATCGTCCTGGTTGTACATGGGCAGTTGGCCGATTTCGACGATCTCCATGTCCAATGTAGACGGCGCCAGCAGAATCAGGGTCTTGGCGACCTTGCGGTTGAACGATTCCTTGCGCAGGCTGCCGACGATGACGGCGATCTTTCTGGTTGCCATGACGTTCCTTTTCCATGTCTGTGAAGAACGTTAATAGTAACCATTTTTACATCATCGTGCCGCAGGGCTAAGAGCGCATACCCCTGACTTGCTCAGAGAGCAACAACCTCGTACACTGAGCCTTTGCGCCCTATTACGATCGGCCAAGAGCGGTCGTGCGGCGGCGTTACTATAAATCGTTGTACAGCCACGCTCATCAAGCCTTCGGAGACACGACATACATGCCAATCAAAGCGAGAATCTTTGGCTGCCAGGAGCAATTCGCTGGGGCGCGGCATTCACTCCGTTTTCTACGACGGTCGCCTGTCGATACGTGTCCTTCAAAACCGCAACAAGAATGATGAGAGTGAGGTCACATTTCTCCAAGTTGACGGCTTCAGGCTTCTAGACGGAGTTCCGCTGGCGGAGTATTGGATTGATGATGACTTCCCTTCAGTTTATCCCGTCCTTGAGGTGTTCGATGGTGGCTGGGCGCGGGAAGAAGACAAGCGCCTCGGA